>JBATMK010000028.1:0-14920 GCA_049289815.1 Flavobacteriales bacterium
CCTACATCACCGAGGCGATCGAGAACGACTTCAGCGGCAACATGATCGATGTGTGCCCCGTAGGCGCGCTTACCGATCGCACCTTCCGTTTCGCCAGTCGCGTATGGTTCACCAATCCGATGGACGCACACCGCAACTGCGACAAGTGCAGCGGAAAAGTGGTGCTCTGGTTGAAAGGCACTGAAGTGCTGCGCGTCACCGGCCGCAAGGACCAGTGGGGCGAGGTGGAGGAATTCATCTGCAACACCTGCCGGTTCGAGACGAAGGATGTGAAGCACTGGACCATTGAAGGTCCGCGCAACATCGACCGCCACAGCGTGATCGCACAAGGGCACTACACCGACAAGCTGAAGCAGAAGCTGCTCACGACATCGGCGCCCGATGCGCCCTCGGTGGAACCCTTCAACATCATGGACCGCTCATGATCCTCACCACCGTCATTTTCCTCAGCGTGCTGCTGCTGGTCACCTTGGGTGTGGCGGCGTATGAGACCTACGGCGAGCGGAAAGTCGCGGCCTTCATGCAGGACCGGATCGGTCCGGACCGCGCTGGCCCCTTCGGCATCCTGCAGCCCATCGCCGATGGCGTGAAGATGTTCATGAAGGAGGACTTCGTGCCGGCCACGGCGAACAAGCGCCTGTACTTCCTCGGTCCCGCGATCGCCATGACCACGGCGTTGCTCACCGGTTGCGTGATCCCTTGGGGTGGCACCATGGTCATCGGCGATTTCACGCTCAACTTCCAGGCAGCGGATCCCGAGATCGGCATCCTGTACATCTTCGCGATGGTGAGCATCGGTGTGTACGGCATCATGCTCGGCGGTTGGGCCAGCAACAACAAGTTCGCGCTGTACGGCGCCATCCGCGCAGCCAGCCAGATGGTGAGCTACGAGCTGGCCATGGGCCTCAGCATCGTGGCCCTCATCATCGGTACGGGCACATTGAGTTTGAGCGGCATCGTAAGCGGCCAGCTCGATGGCCTATGGAACATCTTCGCACAACCCCTGGGCTTCCTGCTCTTCCTGGTGTGCGCCTTCGCCGAAACGAACCGCGCGCCGTTCGATCTGCCGGAGTGCGAAACGGAACTGGTGGGCGGCTACCACACCGAGTTCAGCAGCATGAAGCTGGGCTTCTATCTCTTCGCGGAGTACGTGAACATGTTCATCAGCAGCGCGGTCATCAGCACGCTGTACTTCGGTGGTTACGACATCCCGTTCGTTGATCAGGCAGGGCTCACCGGGTTCTGGATCACCGTACTGGGCACGCTCACGCTCTTCGCCAAGATCGGCTTCTTCATCTTCTTCTTCATGTGGATCCGCTGGACGCTCCCGCGCTTCCGCTACGACCAGCTGATGAACCTCGGCTGGAAGACGTTGATCCCGCTGGCGATCCTCAACATCCTCATCACGGGGCTCTGGAACTACCGCACCGAGCTGCTCGCGCTCTTCTGAACCATGGCCACCGCAATGCAACCCCTTACGCAGCGCAGCCGGCAGGTGAGCAACAAGAAGATGACGTTCATGGAACGCATCTACCTGCCCGCGATCCTCAAGGGCATGGCGATCACGCTCAAGCATTTCTTCTTCGTGAAGGCGGCCACGGTGAAGTACCCCGAGCAGAAGCGCCCGTTCAGTGCGATCTATCGCGGCCTGCACGTGCTGAAACGCGATGACCAGGGGCGCGAACGCTGCACCGCGTGCGGTCTTTGTGCCGTTGCCTGTCCGGCCGAGGCGATCACCATGGTGAGCGCCGAGCGCAAGAAGGGCGAGGAGAAATTGTACCGCGAGGAGAAGTACGCGAGCGTGTACGAGATCAATATGCTGCGCTGCATTTTCTGCGGCGATTGCGAAGAGGCCTGTCCGAAGGAGGCGATCTTCCTCACCGATCGCTTGGTGCCGAGCGATTACACGCGCAACCCCTTCGTGTACGGCAAGGAATGGTTGGTGGAGCCGTTGGATCCCGCGTTGCGTGTGGATGTGAGCAAACGGCAGACGCCCGAGGTGATCAAGTTCAAGCAGCAGAAACAGTATTCGCACAACCGCTGAGCGACGGATGCAGATCCTCTTCTACCTCTTCGCGGCGATCTCCATCCTCAGCGCGCTCTTCGTGGTGGCGGCCAAGAGCCCCATCAACAGCGTGATCGCGCTGATCGTCTGTTTCCTCAGCATCGCCGGCCACTACATCCTGCTGAACGCGCAGTTCCTGGCCGTGGTGCACATCATCGTTTATACGGGCGCCATCATGGTGCTCTTCCTGTTCGTGATCATGCTGCTCAACCTCAATAAGAGCACCGAGCCGCAGAAATCCATTGTCACGCGCATTGCAGCGGTTGTTGCTGGCGGCTTGTTCCTGCTCACGCTGTTGGGCGCGGTCAGGAACGGCATCGGCATCGCAAAGCCGGATGTTTATGATGGATCTGTCGGTTTGGTCACCAGCGTGGGCAAGTCCTTGTTCACCGAGTTCCTGCTGCCCTTCGAGGTGAGCAGCGTGCTGTTCCTGAGCGCCATGATCGGTGCGGTGATGCTCGGAAAGAAAGACACCTCACCCCTGCCCCTCTCCCAAGGAGAGGGGGTCGCAAATGGAGGAACCGGAAACGGGTGAACATGAACGACATCGTCACCGTCATCCGCAGCGTGCCACTGGAGCATTACGTGTTCCTGAGCTTCACGTTGTTCAGCATCGGGCTGGCGGGGGCGTTGTTCCGTCGCAACACGATCATCATCCTCATGTGCCTGGAGCTGATGTTCAACAGCGTGAACCTGTTGCTGGCGGCCTTCAGTGCGCACCACGGTGATCCCGGCGGACAGGTGTTCGTGTTCTTCATCATGCTCGTTGCTGCTGCGGAAGTCACCGTGGGCTTGGCGATCCTGGTGATGATGAAACGCAACGTGGACAGCATCGACATCAACCAGTTGAACCGATTGAAATGGTGAAGACCGATCTACTGGCGATGCTGGTACCGGCCTTTCCGTTGGTCGGGGCGCTCGCGATCGCGTCGTTGCGCGGCAAGCTGAAGGGGAATACAGCGGGCATGCTGGCCACGGCGATGGTCGTCCTGTCGTTCCTCTGTAGCGCGGTGCTCTTCGTTGGCCACGAGGTGGTCAATGCCTTGCACGCTGCCGGGATGCACCAAGAGTCGCCTCCGGAAGGAGCAACGCATGTGGTGAAGCTCTTTGATTGGATCAGTGTGGGGGGCATGCACATCCCGTTCGCGTTCCAGATCGACGCGCTCTCGCTGACGATGATGCTGATCGTGACCGGCGTGGGTTCGTTGATCCACCTGTACTCGATCGGCTACATGCACGACGACAAGCGGGTGAACACCTTCTTCTCGCTGCTCAACCTCTTCAGTTTCGCCATGCTGATGCTGGTGATGGGCGGCAACTTCCTCGTCACCTTCATCGGTTGGGAAGGTGTGGGCCTGTGCAGCTACCTGCTGATCGGTTTCTGGTACACGGTGCCGGCCTACAACTACGCCGCGCGCAAAGCCTTCGTCATGAACCGCATCGGCGACCTCGGCTTCTTGATCGCGCTGGTGATGATCATGCAGCAGTTCGGAACGCTCGATTATGGCACCGTCATGGACAAGTCGGCCGGCATCAGTATGGGCTCACCCTGGATCACCACGGTGACGTTGCTGCTGTTCGTCGGTGCTATCGGCAAGAGTGCGCAGTTGCCATTGTTCACGTGGCTGCCCGATGCCATGGCCGGTCCAACGCCGGTGAGCGCATTGATCCACGCTGCGACCATGGTTACGGCCGGCATATTCCTCTTGGTGCGCAGCAGTTCGATGTTCGTGCTGGCGCCCATCACCATGGATGTGGTGCTCACTGTTGGACTTGTCACGGCGCTTGTTACCGCCACGATCGGTGTTTTCCAGAACGACATCAAGAAAGTGCTGGCGTACTCCACCGTATCGCAGCTCGGTTTGATGTTCGTGGCGCTGGGTCTGGGCTCGTTCAGCGCGGCCATGTTCCACGTCACCACGCACGCCTTCTTCAAAGCGCTGTTGTTCCTCGGTGCTGGCAGTGTGATCCACGCCCTGGGGGGCGAGCAGGACATCCGCAAAATGGGCGGCTTGAAGGGCGTTACCAAGGTCACGTACATCACCTTCTTGATCGGTACGCTGGCGATCGCCGGCATCCCCGGCTTCAGTGGCTTCTTCAGCAAGGATGCGATCCTGATGGCTGCTTACGAGCGGCATCCGTTGCTCTACGCCGCTACGCTTGGCGTTAGCCTGCTCACCTGTTTCTACATGTTCCGCCTGTTGTTCCTCACCTTCTTCGGCACGTACCGCGGCAAGGCGCATCCGCATGAGAGCCCGAAGGTGATGACCGTACCCTTGATGGTGCTGGCCGTGCTCAGCGTTTTCGGAGGCGTGCTGAACCTGCCACATTTGATCGGCGGGCACGAGACGATGAAGCATTACCTGGAAACCGCCGCGGACGGTATCTCGGGCGAGCATCTGCATTTGAGCGCGGGCATGGAATGGATGCTGATGGGGGTCACCGTGGGCCTGATCGCCTTGGTGATCCGGGTCGCCTACAACCGCTTCGCGAAGAAGACCACGCTCGATCCCGAGCCGGAGGAGCTTTCGTTCTTCAAGCGCATCATAGCGCGCAAGTGGTACATCGATGAGCTCTACTCCACGCTCTTCGAAAAACCCTACGATTGGATGAGCACCAAGCTTGACTCGATCATGGAGAAGCGCGTGATCGATGGTGCGGTGAACCTCACCGGCAACACCACATTGCGTCTTGGCAAGCTCGTGCGTCGGGTGCAGACCGGCAACATGAGCTTCTACTTGTTCGCCATGGTGGTCGGCATCATCGGTTTCCTCATCCTAACGATCTGGAGCGCATGATGTTGATGACCCTCGCCATCATCCTGCTCCCGTTGTTCGCCGGGTTGTTGCTCTTGGTCGCGCGTCCGCAGGCACAGGCCCGCGCCATCGCATTGCTCACTTCGCTGTTGGGCCTCGGACTGGCGATCGCCATGTACGCGGGTCATGATCGCAACAGCGGCATGCTCATCACGTATGCGCACGATTGGGTTCCGGCGTGGGGCATGCGTATCGTCTTCGGTTTCGACGGCATCAGTCTGTTGATGGTGCTGCTCACGGCGATCGTGTTCCCCTTCATCGTGGGCGCGGGTTGGAAGCAGCAACTGAGCAACCCCTCGTTGGTGAACGCGCTCATCCTGTTCACACAATCGGCCTTGTTCGCTGTCTTCCTCGCGCAGAACGCCTTCCTGTTCTACGTGTTTTACGAACTGGCCCTGGTGCCGGTCTTCTTCTTGCTGATCTATTGGGGTGGCGAACGCAGGCGCGCGATCACGTTGAAATTCTTCATCTACACCGTGCTCGGTGGTCTCACCCTGCTCTTCGGCCTGATCTATAGTTACCTGCAACTACCGGCACCGCGCAGCGCGGACATCACCGCGTTGCAGGCCGTGACCATCGCACCCGATGTGCAGCGCTGGTTGTTCTGGGTGTTGTTCATCGCCTTCGCGATCAAGATGCCGATGTTCCCCGTGCACAGCTGGCAGCCCGATACCTACACCATGGCTCCACTACAAGGCACCATGATCCTGGGTGGGGTGATGTTGAAGATGGGCCTGTACGGCGTGGTGCGCTTCGTACTGCCGATCGTTCCGGATGGTGTTGCGCACTGGCGCGATGTGGTGATCGTACTGAGCTTGGTCGGTTGCTTGTATGCGGCCTGGATCGCATTCCGCCAGCGCGATCTTAAGCGTCTCGTCGCATGGAGTTCGTTGAGCCACGTCGGCCTGATGTGCGCAGCCTTGTTCACGGCGAACGCCATGGGCGTCACTGGTGCGCTGTACCAGACCCTGGCCCACGCCATCATCGTGGTGGCCATGCTCTACATCGTCGGCGGCCTGAAAGAACGCGTTGGCACTACGGAACTTGCCGCCATGGGCGGGTTGAAGGTGAAGGCGCCGCGGCTTGCTGCGCTCTTCATGCTGGTGGTGCTCGGTTCTATCGCATTGCCCCTGACACAAGGCTTCATCGGTGAGTGGTTGATGTTCAATGGGCTGTTGGAGATATCGCCGTGGTGGACCTTCCTCGGTGTGATCTCGATCATTCTCGGCGCGGTGTACATGCTGTACGCTTATCAACGGAGCATGCTGGGTCCTGATCGCTGGAAGATGGAGATCGCGGACGCGGATGAGGTGGATCATTGGGTGCTGGTGCCTCTGGTCGCACTCACCTTCATCCTTGGCGTGTACCCGCAACCTGTGCTCGATCTGTTGGAGGCGCCAGTGCAACAGTTGCTCACCCTCATCAACGTCGCCCACTGATGAGCTCCATCATTCTTCTCTCGATCCTGGGTGTTGTGCTCCTCTATTTGGGGTTGGGCAAGAACAACAAGCGCTTCCTGGCCCCAGCCGGTATGCTGGGTCTTGCGGGGGTCATCGCGCTGACACTGCTGGATCATCGTCCCTTGCCCGCATGGGCAGGTGGTGCAGTGGCCTTCGATGACCTGAGCATTGCGTTCAACGCCGGCATGGCGGGGATCACGCTGCTCATCTTCCTCTTCGGCAGCGACTACTACGCGCGCATGGAGCAGAACGTGGCGGAGCATTACGCACTGTTGGTCTTCAGCCTGACCGGCGCCTTCCTGCTCACGAGCTACCAGAACCTGTTGATGCTGTTCCTTGGCATCGAGGTGCTCAGCATCCCGCTTTACATCCTGGCCGGGGGCAAGAAACGCAGCTACCGCAGCAGTGAGGCCAGCTTCAAGTATTTCCTGCTCGGCTCCTTCGCCACGGCCTTCTTCCTCATGGGTATTGCCTTGGTGTACGGCGTGTCCGGCTCCTTCGATCTGGCGACCATCGGTGCCTATGCCGATGCGCATGCGGGTCAACAGGATATGCTCTTCCTGATCGGCCTGTTCTTCATCACCGTTGGATTGGGCTTCAAGGTGGCGGCGGTGCCCTTCCATTTCTGGAGCCCCGATGTGTACGAAGGTGCGCCCACGCTGGTGACCGCTTTCATGAGCACCGTGGTGAAGATGGGCAGCTTTGCGGCGGTGTACCGGTTGATCGGTGTGCAGATCACCGCGCTGCCTCCGGCCCTGGAGCGCACGCTTTGGGCGATGACCTTCCTCACGCTCATGGTTGGCAACCTGGTCGCCTTGCGCCAAAGCCAGTTCAAGCGGCTCATGGCATACAGCAGCATTGCGCACAGCGGTTTCCTGCTGCTTGCCATCCTCAGCCACCACGCCTCGGCCGGGCGGGCCATCTTCTACTACACCTTCACTTATTCGCTTGCGACGGTCGGCTTGTTCGTGATCCTCACCCTTGCGAAACGTGCTGCGAACGGCGATGAGAACATCCGCATTTTCCGTGGCCTGTTCCGGACGAAGCCTTGGCTGGCCATCACGGCCTTGGTGATGTTGCTTTCGCTGGCCGGCATCCCACCTACGGCGGGCTTCCTGGCCAAGTACCAGGTGTTCTTCATGGCCGTGGAGAACGGCTACGTGAAGACGACGCTCTTCGCGGTGGTCATGGCCGTTATCGGGATCTACTATTACCTGCAGGTGATCCGCGAGACATTCACGCCCAATGATGAGGGTGCGGTCGTTCAATTGAACACGACCAACGCGGTGGTGATCGTCGTTTGCGGACTGGGTGTTCTCGGATTGGGCCTTTGGCCCATGGGTCTACTCTGACCCTTGAGCGGGGCGATCTACTTCTTCTTCCCGGTCCCCGTGCGTGCGGCCATCAGCAGCACCGAACCATTCGCACGGGCCATGCCCATGGTGTATTCATGGTCCATGGCAAAGGCGCCCGTGGTCTTGTTCCAACGGACAATGGCGCTGGGGAAATCAAGGACATCCGTATCGGCGCCTTCGTAATACTCCTCGCTAAGCAAGGTCACGTCCATGTCGATGGGCGCGAGAATGAATTCCTGCCCCGGTTTGGCCTTCACCCGAAGGTCGATGAGCATGCGCTTCACCACATAGCCGTCCTTCTTGAATTCGAGCATGTGCTCTTTCTGCAGTGCCAACTGCATGGCGAACTTGCCATTGCCGGTGGTCTTCAAGGAGTCCAGGCGCACGTTCTCGATCATGGCGTAAACCTGTACCCCTTCCAAGTTCTTCTCGCCGTCGGTGATACGACCGGCAACTTCCAAGGCAGTAACGGCTTCGTCCTGTGCGAAAACGGACGTGGCCGAGCAGGAGAGCAGCAGTAGAAGAAAGAGGAGGGAGGAGCGCATGGGCCTGTGGTTCGGTCCACTTTTACCCCGGCCCGGCCAAGAAGGTTCCCGAACGCAAGAGGGCGGCCCAGCGGGCCGCCCTCTTGCTCTGTGGAAGTCGGGGTTACTTCACCATGAGGCGCTGCTCATGGCTGTTACCGCCATTGCTGATCCGCAAGGTGTAACTGCCTTGGGCCAGGATGCCAGCAAGCGCCAGCGAGTGGCTCTGCCCAGCGCTCATCTGCGTTGTGGCGGAGTACACCAAACGGCCGCCGAGATCCATCACTTCCATGGTCACCAAGCCACCAACACCACCATTGTGCACGGTGAAGTCGCCATTGCCGGGGTTCGGGTACACACCCCAGATGTTGGCGGCGTTGCCCGCTATGCCCTGGCAGATATCCACATCCACCGAAACGAAGTTGGTGCTCAGGTCGAAGCAGGTTCCATTGCTGCCGATGCCACTGACGGGAGCTCCCGGGATGACATTGGTGAGCACACCGTTGTAGCTCACTCCCCAAACGTGGTAGATACCCAGTGCGGCCGTTTCAAAATCGAAGCTGCCACCGGCCAGGAGCGAAATGATGTTGTCGTTGTCATCCGCCAGGATGTAATCGTAGCTCTCCGTGCTTGTGCTCGTGGTGATGAAGGAGATCACATCGGGCAGGCCGTTCGAGCAAACCACCTCGCTGGTGCTGAAGGTGCTGGTGAGCACGAGCCCGCCATCGCAGGTACCCACACCGGCACAGGCGGTTGCGCTAACGGTAATGGTATATGGACCGAAGGACCCCGCCTCACCCAGGATGGGCAGGTAGTAGGTGCCGGCCGGTAGATCCTCGTAGAAGACGCTGTAATTGCCATCGCCGCAAGAGGTATTGTCGAAGGTGCCGGGGCCGGCGATCACGTCGCTACCAGGGCAACTGGTGGCGAGGATGATCCAAACGTTCGCGAATGCCGGGGTGGTGCCGCACATTTCAACGGTCACATCCGCACAAGCCCCGATGGTGAACGCATGCCATACGCTAGGCAGGATCGGTGGCGGGATCTCCCACGTGCTGCCGGGAACGTAATCGTTGGTGGTGGTGGCGCCCGTGTTGTCACCCGTGAACGTGAGGCTGCTACCGAGGTTCAGCGCTTGGGGGATGATCCCGGAGCATTCATCGTTCACCGGGGCAACCGTGATGCAAGGCACTGTCGTAACGGTAACATCATAGGGGCCGACCGACCCCGCCTCGGACAATACGGGCAACCAGTAAGTGCCTGCAGCCACATCCTCGAAGTAAACCGTCCAGTTGCCGTCGGCACAGTCGGTGTCGTTGAACACGGCCGACTGGATATAGGTGCTGACGGGGCATTGCTCAGCCAGTTGGATCCACACGTTGGCGAACGCAGGGCTGGTACCGCAGTAGCTCACTGCGATATCGGCGCAGGCGGTCGTGGTGAACGCATGCCACACCGAAGCCGTGGTGAACGGAGCATCGTTGGTGATCGTCGCTCCGGTGTTGTCACCACTGAAGGTGAACGCACCAGGTACCGCGATCGCTTGGGGCGTAACGCTGCTGCATTCGTCATTGGGGGGCACACCACCGCTTGCATCGTGAACACATATGGTGAAGGTTGGGTCAGCAGCAGCAGCAGTGGCATAGTGGTAGACCCGTATGTAGTACACGGTGCCGGCAACGAGTCCCGTGGCACTGATCACTTCCAAGCCATCCTCCACGGTGGCATCGGCGCAGGCGATGTTGGTGCCGTTGCACGCACCGCTCCGCAGGTCGACCACGGCATCGAAGGTGGTGCTGCCCTGTACTTCGATGGTGGCGGTCGGCCCTGTTGCCGTGAAGGAATACCACACGTCATCGTTCGCATCACCCGTGAAGGTGGCGCAAGTGATGGAGGCAAGCGATTGCGTTGCCCCGGCGGTGGTACCGGCGGTGGTCACGCAGGATGAGCCAACGGGCAAGGAGATGGCGCCAGCGCAATCGTTGTTCGCCGGTGCTGAGCTGCCCGCGCTCACGCAGATGGTGAAGGGCCCGGGATCGCCGTATTGCGTGTTGGAATAAACACGGATGATGTAGTTGGTGTTGGTATTGACCGCGACGGTCTGCGGTCCTGCGGGCAGCACGAAACACAACAGCTCCGTTCCGGTGCAACCATCAAGTACCACCAGGACATTGTCGGTCATGGTGAGGCCCGGCACCAGGTCCACGTTCACCGATGTGTTGCTGCCACTGTTGAAGCTGTACCACACATCTGCAAAAATGCCCGTGGTGTTCAGGTCGCACGCGGGTCCGGCCACGCTCTGGGTGGCTTGGGTGTTATCACCAGGCGTTGGGCTGGAACAGTTTGCGCCAACGGTGAGCGCCTGTGCGTTCGCACAATTGTCGTTCGTGGGAGGCCCGCCACGGAATGATCCCGCGCCCACGCCTGCGCTGTGCGTATGGGTGGTGGTGGAAGCGACACGCGCCCCGGAAAGTTGGCCCACCGGGGCCTTCACCTGCGGAGCATGAGGGCGTGCTTGTGCAGGTCCTTGTGAGAGGGCCGGCAGGGCAAGCAGGGCCGAAAGGAAGACTGGGACGGAACGTAAAAGTGCTTTCATGTGTAGAGGGTTGGGTAACTGTTAGGCCCACAAATGTGATCGGGCAACATCACTCCAGCGAGTTCCGCACAACCCTACTTATCCACGATCGGCCTCTGGTGCGGTCCCCGATTACCTTGGCCGCCATGGACCTGCGCCTCAACGGGGAGCACGCGCTGGTGTGCGGGAGCACACAAGGGATCGGCTTGGCTGCTGCACAGGAACTGGCGAGGCTCGGAGCGCGCATCACCCTGCTCGCCCGCGATCAGGCCAGGCTGAGCACCGCGCTGGGAACGCTCGACCGGTCGAGCGGCCAGCAGCACTTGATCCTTGTTGCCGACATGAGCGAAACCACAACGCTTCAAAAGGCGATCGAGGGGCATGTGAAGGCGAACGGCCCCATCGCCATCCTCGTGAACAATACCGGGGGACCGCCACCGGGCCAAGCGCATGAGGCTTCGGTAGCGGCTTTCGAGAATGCGTTCCGGTTGCACCTGCTCGCGTTCCAGACACTGGTTCTTGCAGTGGTCCCTGGCATGAAGTCCACTGGCGGAGGCCGCATCATCAATGTGATCAGCACCAGTGTGAAGGTGCCACTGAACGGGTTGGGAGTGAGCAATACCATCCGTGGTGCGGTGGCGAACTGGAGCAAGACCTTGGCGAACGAATTGGGGCGCTACAACATCACCGTGAACAATGTGTTGCCCGGCGCTACGGAGACCGAACGCTTGGTCGCGATCGTGAAAGGAAAGGCGGAGAAGGGCGGTATCAGCGTTGAAGCGGCCGCCCGATCAATGATGAACGAAGTACCGATGCGGCGCTTCGCGAAACCGGAGGAGGTGGCCAATGCGATCGCCTTTCTTGCCTCACCTGCGGCCGGCTACATCAATGGGATCAACCTCCCCGTGGATGGTGGGAGGACCGGTTCGTTGTGAACGGTTGATCCATCCGCTGGACCCTACTCCGATCGATCCGTGAGCCGGAACCCTTTTCCGTGCACGTTCACGATCTCCACGCCGGGATCGTCCTTGAAGTACTTGCGCAGCTTGGCGATGTACACATCCATGCTACGGCCGTTGAAGTAACTATCGTCGCCCCAGATCTCACGCAACGCATCCGAACGTTCCAGCACGCTGTTGCGGTGGACGCATAACATCCTGAGCAACTCGGTTTCCTTGGTGGTGAGCTTGCGCTGGTCCTCATCGAGCGTGAGCGTCTGCTTGCGTACGTCGAAGGCGTAGTTGCCGATATCATAATGCGTGGGCGCTTCTTCCTTCTCCGCAACCCCATGTACCCGGCGCAGCACGGCATGGATGCGCAGCTGGAGTTCCTCCATGAGGAAGGGCTTGTTGATGTAATCGTCGGCACCGCTCAGGAAACCATTGATCGCATCCTGCCGCATGCTCTTCGCTGTGAGGAAGATGATGGGGATCTGCTTGTCCTCGTTGCGGATCTCGCGGGCCAGGGTCAGGCCATCCTTCACGGGCATCATCACGTCCAATAGCAACAGGTCATGCCCGCCGCGCTTGTATGCATTGAAGCCCTGTTGGCCGTCCTTCTGCAATTCAACGGTGTAGCCTTTTGCGCCGAGGTATTCCGTGAGGAGGGCGCCCAGATTGGGGTCGTCCTCAACCACGAGCAGGCGAAGCGATTCGTCCATGTTCAAAGGGGATGTTGATGTGGAAGGTGCTGCCAAGGCCAGGTTCGCTTTCCACGGAAATGCGGCCACCATGGCCTTCGACCACGCTCTTCACATAGCTGAGGCCGAGTCCGAAGCCCTTCACGTTGTGCAGGTTGCCGGTGGGCACCCGGTACAGCCGGTCGAAGATGCGCTTGAGTTCCGTCTTCGCCATACCGATGCCATTGTCCTGCACGGAAATGGTGATACCCGAATGGTTGCTCGCCGTTCGGATGGTGATGCGCGGTTCCTTCTCGCAATATTTCACCGCATTGTCCACCAGGTTGTACAGCACGTTCGCCAAGTGGATGCGGTCCCCCTTCACATGGGCGAGTTCGGCGTTCAACTCGGTCCCGATGCGGCCATTTCGGCGCTCGGCCAGGATGTTGGTGTTCCGCGCCACTTCCGTGATCACCGCATGCATGTCCAGGTCCACGGGCCGCAAGCGCATACGGCCACTGTCGAGCACGGCGCTTTGCAGCACGCTCTCCACCAGCACGCCGAGCCGCTTGTTTTCGTCGCGGATCATGTTTGTGAAGGTCTTCGTACGTTGTTCGCTCTTCGGCAATGATGGATCCGTAAGCGCCTCGCATGCCAAAGCGATCGTGGCGATCGGCGTCTTCAGCTCGTGCGTGAGATTGTTCACCAGGTCGTTCTTGATCTCACTCATGCGTCGTTGCCGCACGATGGTCACCAACGTGAAGGCGAACATGCCGGCGATGATCAGCACCAACAACGCGCTCAACGCCAGTTGCCAACCCATGTCGCGCAGGATGTGCGAACGTTGGCCTGGAACGGTGAGCACCAGCCAATGCGGCACGCTGGTCGGGTCGGCACGGAACAATCGGATACGGTGCGTGGACAACAAGAGGTCACCGGCAGTTCCATCAGCATCGGCCAGGTGCAGTATCAACGGAAGCTCCGCTCGGCCCACGACGGCAAAGGCCGCGGGCTCCACAATTCCGCGTGCGCGCAGTTCCTCGCGCACCAAGGAGTCCAGCAGGTTCTCATCCAGGCGTTCCGAAATAGGACGTTGAGTATTACCCCAGAGGATCCCGCGCACCATATCGTCTACCAGGGCTTCGCGCAGCATGGCGCCATCGGATGCATCCGTAGTACCTTCTGAAATGGCAGTTCCTTCTTCCACGAAACCATGTGTGGCCACGTGCATGCTGTCGATCATGGCCAGCATGCGACCGCCATCGGCGTGCAGCTTGATGTCAGCCAACGCATCGGCGCGCTCGATCCGCTCGCTCACTTCGTTCAAGGCATCGTCGATGCTCTGTCCGAACTGCGCATCGCGTGAGGAGATCACGCCGCGGATCCATTGTACCTGGATGATCGTAAGGCCGGCCAGCGCCAAGGTGATCCCTACGAGCAGGGCGGCGATCCAGCGTTTATCCACGAGTGCCACCGCTCTTTCACGGCGCGGTGGATGGCCAAAGTATCCCAGTGCCTAGGGGTGAAAGACCACTTAACGTTCTTTAACCGGCGTTGGCGGGGCTTTAACAGCGGTCCGGAAATGGGCCGGATACGTTCGCACCGTCCTATCCACTCCCACCATGATCATCCACCGACCCATACTGTTGTACGGAGCGATCGCGGCCACATTCACGGCCACCGCCCAGGAAATGTTGGAGCGCCGTACACGTAGCACCACTGATGTGCGCCGCGAGGAAAAGAACACCACGGTCACGATCGTAACCACCGCGGACGGCACCACGAACACCCGGGTGCTCACCGGGGAGGAAGCCGCACTCTGGCTTGCGGAACAGAGCGAGGGAGGCGAAGGCGATGGTGAGGTGTATGCCTGTGTGCTACCGATCGCTCCGGAACCTGTGATCGGCATGCCGGCCTTGTGCCAGGTGATGCTGACGGTGGAGCCCAAGGAAGTTGTCGAGCCCGGTGAGGCGAAGGCGGAAGTGTTCCGCTACCGCTACAAGCAGAAGACCTCCGCCATCCCGACCCATTCCGTTGTTTCCGATACAGGGGATGATGCTGAAAAGGCGTTAACGCAAAGCGACGGCGGACCATCACAGGACAACTTGCGCGTGCTCCCGAACCCGAGCAGTGGCTTGTTCACCCTCGCCTTCCTGCTGCCCGACGAAGGTGGGAGCGGCGAACTGTACATCACCGATGCAGCAGGCCGGGTGGTACACCGCGAAACCGTGATGGGCAGCGGCGGACAGGCGCGCACCCTCGATCTGCGCAACAATGGGACAGGAACATATGTCGCCACGATCGTGCTGGGCGACAACACGATATCGAAGAGGCTTGTCATCGAGTAGGCCGCTGCCGCCGCAACACGGCAGCTGGTTCTGAGGCAAGTGCAACAAGGCGTCGGAGGGCTCGCGAAAGCGGGCCCTTCGGCGTTCTGCGCCTTGTCATGGTGAGCCCGTCGAACCAGGACCGTAGTGTCTGAGCCATGGTTCGACGGGCTCACCATG
>JBATMK010000029.1:0-3248 GCA_049289815.1 Flavobacteriales bacterium
TGGGGCGCACAGGCTAACACGGCCGTGATGAAAAATGCAGGGAACCCAAGCCGACCGCCGCAAAGGGCGCGGATAGCTTCGCGCCCGGATACGGGAAAGGCTATGGCTATCGGCATGAACGGCGCGAAAAGTAAGATCCTCGGATGGGGTGGAAGGGTTGGACAACGGATGGCTCCGTCTTTCCTTGCCTTGTTGGTGGCCGCGCACTCAACGGCCATGCCGCAAACCGATGCGGTCGTGAACGATCCTACGAAAGTCGACGTGGTGGTGATCGACCCCGGGCATGGGGGCAAGGACCCCGGCAACCTCGGCACGGGCCGCTTCAAGAGCACCGAGAAGCACGTGGCGCTCAACGTGAGCAAGCTGCTGGGCAAGTACATCACCGATGCGTACCCCGGGGTGAAGGTGATCTACACCCGCGAGGACGATCGCTTCATCGAGCTGAAGGAACGTTGCGAGATCGCCAACCGCGCCAAGGCCGATGTGTTCATCAGCATCCACTGCAACGCCAACGACAGTCACGAACCCAATGGTACCGAGACCTTCGTGATGGGACTGCACAAGACCGAAGCGAACCTCAAGACGGCACAGCGCGAGAACAGCTCCATCCTCATGGAGGAGGACCACGAGCTGAAGTACGAAGGCTTCGACCCGAAGGACCCCGAGAGCATCATCCATTTGAGCCTGCGGCAGAACGCCTACATGATGCAGAGCACCGAACTGGCCAGCTTGGTGGAGCATCAGTTCAAGGATCGCGTGGGCCGCAACGCACGGGGCGTGAAACAGGCGGGCTTCCTCGTGATCAGCTACACCACCATGCCAGCGGTGTTGGTGGAACTCGGCTTCCTCACCAACAACAGCGAAGAGGATTTCCTGCAGAGCGAAAAGGGGCAGGACTTCATGGCCAGCGCCATCTACCGCGCGTTCAAGGACTACAAGGCTGGGATCGAAGGCACCGATGTCGTTACCGATCCGGTGAAGGCGGACAGCACCGCGGTTGCCAGGGACACCACGAAGGATGTACCCAAGCCGCAGCCGGTGGTGAACAAGCACGATGATGTTGGCGTCCGTTTCAAGGTGCAGTTGGCCGTATCGCGCAAGCCCATCAAGTGCGAGCCGAAGAACTTCAACGGCCTTGAAGGGGTGATGGAGTACGAAGGTGGCGGCTTGTTCAAGTATGTCGTGGGCAATGAACGCACGCCGGAAGGCGCTGCGAAAGTGAAGGAACTCTGCCGCCAGAAAGGCTACGATGGCGCGTTCATCGTCGCCTTCAAGGACGGCGCCCGGATCGATCTGGAGAAGGCCGTTACTTTGGCCAAGCACTGATGAAGCTTCAAGGCTCAAGCTTCAAGCTCAAAGCATCAAATGAGAACCTCTTCTATCCTGGTGCCCGGAGCTACTGCCTTTAGACTTGAAGCTTGTGACTTGAGCCTTGTAGCTTGAAGCTTAGGATGAAAAAAGAATACAGCATTGCCTTGATGGTGTTGGGCGGTTCGGCATTGCTGTTCTTCGGCTACAGTTACCTGAAAGGCCGCGACCTTTTCCAAAAGAAGAACATATACTGCGGCGTGTTCACCAACGCCAGCGGTGTCACTACCTCCAGCTCGCTTACGCTGAACGGCTTCAAGGTGGGCCAGGTGCTCAAGAGCGAATTGTTGTACGATGGCACGAACCGGGTGGTGCTCACCTTCCAGATCAACGAGGATGAACTGCGGATCCCCAAGGACAGCCGCATCGACATCTTCAGCGATCTGCTGAGCACCGGTACACAGCTCATCCTCGGTACCAGCACCGAGTTCGCGGAGCATGGCGACACGCTCTTGGGTACTTCGCAGCCCAGCCTCACCGCATCGTTGGGTGCGCAGATCGATCCCATCAAGCAGAAGGCCGAAGCCATGCTCGGTAGCGTGGACAGCGTGCTCACCGCCTTCCAGCTGATCCTGAACCCCGGCACGATCAAGAACATCGATTCCAGTTTCGTCACCATCCGCGAGACGCTCCTCAACCTGCGCGATGCAGCGCAGCGCCTCGATGCCTTGATCGCCGCCGAGAGCACGACCCTGAAGGCCACCTTGCAGAACCTGGAGTCGGTGACGGCCAATCTGGAGAAGAGCAACGACGCGCTCAGCCACATCTTCACGAACCTCGACACGGTCACCACCTCACTGGCCGATGGCCGCATCGACAGCGTGCTGCAAGGCATCAGCGAGGCGAGCACGGGCTTGAAGAGCGTGGTGAACGGGATTGAGCAGGGCCAGGGTACGTTGGGCCAACTGGCCAAGAACGACAGCCTCTACAACAACCTCAACGAGGCAAGTCGCGAGCTGGACCTGCTGCTGGAGGATCTCCGGCTCAACCCCAACCGCTATCTGAGCATCTTCGGGAAGAAGGACAAATTGCCCAAGCTCAGCGACTCCGATGTGGAGCGCATACGGCAGTCCATAGACCGGAAGTGATGGTGCCGAGCATCGTCTTCATCGTGTTGCTTGTCGGTGCGAGCTGGTTGTTCGCGCGCAACATCATGCGCATCCGCCGCAACATCCTGCTGGGGCGCGACGTGAAGATCAACGACCGCCAAGGCGAACGCTGGGCGCTGATGGCCCGCGTGGCTTTAGGACAGAGCAAGATGGTGGTGCGGCCGGTGGCGGGCTTTCTGCACATCATCGTGTACGCCGGCTTCGTCATCATCAACATCGAAGTGCTGGAGATCATCATCGACGGCGTCTTCGGCACACACCGCGTGCTCAGCTTCATGGGCGGCTTCTACGACTTCCTCCTCGGCAGCTTCGAGTGGCTGGCGTTGGGCGTGTGGGTAGCGTGCGCCATCTTCCTCGTTCGGCGGAACATCATCAAACTGAAGCGCTTCGTGATGAAGGAATTGGACGGCTGGCCACGGACCGATGCCAACCTCATCCTCTTCACGGAGATCGCGCTGATGACGGCATTCCTCCTGATGAACGCTGCGGATGTCACGTTGCAGGGCAGGGGAGAAGGGCACTACATCAAAGCAGGCGCATTTCCGGTGAGCGGTGTGGTCGCTTCGGTTCTGTTCGACTGGTCCAGTGCTTCGCTGATCACGCTGGAGAGGATCTGCTGGTGGTTCCACATCATCGGGATCCTTGCCTTCCTCAACTACCTCGTGGTCAGCAAGCACTTGCACATCCTGCTCGCTTTCCCGAACGTGTGGTACAGCAGCTTGAAGCCGAAGACCGAGATCATCAACATGGACCGTGTGACCGGTGAAGTGA
>JBATMK010000030.1:0-22155 GCA_049289815.1 Flavobacteriales bacterium
GGCCAGTTTTTACTCCACAAAACGGTCTTTTTCATCGACAAACGACAATTCGCGCACTAAGTCGCTACCTCGCCAGACCTTGGACCGGCCAGAACGCGAACAGCCCCCGGTTTCCACCGGGGGCTGCGCTTGAAAGTGCTTATGGTTCAGGCTTGTGCCGCCGGCCCTCCGAAGTTCATCGGGATCTGGGGCATCTCAGTGTCCTTGATCTGGCCATGTGCCTGCTCGTACTTCCCGATGTTGTCTGCCAATGCGCGCATGAGGCGTTTGGCATGCTGGGGGGTCAAGAGTACGCGCGCGCGCACTTTAGCCTTGGGCACACCAGGCATCACGCGCACGAAATCGAGCACGAACTCCGAGTTGCTGTGAGTGATGATGGCCAGATTGCTGTAAATGCCATCGGCCACCTCCTCGCTGATCTCGATGTTCAGCTGGTTGCCCTTGGGTTTCTCGTTCTCGGCCATGATCCCTGTGTTCAGCCTTCTGTTACAACCGTGTCGCGCTCGGCCGCCATGCGCTCCATGTCATCCTTGTTGCCAACGATGTTCTTCTGGAAGCGGCGGCTGCCCGTACCTGCGGGGATCAAGTGACCAACGATCACGTTCTCCTTCAAGCCGTGGAGGAAATCCTCCTTCGCGCTCACGGCGGCCTCGTTCAGCACCTTGGTCGTCTCTTGGAACGACGCAGCGCTTATGAAGCTTTCTGTTTGCAGTGAAGCACGTGTGATACCCTGCAGCATCGTACGGGCCGTGGCTGGCTTGGCATGCCGGGCTTCCACCGGAGTGGAGTCCTTGCGCTTGAGCGCGCTGTTCTCATCGCGCAACTTGCGCGCGGTGATGATCTGGCCCTCCTTGAGAGAAGCACTGTCCCCGGCATTGGTCACGACCATCATGTCGAAGATCTGGTCGTTGGCCGCCATGAACTCGGTCTTGTTCACGCTCTGCTTCTCCAGGAAACGGGTATCGCCCGGATCCTCGATCTCCACTTTGCGCATCATCTGCCGAACGATCACCTCGAAGTGCTTGTCGTTGATCTTCACACCCTGCATGCGGTAAACCTCCTGGACTTCATCCACGAGGTATTCCTGCACACGTGTCGGTCCTTGGATATCCAGGATGTCCATCGGGCTGATGCTGCCATCGCTCAATGGCGCACCGGCCTTGATGAAGTCGTTCTCCTGCACCAGGATGTGCTTGCTCAACGGCACCAGGTAGGTCTTTCGTTCGCCGGTACGGCTCTCCACGTTGATCTCGCGGTTACCCCGTTTGATCTTGCCGTATGAAATAATACCGTCGATCTCGCTCACCACAGCAGGGTTGCTCGGGTTACGCGCTTCGAAGAGTTCCGTTACGCGCGGCAGACCACCGGTGATATCACCGCCCTTACCACTTGTACGGGGGATCTTGACGAGTACATCGCCGGCCTCCACCTTGTCGCCTTCCTTCACCATGATGTGGGCACCGACAGGCAGGGAGTAGCTCTTCACTTCCTCCTTGCTCTTCAGGTCCATGATCTTGATCGTGGGGTTCTTCCGCTTGTCGCGGCTTTCCACGATCACCTTCTCGGTGAAGCCCGTTTGCTCGTCGATCTCCTCTCGGTATGTGACGCTTTCCTCGATGCTCTCGAAGGCCAGCTTACCGCTGAGTTCCGAGATGATCACCGCGTTGTACTGATCCCATGTGCAGATCACATCACCCTTCTTCACGTTCTTACCGCTCTTATGGTACAGGAACGCACCATAGGGGATCACGCTGGTCGTGAGCACGATGCCTGTGTTGTTGTCCACGATACGCATTTCCGTGCTGCGGCTGATCACCACTTCGGCGTCCTCGCCTTTGCGGTCCTTGCGCTTCACGGTACGTAGTTCGTCGATCTCCAACTTGCCATCGTACTTGGCCTTCACCTCGCTTTCTTCGGTGATCTTCCCTGCAACACCACCCACGTGGAACGTACGCAGTGTAAGCTGTGTGCCGGGTTCACCGATGGACTGCGCGGCAATGACACCCACGGCCTCGCCCATGTGCACCATGCGACCGGTGGCGAGATTGCGACCATAGCACTTGGTACAAACGCCCTTTTTCTGTTCGCAGGTGAGCACGCTCCGGATCTCCACCTCTTCGATGGGGCTGGCCGCGATCACTGCTGCGATATCCTCGTTGATCTGGTCACCGCTGGACACGATCAGATCACCCGTTTGCGGGTGGTAGACATCATGCACGGCGCAACGACCCAGAATGCGATCGTAAAGCGTCTCCACCACTTCCTCGTTCTTCTTGAGGGCGGTGGCGATCAGTCCGCGTAGCGTACCGCAATCCTCCGCATTGATCACCACGTCCTGCGCAACGTCAACAAGACGGCGGGTGAGGTAACCGGCATCTGCGGTCTTCAGCGCGGTATCGGCAAGACCTTTCCGTGCACCGTGGGTACTGATGAAATACTCAAGGATGGACAGGCCTTCCTTGAAGTTCGAGAGGATGGGGTTCTCGATGATGTCCTGTGAACCACCACCGCCGCTCTTCTGCGGCTTGGCCATCAGACCCCGCATTCCGCTGAGCTGACGGATCTGTTCCTTGCTACCACGGGCACCGGAATCCATCATCATGTACACGCTGTTGAATCCTTGGCGGTCGGCAGCGAGGCGGTCCATCAGCGTTTTGGTCACACGGCTGTTGGTGTGTGTCCAGATATCGATCACTTGGTTGTAGCGCTCGTTATTGGTGATAAGGCCCATGTTATAGTTGCCCATCACCTCGTCCACTTCCTTCTGCGCGGCTTTCACCAGTTTCTCCTTCTCATCGGGCACGATCACATCCTCCAGGTTGAAGGAAAGACCGCCCTTGAAGGCGATGTTGAAACCGATCTCCTTGATGTCATCCAGGAAACGTGCGGCTTTGGCCGTACCAGCCGTTTTCAGCACGCGGCCGATGATGTCACGCAGTGCTTTCTTGGTGAGCAGTTCGTTGATGTAGCCGGCCTCGTCGGGCACCACATCGTTGAAGAGCACGCGACCCACTGTGGTTTCAATGATCTCCTTGGTGCCATCCACTGCGGTCCATCGCACCTTGATCCATGCGTGCAGGTCCACCTTGCCTTCGTTGTACGCGATCACCACTTCCTCCGGGCTGTAGAACGTGCGGCCCTCACCTTTCACGGGATTGCCCTTCTCGCTCTTGCGGCCTTTGGTGATGTAATACAGGCCAAGCACCATGTCCTGGCTCGGCACCGCGATGGGAGCGCCATTGGCAGGGTTCAGAATGTTGTGGCTGGCGAGCATCAAAAGTTGTGCTTCCAGGATGGCCGCATGCCCGAGGGGCACGTGAACGGCCATTTGGTCACCGTCGAAGTCAGCGTTGAACGCCGTACAAACGAGGGGATGCAATTGGATCGCCTTGCCCTCGATCAGTTTGGGTTGGAAGGCTTGGATACCGAGGCGGTGCAACGTTGGTGCACGGTTCAAGAGCACGGGATGGCCCTTGAGCACGTTCTCCAGGATGTCCCACACCACGGGCTCCTTCTTGTCCACGATCTTCTTGGCGCTTTTAACCGTTTTCACGATGCCGCGCTCGATGAGCTTGCGGATGATGAACGGTTTGAAGAGCTCGGCAGCCATGTCCTTGGGAAGGCCGCACTCATGCAGTTTCAGTTCAGGCCCAACAACGATCACGGAACGTGCGCTGTAGTCCACACGCTTACCCAGCAGGTTCTGGCGGAAGCGGCCCTGCTTGCCTTTGAGCGAATCGCTCAATGATTTCAGCGGGCGGTTGCTCTCGCTCTTTACCGCACTGCTCTTGCGGCTGTTGTCGAACAGACTGTCCACGGCCTCCTGCAACATGCGCTTCTCGTTGCGCAGGATCACTTCGGGTGCCTTGATCTCCCCCAACCGCTTGAGGCGGTTGTTGCGGATGATCACACGGCGGTACAGATCGTTCAGATCGGATGTGGCGAAGCGGCCACCGTCCAGGGGCACCAAGGGGCGCAGCTCGGGAGGGATCACGGGCACCACCTTCACGATCATCCACTCGGGCTTGTTCTCGCGACGGGTGTTGGCTTCACGCAGTGCTTCCACCACGTTCAAGCGTTTCAGTGCCTCGTTCTTGCGCTGTTGGCTGGTCTCGGTATTGGCCTTGTGGCGCAGGTCGTAGCTCAGACTGTCGAGATCGAGACGGCGCAGCAGGTCATTGAGCGACTCAGCGCCCATCTTGGCGATGAACTTGTTCGGGTCGCTATCGTCCAAGTGTTGGTTGTCCTTTCCGAGTTGCTCCAGCGCGTCCAAGTACTCTTCCTCCGTGAGGAAGTCGAGGTATTGGATGGCAACGCCCTCCTTGTTCTTGGCCGTGCCGGTTCCGGCCTGGATCACCACGTACCGTTCGTAGTAGATGATCTGGTCGAGCTTCTTGGTAGGCAGGCCCAGCAGGTAGCCGATCTTGTTGGGCAGGCTGCGGAAGTACCAGATGTGCGCCACCGGAACGGTGAGTGAAATGTGGCCCATGCGCTCGCGGCGCACTTTCTTCTCGGTCACCTCCACACCGCAACGATCGCACACGATGCCTTTGTAGCGGATGCGCTTGTACTTGCCGCAATGGCATTCGAAGTCCTTGACGGGACCGAAAATGCGCTCGCAGAACAAGCCATCGCGTTCCGGCTTGTAGGTACGGTAGTTGATCGTCTCCGGCTTGATCACTTCGCCATGGCTGCGCTCCAGGATCTGCTCCGGGCTCGCAAGGCTGATGACGATCTTATTGAAGTTGCTGTTCAGCTTTACTTCCTTCTTCATCATGGGATGCTGTTGGACGATCAGTTATTGACGGCTTCTGTGTTCTCCAGACTCACGTTCAGGGTGAGGCCGCGGAGTTCATGCAGCAGCACATTGAAGGATTCAGGGATACCGGGCGTTGGCATGGGTTCGCCCTTCACGATGGCTTCGTAAGCCTTCGCGCGGCCGATCACGTCGTCGCTCTTCACGGTGAGGATCTCTTGGAGGATGTTGGCGGCACCGAAGGCCTCCAACGCCCATACTTCCATTTCACCGAAACGCTGGCCACCGAACTGGGCCTTACCACCCAATGGCTGCTGTGTGATCAGGCTGTACGGTCCGATGGAACGTGCGTGCATCTTGTCGTCCACCATGTGGGCGAGCTTGATCATGTAGATCACGCCAACGGTCGCAGGTTGGTGGAAGCGCTCGCCCGTACCGCCATCGTACAGGTACATCTTGCCACTGCGCGGTAGACCGGCCTCGTCGGTTTCGGCGTTGATCTGATCGTTGGTGGCACCATCGAAGATCGGGGTCGCGTACTTGCGGCCCAGCTTCAAGCCGGCCCAGCCCAATACGGTCTCGTAGATCTGCCCGAGGTTCATGCGCGAAGGCACGCCCAACGGGTTAAGAACAATGTCCACCGGTGTTCCGTCGGCCATGTAAGGCATGTCCGCATCGCGAACGATACGCGCTACGATGCCCTTGTTCCCGTGACGCCCGGCCATCTTGTCGCCGATGCTCAGCTTGCGCTTCGCAGCCACGTACACCTTGGCCAGTTTGACGATACCCGCAGGCAGTTCATCACCGATGCTCACCTGGAATTTTTTCCGCTTGTAGCCACCGCTGATATCGCCGTACCGGATGTTGTAGTTGTGGATGAGCTGGCGCACCAGTTCGTTCGTCTTCTTGTCGCTGGTCCACTCGGTGGGATCCACGGTCACGTAGTCGACGCCTTGCAGCACCTTCACCGTGAACTTGGTGCCCTTCTTCACCATCTCCTCCTTGTACTTGTTGAAGATGCCGTTGCTGCTGAGCCCGCCCAACAGCTTCATCATCTTGTCCACAAGCAGGTCCTTGAGGACCGCCAGTTCCTTATCGTAGTCCTTGTCGATCGCTTCGAGAACGCCCTTCTCGTTGCCCTTGCTCTTCTTGTCCTTGATGGCGCGGCTGAAGAGCTTCTTGTCGATGACCACGCCCTTGGTGCTCGGGGGAGCCTTCATGGAAGCGTCCTTCACGTCACCGGCTTTGTCACCGAAGATGGCGCGGAGCAGTTTCTCCTCTGGGCTTGGATCCGTCTCCCCTTTCGGCGTGATCTTGCCGATGAGGATATCGCCCTCGTTGATCTCAGCGCCGATGCGGATCAGGCCGTTCTCATCGAGATCCTTTGTTGCTTCTTCCGAAACGTTCGGGATGTCGGCGGTGAGTTCCTCGAGGCCGCGCTTCGTATCGCGCACCTCCATGTTGTACTCATCGATGTGGATCGAGGTGAACACATCCTCGCGGCTCACGCGCTCGCTGAGCACGATGGCATCCTCGAAGTTGTTCCCCTTCCATGGCATGAAGGCCACCACCAGGTTGCGGCCGATGGCCAGTTCCCCGTCCTGCGTGCCGTAGCCTTCGCAGAGCGTTTGACCGGCGACCACCTTCTCGCCCTTCCGCACTAATGGGCGCAGGTTCATGCAGGTGCTCTGGTTGGTCTTCAGGAACTTGGTGAGCTTGTACTCTTTCTCATCGCCCTCGAAGCTCACCGTGCGTTGGTCCTCAGTGCGCTTGTACTCGATGAGGATGCGATCGCTGTCCACGTACTTCACGGTGCCTTCGCCTTCGGCGGTCAGCAGCACGCGACTATCGCGGGCAACGAGCTCTTCCAGGCCGGTACCCACGATCGGGGCTTCGGGCCGCAGGAGCGGCACGGCCTGGCGCATCATGTTGCTGCCCATAAGGGCGCGGTTGGCATCGTTGTGCTCCAGGAAGGGTATCAACGATGCGGCGATACTGGCGATCTGGTTCGGTGCAACGTCCATCAGGTGGAGCTCCTTGGGTTCCACCACGGGGAAATCGCCCATGAGGCGCGCTTTCACGCGGTTCCCGTCGAAGGTGCCGTCCTCCAACACTTTCGCGTTGGCCTGGGCGATCATCTTGTTGTCCTCCTCCTCTGCGGTGAGGTACACCACGTCGTGCTTCGAATCCACTTTGCCGTCCTTCACATGGCGGTAAGGCGTTTCGATGAAGCCGAGACTGTTGATCTTGCTGTATACACAGAGACTGCTGATCAAACCGATGTTCGGTCCTTCAGGTGTCTCGATGGTGCATAGGCGGCCGTAGTGCGTGTAGTGCACGTCCCGTACCTCGAAGCCGGCGCGTTCGCGGCTCAGACCTCCGGGCCCTAGTGCGCTCATACGACGCTTGTGCGTGATCTCCGCCAGTGGGTTCGTTTGATCCATGAACTGGCTCAACTGGTTCGTTCCGAAGAACGAGTTGATCACCGAGCTCAAGGTCTTGGCATTGATCAGATCGGTAGGTGTGAACACCTCGTTATCGCGCACGTTCATGCGCTCGCGGATGGTGCGGGCCATCCGGGCCAAGCCCACGCCGAACTGGCTGTGGAGCTGCTCACCCACGGTGCGTACGCGACGGTTGCTCAAGTGGTCGATATCGTCCACATCGGCCTTCACGTTCACCAGTTCGATGAGGAACTTGATGATGGCGATGATGTCCTCCTTGGTGAGCACACGCACGCTGAGCAGGCTCTCCAGACCAAGCTTCTTATTGATCCGGTAACGGCCTACTTCACCCAGATCGTAACGCTGCTCGCTGAAGAACAGCTTGTCGATGACCCCACGGGCGGTCTCGATATCTGGTGGCTCGGCATTGCGCAGCTGGCGGTAGATCACCTCCACCGCTTCCTTCTCACTGTTCGAGGTATCCTTCTGGAGGGTGTTGTAGATCAGCGCGTAGTCGGCTGCGTTCACCTCCTTCTTGTGTAGGATCACCGTCTTGGCACCGCTCTCGGCGATCATGTCCACGTGGTGATCCTCGATGATGGTCTCGCGATCGATCAACACTTCGTTGCGCTCGATGCTCACCACCTCGCCGGTGTCCTCATCCACGAAATCCTCCACCCATGTTTTCAGTACGCGGGCGGCCAGCTTGCGGCCAACACTTTCCTTCAGCGCGGCCTTCGTTACCTTGATCTCGTCGGCCAGGCCGAAGATCTCCAGGATCTGCTTGTCGCTCTCGAAACCGATGGCACGCAGCAGCGTGGTCACCGGCAACTTCTTCTTGCGGTCGATGTATGCGTACATCACGCCGTTGATGTCCGTGGCGAATTCGATCCACGACCCCTTGAAAGGGATGACACGGGCGCTGTACAATTTGGTGCCGTTGGCGTGGCGGCTCTGGCCGAAGAACACGCCCGGGCTGCGGTGCAATTGTGAAACGACCACGCGCTCGGCGCCGTTCACCACGAACGAGCCTTTGGGGGTCATGTAGGGGATCTGGCCCAGGTACACGTCCTGCACGATGGTCTCGAAATCCTCGTGCTCGGGATCGGTGCAATAGAGCTTCAGCTTGGCCTTCAGCGGAACGCTGTAGGTGAGGCCGCGTTCGATGCATTCATCGATGCTGTACCGCGGGGGATCGATGAAGTAATCGAGGAACTCCAGTACGAACTGGTTGCGCGTATCGGTGATGGGGAAGTTCTCCTGGAAGGTCTTGAACAGACCTTCATGTGAACGGTTCTCCGGAAGGGTTTCGATCTGGAAGAATTCCTCGAAGCTCTTGAGCTGGATGTCGAGGAAGTCGGGGTACTCGTTGGCGAGCTTGTTCGACCCGAAATCGATGCGCTTGTTCTTCTTGGTGCTGATGGTCTTGGGCTGGGCCATGGATGCGATCGGGGTTGACGTGAAGGAGGAAAAACAGGATGCGGCCCAAATGCCGCAGGCAGGCACGCACCGCTCCTTCAGCGGTCCGGCCTGCTCAATGCTTGGCGTTGTGGTCCTTACTTGACCTCAACTTCGGCGCCGGCTTCCGTCAGTTGCTGCTTCAGGCTCTCGGCTTCCTCTTTGGAAACGCCTTCCTTCAGCGGCTTCGGAGCACCGTCAACCAGGTCTTTGGCTTCTTTCAAGCCCAGACCGGTGAGCTCTTTCACGAGCTTCACCACGGCCAGTTTGCTCTGGCCACCGTGCTTGAGGATCACATCGAAGCTGGTTTGCGCAGCAGCGGCTTCGCCACCACCTGCAGCACCACCACCAGCGGCAACAGCAACAGCTGCAGCAGCGGGTTCGATGCCATACGTATCCTTCAGGTATTGAGCGAGTTCGCTCACCTCTTTCACGGTGAGGCCCACGAGGGAGTCGCCCAGTGATTTCACATCTGCCATGTTATTCGGGTTGTTGATAGTTCTTGTGTGGAAGTGCGTAACGGGTTCAGGAAGTGCGTCAGGCTGCAGCTGCGCGGTCTTCCAATGATTTCACGAGGCCGGCGATCTTGTGGCCACCACCGCCTTGGAGGGCGCTGATCACGTTCTTGATCGGGCTTTGGAGCAATGCAATGATGTCGCCAATGAGCTCTTCCTTGCCTTTCAGCTTGGTAAGCATGGCCAATTGATCATCGCCGATAAAGATGGCCTGATCGATCCATGCGCTTTTGAGCAAGGGCTTCGGGTTCTTCTTGCGGAAGTCGGCGATCACTTTGGCAGGTGCGTTGCCTTTCTGTGCGAAGAGCAGCGCGGTCTGGCCGGCCAGGGTGGGGTACAATTCGCTGTAGTCCTTGCCTTCGATACGCTCCAGTGCCTTGCGGAGCAAGGTGTTCTTCACCACGCGCATGCGGATGCCGCTGCTGAACATGGCTCGACGCAGGTTGCTGGTCTGCAAGGCGGTCAAGGCCGAGCTATCGGTGAGGTAGAACACGTTCGCCTCGCGGAGCTCACCTACGAGCTCGTTGATCATATTGTCTTTCTCTGTGCGGTTCATGGCTTGGTGCTCTATCAGTTCATTACCGTGCGTGCGTCCACGAGCACACCCGGGCTCATGGTGCTGCTGATGCAGATGCTCTTGATATACACCCCTTTGCTGGTGCTGGGTTTCAGCTTCAGCAGGGTTTGCAGCAGTTCGTTGGCGTTCTCGCTCAACTTCTGCGCATCGAAGGAGGCCTTGCCGATCACCGCGTGGATGATACCGGCCTTGTCCACCTTGAAGTCGATCTTGCCCGCCTTCACCTCTTTCACGGCCTTGGCCACGTCCATGGTCACGGTACCGGTCTTGGGGTTGGGCATCAGGCCACGAGGACCGAGCACACGGCCCAGTGCACCCACTTTCGCCATCACGGCCGGTGTGCAGACGATCACGTCCACATCGGTCCAGCCGCCCTTGATCTTCTCCACGTACTCGTCCAGACCGGCCATGTCCGCACCGGCGGCGAGGGCTTCTTCGCACTTGGCCGGATCGGCCAGCACCAGCACCTTCACGGTGCGGCCGGTGCCATGTGGAAGGCTCACGGTCCCGCGCACCATTTCGGTGCTCTTCTTGGGGTCAACACCAAGGCGCACGGCAATATCGACCGTTGCGTCGAACTTGGTGGTGCTCACTTGCTTCACGATGCTCGTAGCCTCGGCGAGGTTGTAGCTTTTCGCGGAGTCGAACTTGGCCATGGCGGCCTTGCGCTTCTTGCTCAGGGTCGGCATGGGATCAGGGTTTATCGAATGGGTTGGGTCCGCTCACGGTAACACCCATGCTGCGGGCCGTTCCGGCCACCATGCGCATGGCGCTTTCCTCCGTGAAGCAGTTCAGGTCGGGCATCTTGTCCAGGGCGATGGCTTTCACCTGCTCCCAGTTGATGCTGCCCACCTTCTTGCTGTTGGGGGTACCGCTACCGCCCTTGATCTTGGCGGCATCGATGATCTGCACCGCTGCGGGCGGTGTCTTCACCACGAAGTCGAACGACTTGTCGGTGTACACGGTGATCACCACGGGGAGGACTTTGCCTGCCTTGTCCTGCGTGCGAGCGTTGAACTGCTTGCAGAACTCCATGATGTTAACGCCTTTCGCGCCCAGTGCAGGGCCAACGGGCGGTGAGGGGTTCGCGGCCCCTCCTTTGATCTGGAGCTTCACCAGAGCTCCTACTTCCTTTGCCATTGCTTTCGATTTGTGTCCTCAAGCGCCCTTGGTCAGGGCTCGGACGGGTTTCCTTTCTCTATCCTGTCAATGCGCGACAACCGTCGCCTTACGAATCTTTTTCCACTTGCATGAAGCTCAGTTCCAGGGGTGTCTTGCGCCCGAAGATCTTCACCATCACTTTGAGTTTCTTTTTCTCCTCGTTGATCTCTTCGATCACGCCGTTGAAGCCATTGAAGGGACCATCGATCACCTTCACGCCTTCACCCACGTGGTAAGGGTTGCTGTGTGCTTCTGACGATTCGGCCAGCTCATCCACTTTGCCCAGGATGCGGTTCACCTCGGTCATGCGCAGCGGAACTGCATCCCCGCCCTTCTCTCCACCGAGGAAACCGATCACGTTGGGCAGTTGCTTCAACATGTGGACGATCTCCCCCGTAAGGTCAGCCTCGATCAGCACGTATCCGGGGAAGAAGTTGCGCTCCTTGCTCACCTTCTTCCCATCGCGGATCTGGTAGAATTTCTCCATGGGAATGAGCACCTGGCTGATGTACGTGCCCATCTTGGATCGTTTCACCTCCAGTTCAATGGTTTCCTTCACCTTCTTCTCCTTACCGGAGATGGCGCGCACCACGTACCACTTCTTGGTAGCTACTTCCGCCATGGCTCAGCCTTGGATCAATTTGTAGATGAAGCCGACCATACCTTTCCAGAAACTGTCGTTGCCCATGTTCTGGGCACCGAAAACAAAATCCATGATGAACACGACCACGGCCAGTATCATGGCCGAGACGAGCACCACGATGGCACTGCCCTGTAATTCCTTCCACGTCGGCCAACTCACTTTGTTGACCAGTTCGTTGTAGGACTCCTCGAGGTATGTCTTGAAGTTCGCCACGTTGATCCGGGGTGGTAGGTGCTTGGCACGGGTGGCAGGAATCGAACCCGCAGCCTACGGTTTTGGAGACCGTCGCTCTACCAATTGAGCTACACCCGTTTTTGTTTTGTTGTTTGTTCTCCTTCCGGTGGGCGCCCCGACCAGATCGGGGCGCCACCGAACGGTGTTGTTACTTGATGATCTCGGTCACCTGTCCGGCACCCACGGTACGGCCACCTTCGCGGATGGCGAAGCGCAGGCCCTTGTCCATGGCGATGGGCTGGATCAGGTTCACGGTGATCGTTACGTTGTCGCCGGGCATCACCATTTCGCGACCAGCGTCCAAGGTGATCTCACCCGTGACGTCAGTGGTGCGGAAATAGAACTGTGGGCGGTACTTGTTGTGGAACGGGGTGTGGCGGCCACCTTCTTCCTTCTTCAGCACGTAGATCTCGGCTTTGAAGTGCAGGTGCGGGGTGATGCTGCCCGGTTTCGCGATGACCATACCACGGCGGATCTGGTCCTTTTCGATGCCGCGCAAGAGAATACCGACGTTGTCGCCAGCCTCGCCGCGGTCCAGGATCTTGCGGAACATCTCCACACCGGTGCAAGTGCTCTTCAGCTTCTCGCTCATCATACCGATGATGTCCACCTCGTCGCCGGTGTTGATCACACCTGCTTCGATACGGCCCGTAGCAACGGTACCGCGACCGGTGATGGAGAACACATCCTCCACGCTCATCAGGAAAGGCTTGTCCACGGCGCGAACAGGAAGTTCGATCCAGGTATCCACAGCGTCCATCAGCTTCATAAGTTCATCCACCCACTTCGCTTCTCCGTTGAGGGCACCCAAAGCGCTACCACGGATGATGGGCGTGTTGTCCCCATCATAGCTGTAGAACGACAGGAGTTCGCGGATCTCCATTTCGACCAGGTCGAGGAGTTCCACATCATCCACCATGTCCACCTTGTTCATGAACACCACGATGCGAGGGACACCCACTTGGCGACCGAGCAGGATGTGCTCACGGGTCTGTGGCATAGGGCCGTCCGTAGCGGCAACAACAAGGATGGCACCGTCCATCTGTGCAGCACCCGTAACCATGTTCTTCACATAGTCGGCGTGGCCGGGGCAGTCAACGTGGGCGTAGTGACGGTTGGCCGTGGAGTACTCCACGTGGGCCGTGTTGATCGTGATACCGCGCTCCTTCTCCTCAGGAGCATTATCGATGGAATCGAAGCTGCGCACCTCGCTCAGGCCTTTGGAGGCCAGTACGGTGGTGATCGCGGCGGTCAGCGTGGTTTTGCCGTGGTCAACGTGGCCAATGGTGCCGACATTGACGTGGGGTTTGTCCCTTTTGAAAGTCTCCTTTGCCATGGTCCTCGTCGGTGTTTGCTCCCCGATGCTTCGGGGTTGATCTGTTGTTGAAGTTCGTGCGTTATTGCTGCGTGCGTTCTTCTGCTGTACCTGCTGTTCCCAATCCGGGGAGCAGCGTTCCTGCCATCCTTTCCGGGTGTCCACCGGACGCCCTGTGCGAGCCTTTGCCGGGAATTGAACCCGGGACCTCTTCCTTACCAAGGAAGTGCTCTACCCCTGAGCTACAAAGGCTTGTGCATTCCTTGTGGTGGAGCGGGAGACGAGATTCGAACCCGCGACATTCAGCTTGGAAGGCTGATGCTCTACCAACTGAGCTACTCCCGCAAGATCCAGTTGCCCATCCGACCGGCGTCGCCCCTCGGGTTTCGGCTCCTTGTGGTGGGGAGAACAGGATTCGAACCTGTGAAGCTGTGAAGCAGCAGATTTACAGTCTGCCCCCGTTGGCCACTTGGGTATCTCCCCATCTGTCGGCGCAAGGAGCCAATGGAGGGACTCGAACCCACGACCTGCTGATTACAAATCAGCTGCTCTAGCCGGCTGAGCTACATTGGCAGGTACAGCAAGAGAAAGAACTACAGCCCTTTCGCCGGGCACTCCTCCGGAAAAAGGACTGCAAATGTAGGATTAGTTCCATAGCACCAAACACTGACGGCCAAGGAAAATCCTTGGCCGTCAGTAGAACTGGTGGAAGTCTGGTCAGGAAGCCTTGCGCAGGCGCACGGACTTCGTCCGTTCCATCTGGCGGCGGAGCGCCTCGGTGGCATGATCGACGGCCTCCTCGAAGGTCTTGCTCCGGCGTTGGCTGAAGAGCTCGCGGCCGGGCACGGCCAGTTTCACTTCGGCCACCTTGTTCTCACGGTTGCTGGTGTCCTTGTCCAGCTTCAGGAACACCTCAGCGTTCAGGATGCGATCATGGAAGAGGGTCAGCTTGCCAAGCTTGTCCTGCACGAAAGAGATGAGTTTCTGGTCGGCGTCGAAGTGGATGGACTGTACTTGCACGTTCATGGTCCTGAGAGTTTGGTTCGTTGTCCTGGTTCATTCGCCTCCGCGGGGGTGAGCCTTGCGGTGCGCGGTGCGCAGCTTCTCCACGGTGTTGTGCGTGTACACCTGCGTGGCCCCCAGGCTGGCGTGGCCCAGGAGTTCTTTCACGGCATTGAGATCGGCACCGTTGTTCAAGAGGTGTGTTGCGAAGGTGTGGCGCAAAACGTGCGGGCTGCGTTTCCGTTGCGTGGTTACCCTGCTAAGGTAGCGTTCCACGGTGCGTTGTACGGTCCTTCTTGCCAAGGGTTTGCCGGACCCGTCCAAAAGCAGCGGAACGTCCAACGCTTCGTCGGTCCGGATGCTGCGCCTGGCCTCCAAATACGAGCGCAAAGCCGTGGTCAATCTGTCGCTCATGGGAATGATGCGTTCCTTATTGCGCTTGCCCAGTACACGCAGTGTCCGCGCGGTAAGGTCAACGTCATCCGGCTTCAGCCCCAGCAGTTCGGCCAAACGCATGCCTGTGCCATAAAGCAGCTCCAGCACGGTACGGTCCGTGAGCCCTTTGTAGCTGAGGGCAGCCTCATCGCCCGTGAACAGCAGTTGCATACCGCGCTCCTCTATGAACTCCGGTAGTCGTTTCGGTGTTTTCGGCGGCTCCAGCAAAGCAGTTGGATCCGCGGCCGCGTGGCCGCTCCGGCGTGCGAACCGGAAAAAGGTGCGCACGGAACTGAGCTTCCGGTTCACTGTCCTGGGCGAGGCACCACCCTCCATCAGCGACATCATCCAAGCCCGGACGACCCGCTCGTCGGCCAGTTCGGGGTCCGCTTTCCCCTTCTTTTCCTTGAGAAAGACCGCCAGTTGCTCCAGGTCGCGCTGGTAGGCCAGTACGGTATGCGGGCTGCTCCGTTGCTCGTAAGTAAGATGCTCGATGAAGCGTTCCAATAGCATGGAAAACAAAGAAGGGGAGACAACCACGCGTGGTCCTCTCCCCTTCAACGGGACTTGCTAACAGCTTCTTACTCCTCGTTGCGGAACATCTCGCTCTTGTAAACCGCACGGATGATCTCCTTACGACGTTCAACACTAGGCTTGATATAGGCCTTGCGCTTGCGCAACGCACGCAACACACCGGTCTTCTCGTACTTCTTCTTGAACTTCTTGAGGGCCTTGTCGATGGCCTCGCCTTCCTTGACCGGGATGATCAGCATGCGCGTCTTTTTCTGTAAGGGGCCGCAAATATAGAGGCACACCCGATCCGTGCAAACGCCTCAGAGAGTCACAAAGACGGTCATCCCCTCAACACCTCCCGTCCGATCACCATTTTCTGCACCTCGCTGGTGCCCTCGCCGATGGTGCACAGCTTGCTGTCGCGGTAGAACTTCTCCACGGGGAAATCCTTGGTGTAACCGTAGCCACCGAAGATCTGTACCCCCTCGTTGCCACAATACACGCTCACCTCGCTGGCGTAGTACTTGGCCATGGCGCTCTCCTTGGTCATCTTCTTACCTGCGTTCTTAAGGTCGCTGGCCTGGCGGATAAGCAGTTCGGCGGCCTCGATCCGGGTGGCCATGTCGGCCAGTTTGAAGCTGATGCCTTGGAAGTTGGCGATGGGCTGCCCGAACTGCTGGCGCTCCTTGGCGTATTTCACGCTGGCATCGAAGGCGCCTTTGGCAATGCCGAGGCTGAGCGCGGCAATGCTGATGCGACCACCGTCCAGCACCTTCATCGCCTGTTGAAAGCCCTGCCCCACCTCGCCTAAGACGTTCTCCTCGGGTACACGGCAATCCTCGAAGATCACTTCGGCCGTTTCACTGGCCCGCATGCCGAGCTTGTTCTCCTTCTTGCCGGCCTTCAGACCGGGAGTGCCCCGTTCAATAACGAAAGCGGTCATGCCCTTGCTGTCGAGCAGTTCGCCGGTACGCACGATGGCCACCATCACATCGCTGCTGATGCCGTGGGTGATCCAGCATTTGGTGCCGTTGATGACCCAATCCTTGCCGTCCTTCTTCGCGGTACACTTCATCCGCATGGCGTCGCTACCTGTATTGGGTTCCGTGAGCGCCCAGGCGCCCAACCGCTGGCCGGTTGCCAGTTTGGTGAGCCACCGTTTCTTCTGCTCGTCGTTGCCGAAGTAGTTGATATGGCCCGTGCAAAGGCTGTTGTGCGCGGCTACGCTGAGGCCGATGCTGCCGCAGATGCGCGAGACTTCCACGATGGTGTCCACATACTCGTGATAGCCAAGACCTGCGCCGCCGTACTCCTCAGGAACGAAGACCCCGAGCATGCCGGCTGGACCGAAGTGATCGGTGAACAGCTTCTTGGGGAAGTGCTGGATCTCGTCCCATTCCATGACGTTGGGGCGCACTTCGCGTTCGCATAGATCGCGCACTGCCTGGGCGATCATCACTTGGTTCTCGGAGGTGGTGAAGTGCATGTTCTAATAGGTGACAAGGCGGATAATGTCCGCACCGTATGAGTTGAGGCGCTGCGCGCCGTTGAGGAACGACAACTCGATGAGGAAGCTGAAGCCGGCCACGGTGCCCCCTTGCATGCGGATCAGTTCCGCAGCTGCAGCAGCGGTACCACCTGTAGCCAGCAGATCATCGTGCACCAGCACCCGCATTCCGGGATTGACGATATCAATGTGCATTTCGATCTCGGCGCTTCCGTACTCCAGATCGTATTTGTAGGCCACCGTTCTCCAAGGCAACTTCCCCTTCTTGCGCACCGTGATGAACGGCACGCCAAGCTTGAGCGCCATCGGCATCCCATAGAGAAATCCCCTGCTCTCGATACCCGCGATGGCATCCACCTTCCGACCCTTTAACCCATCTATCAAGCCATCAACCACTGCGCTGCTCAGCGCGGGATCCTCCATCACCGGGGTGATATCGCGGAACAGGATCCCCGGCTTGGGAAAATCGTGCACGGCGCGAATGGCAGCGCGGAGGCGGGTTTCGAGATCGGATGGCGGCATGCTGAAGCCGCAAGTTTAGCCGATCGTCGGGCTACTGAGGGCAATTGTGCGTCGCAGACGCAGTTCCCTTGTACGCGCGTTGCAAACACGCCCGGATGCCTCCACCCGGCCTAGTCGACCGTGAGGTAAGGCGACAGTTTTCGGAACAATTCGTCATCCACGACCAGGCACGCCTTGACCCCTTCAACCGAGGTGAACAGGCCATGCTGGACCCGGTAGGCGATGATCGCGCGTGCGATGCTCCACTTCTTCCACATGTACGGATGCTCCATCAGCTCCTCGGCCGTGCAGGTGTTGATATTGATGCGGTGCACCAACGAGGCATCCAGCACCAGCAACTCCTTCAACCGCGCAACCGCATCGGGCTTGTCCTTCAGCACGAACACCTCCGACAGTTGATCCAGGCTCACATAGCCACCGAGTTTGTCGCGATACTTCACGATGCCACGTGCAAAGGCTGGCCCGACGCCGGGCAGTTCAACCAACCCCAACGTGTCCGAAGTGTTCACTTCCACTACCAGCGGTTCATGCCGCGTTGACCCGCTTTTCCTTAACGCACTATCGCTCCTATCCCATCGCTTGCTCGCCTTCGGCCATTCCTTTTGTGTCCGATCGAACTGGCGCGATGCTGTGCTATCGGGCAACAGGATGAACGACTTCAGTTGTTCGAACTGCTCTGGCCGTATGCTGTACATCTTGCGCACATCGGCCTTGGACCGGAAGTGCCCGCCGCGCTCCACATAGCGCATGATGCCTGAGGCCTGCCGCTGAGTGAGGCCCAGTTTCATCCATCCGGCTTCATCCAAGTCGTTCGGGTCGAAAGGCTTGAGATCAGCAGCCAACGAGGGCTGCTTGTTCTGCTGCGCGTATCCCCGATCCTGCGCGATGAAAGCCCTGATCTGCGCCTGCATAGGACCGGGATCGATCGGATCAGGTCCGCGGAACCACTGCTTGTAACTGATCCAACCCGCACAGAGCACCAACCCGAGACTGACCGCTACGAAGGCCCGGCGCTCCCCCCGGTGCAGATCGAAGATGTCCTTCACCCCTTCCTTGAACGGACGGCGGTCTTCCCAGAAGCTGTCCTTCGCCTTGCGTTTGTTGGCCTTGTTCCAACCGAACCAGCGCTTGAGCCTTTTCCTTACGGCGGCTCCAATACGGTGAATAGAACTGGACATTTCAGGCGTGCTCCAATTGGGTGCGGAGAACCTTTAAACCCTCCTCGAAGGTCCGGGGTGCAAAACCCAACTCCCGGCGAGACTTGTCGAGGACGAATCCTGTGCGGGGCGGTCGGCGCGCAGGTTGGTTGAGGCTTGCGCTGTCGATCGGTGTGATCACGGAACCATCGAGATGGAAGAATGTGCCCACGCGTTGCACCAATTCCAAGATGCTCATGCCATCGGGGCCACATAGGTTGAAGATGCCGGTGGCTCCGCGCTTAGCAATGCGGATGCAGCCATCAGCCAGATCCTCGGCCAATGTTGGCATGCGCCATTGGTCATGGACCACCTTGATCGGCTGGCCTATTTCCAATGCTCCCTTGGCCCAGAGCACAACGTTGCTTCGACTGAGCCCCGGGGCGATGCCGTAGACGATGATGGTCCGCGCAATGGCCCATCGTTCAAGCCCGGCGTTCATGACCACACGCTCCGCGTCCAACTTGCTCTGGCCATAAATGCTCAGTGGTTTGGGAACATCTTCTTCCCGATACGGTCCAGCCTCACCGTCGAAAATGAAATCGGTGCTGAGCAGGATGAAGTGCGCGTTGCAGGTATTCGCTGCATTGACCAAGTGCTCGGTGGCGGTAACATTCTGGAGCCGACAATTCACCGGGTCCGATTCGCAAGCATCAACGTTGGTCATCGCGGCGGTGTGGATCACCACATCGGGATGGGTCTCGCTGAAGCACCTGCTCACCGCGGGCTCATCGGTGCAGTCCATGGGGACGTACAGGTATCCATCGGGATCCGGAGTGCGATCCGCCCCACGCGACGTGGCAATGAGCTTTACCCCGTCATCAGCACGCAGTGCGGCGACCAACTTCTGGCCGAGAAGACCGTTGCTTCCCGTAACAAGGATGCGCATCCGACGAAGATGAGAACTAGGCCGTGGATACCTCTTTGAAGCGTCTGCGTTTGTCCGCACGTTTCACGCGCACCCAATCCGGCCAGGTGGTTTCATCCTCGGCATCATGGATCCGCAGGTGTTGGGACGCATCAGGCTTCAAAAGGTCATCCTTCGAGCAGCCGAGTATTGCAGCCGCGGTGATCACCCCGGATATGGAGGCCCCGGCTACGCCATGGGTGAGAGTGCTGGCTCCGGTGAGGTAGAGATGGGCGATCGCTGTCCTTGGGTGGAAGGCGAACGGCCCAACGTGCTTCAATGTCTTCTCCGTACCATAAACGCTGCCACGGGTACTCTGCACGTAGTGCTCATTGGTGATGGGTGTTCCGATCTCCGCTTGAACGATGTGCGCACGCACACCCGGCAGCACATGCTCCAATCCGTTCAACATCTTCTCCTTGATGCGTTCTTTCCACGACAAGTAATCCGGTGAACGATCACCACGTCCTTCGAACGGCTCAAAAGCTTTGTAATCGAGGTAGGTCACCATCTCGATGTCGTGGTAGCGGCCGTTGAAGCTCGTCGGGTCCTTCAACGTGGGGCAACTGATGAAGGCCCCTGGGAACTCATCGTCGACGAGGATGTCGGTCCGCGACATGTCGCGGAAGAGTTCCTCCATGTCCTGATCGCGCAGCATCCAGATGTTGCCGGAATCGAGGCCTGCGGCACGCACATCCATGTCCACCGTAACGAAGAGCATGATGCTCGTGACCGAATACCGTGTGGCCTCCAGCTTCTTGAGCATGCGTTCATCAAGATGCTCCTCTCCCACCATTCCCACGAAGGTCTTGTGCGGGTCGGCGTTGGAAACGATCGTTGAAGCCATGATGCGCTGGCCATCCGCCAGCTCAACGCCCACGGCGCGTTGGCCTTTGCCCACTCCTTCGAGCAGGATACGTTTCACCGCGGCACCAGTGCGGACCATACCACCATGCCGTTTGATCGCCGTGGTCATCGCCTTTACGATGCCGGCGCCGCCACCCATGGGATAATAGCCGCCATCGAAGTAGTGCTGCATCACCGCGGCATGCACCGGGAAAGGCGCCAGGCTCGGCGGCAATCCATGGTCACCGCATTGCACGTTGAGCACCTTCTGGAGCAAGGGATCCTTGATGTGCCATTCGATCACCCGCTTCAGGCTGAAGAGGCCGTACTTGCCCAGGTGCCGCGTTCGGAACGGGATCGTGAGGTGATCCAGGAAGCCGCGCATGCGGTGGATCAGTTGTAACTGGTCGCTCACGTTGCGTACGGTGGTCAAATACCGCTTCAACCTTTTGCGCTCATGCGGGAAACGCTGCGCCAAATGCTCAAAGAGGTTGTCGATCCCAGCTGGCATGTCAATGCGGTGCTCGCCGATCCAGCAGTGCTCATAGGCTGCGGGATTCATGCGGAAGAAAACGAGGTCATTGGCGACCCCGAGGCCTTCATACAACTCGCGCGTGCTCTCTCCCTCACCCATCATGCCGATGTAGTGCACGCCCGGGCTGAAGCGATGACCGTTGAGAAAGAAACTATGGCACCAACCGCCCGGTACGTAGTGCTGCTCCAGCACCAACACCTTTCGTCCGGCACGCGCCAGGCACAAGGCGGCCGACAAACCGCCGGCACCGGAGCCGATGATGATGGTGTCCGGGTTCATGAGGGCACTGCGCCGAATGCGAGAAGCGTGATGGTGCTACACCCAGGCGATGGACTGCAAGCCTACGAACAAGGGCGACATGAGCGCTAAAACTGCGCGAGGCTCCTTACAACTCCCAAACCGTGCTCCGCTTGCTGAAGGGCCGCTTGATGCGCTCCTTGTGCTGAAGCACGAAGGCCATGATGAGATAGACCACCAAGTGCAGGCCGGCAGTAACGCAACCCAAATAAATGAAGCTGAGGCGCACTTGCTCAGGCTTGATGTTGAGCTTGTCGCCCCACCATGCGCAAACACCGAAGGCCTGGCGTTCGAGGAAGGTCTTGAGGCGGGCGGTCATTGGTGTGGGCGTTTGAGCAGCTCTGCCCCGATGACGCAATGTAAACAGCGGCGTTGCCCGCAGTAAACGTTCTTGAGCTCGATAAGGGCTTGCGACCGCCCTGCATTGTCATGTTGGGCTGTCATCCCGGCCTTGCGCCGGGACGGCGTTGTGATGCCCAGTTTCTCCCAGCCGCGCGTGATCACATTGGCTTCGGCTGGCAGCTGTTCCAACAGTCCCAGGGCACGTTCCACCAATTCCTCCTTACCCCGCACCCGGCCCATGGCAAAGAGGAAGGGCACCACCACATTGACGATGAGCAGTGCGGCTGCCGTTCGGCCCAAACGCTTGGGTGCTGGCTCAGACGCCTTGTCCAGAACCCAATGATCGCGCCAGTAGCCTTCCGCCTCCACTTCGAACGAGCGGAAGAGATCCGCCGCCCGATCCTGCTCAAGGAGCCTGCCGAACGACCCGTCGAGCTGCGTGAACAACCGCGCGAACTGCACCAAACGTATCGTGGGGAAGTTGGTTGGCCGCAGGCGTCCGAACTTCCAGATCGCAGGGGACAGGGGTTTGAGGTCGTGCAGTACGGCTATGGCCTTGAACTCTTCCTGCAATGCACGCGGGTGGGCATCCACGAAGTCGACTTGTAGCAAACCTGCCTGGCCGAGCACCAGCGCCTCGGTGCGGAACGGATCATCGCGGTTCTTCAGCAGTGTCTTCAGCGGTAGCGTCCGCGCCAACTGACCGAAAGGTTCTGCGTTCACCTTGAAGCCGAAGCCCGAGGCGAGCAAGTGATGGAACGTCTCGGCTTCATCGTTGCCGAGCCGACCATAGAGCGCCTCCACGTCCATTGTCTTGCGTTCCAATCGTTCCACCAGAACACGCTCCAACCACAGATCGATACGCTGGCGATCAACGTGGGCGATACTGTTGGCGCATGGTACCCATGCCTTGTTCCGCATGAGGTGCTCGTAGGTGGCAAGTCTATCCG
>JBATMK010000031.1:0-51575 GCA_049289815.1 Flavobacteriales bacterium
CCGACTGTTTGTAACGGATGCTGGCGCGTTCCGCGTCGGCCGCCCGGCGCTCCTGCAATGAACTGTGCTTGCAGCTGGTTTCCAGCGTGCCCTTGTTCAACGGGCCACCACCGCCGAGGTAATGTGCCAGCGCGCGGTGGACCATCAGATCCGGATAGCGGCGGAGAGGGGAGGTGAAGTGCGTGTAATGCTCGAACGCCAGTCCGTAGTGCCCGATGTTGTCGGTGCTGTAAATGGCCTTCGCCATGCTGCGAATGGTGACCTGCTTGATGATGTTCTCCTCATCGGTGCCTCTCACATCGGCAAGCAAGCGGTTGCTCGCGTGCGCCAGCTCTTCGCCTTTGTGTACGACCAGGGAATGACCGAAGCTCTTCGCGAGGCTCTTCAGCTGCTCGATCTTTTCGTCATCGGGCAGGTCATGCACGCGGTAAACGAACGGATGCACGCCTCCCTTTTTCAGAGTACCCACCCAGGTGGCCACGCGTTTGTTGGCCAACAGCATGAACTCCTCGATCAACCAGTTCGCCTCGGCCATCACCTTCTCGTACACGCCCAAGGGACGGCCTTTGTCATCGAGCTTGAACTTCACTTCGTTGCCGCCCACTTCCAACGCGCCATTGGCCATGCGGTCTTTGCGTAGCACTTGCGCCAATCGGTGAAGCGTCAAGACCTCGTCCTTGTATTCTCCTTCACCACCGTTGATGATCGCTTGTGCATCAGCGTACGCGAATCGCCGGTTGCTGTGCATCACCGTGCGGCCGAACCACTCGTTCACGATCCGCGCTTTCTCATCCAGTTCGAAGATCGCGCTGAAGGAAAGCTTGTCCTCGCCGGGGTGCAATGAGCATAATCCGTTGCTCAACTTCTCTGGAAGCATGGGCACCACCCGGTCCACCAGATACACACTCGTTGCGCGTGACGAGCCTTCCTCCTCTATCGCCATTCCTGGGCGCACGTAGTGGCTTACGTCGGCGATGTGTACACCGACCTCCCAATTGCCGCTGTCCAGTTTCCGCAGGCTCAGCGCATCGTCCAGGTCCTTTGCATCCTCCGGGTCGATCGTGAGCGTGGTGATGTTGCGTACGTCGCGACGCTTGGCGATCTCATGCGGAGTGCATCCGTTCTTGATCGTCGTGGCCTCTGCTTCCACGTGATCGGGAAAATCGTACGGCAAACCGAATTCCGCCAGTATCGCGTGGATCTCCGTTTCGTTCTCACCGGCTTTCCCCAGAATGCGCTGCACGATGCCCGGCGGTTGCTCGCGTTGATCGCGCCAATCGCCGAGCGTCAGCACCACCTTCTCGCCCTCGTTCGCCCCGTTGCGGTCGGTCTCGCGCAGTGTGAAGACGCGGTTCATCTTCTGGTCGTCGGGCCGCACGTAGTACCGGCCCTTGTCCTTGTGCACCGTGCCCACGAAATCGGTGCGCTTGCGCTTCAGCACCTCCAGCACCTTGGCCTCGGGCTTCCGGCCACGGTGTTGCACCACCTTGGCAAGGACGGTATCGCCCGTCAGGGCCAGCCCCAGGTTCGCCATATGGACGAAGAGGTCCTCATCCACGCCTTCGCGGCGCAGATAGCCCGACCCATTACCCACGATATCCAGCACGCCTTCCACGGCGCTACTGTCTTCGCGTTGCGCCGATCGGTGCCCCGGTTCATGCCTGCCGCCCCGTTCAATGTGCTTCCCTGGGCGCTGCTGTTTTCCAGGAGCGGGCCGGTCAGCGACCTCAACACCGGCATGGTACCGGCCCTTCTTGCCGCTCTTGATCTTTCCGGCCCCCAACAGGTCGTCAATGGCTTCGTAGAGGATATGCAGCTTGCTTTTGTCCTTGATGTTCGCCTTGAGCGCCAGCTGTTGGGCGGTAATACCGGCGCTGCCGCTCTGCCGCACGGCGGCAAGCACGGTCTGGATCAATGGGTCGGGGCCGGGGCCGGTCGGTTTCTGCTTGGGCATGTCTCTGAGTCCCGACGGGGGTCGGTAGGCGAAGATGCACGCATCCGTCATTGGCCTGTTGCGGCCGGTGGTCGGCCCGGTCTCCGGTTGAAGCTTGCGCAGCCCCGTGGGCCGGGCCTTTGCGGAAGTCCTGCGGCCCCTTCATTCTTACCTACGAACACCTGTTGATAAATGGGGACGATCGCTACATTCGCGGCCCCTTTTCACCCGCTCCGCAGGTTTCAGGTGCGAGGATCAGGGGTCTTTCATGAACGCCCAACTGGAACCTGCCAAGATCTTCGGCGGTAGCGCTTCGCGTTACCTGGCCGAGAAAGTTGCCGCCGCGAGCGGTGAACGCCTTGGCGAGGTTACCGTGGCCCGCTTCAGCGACGGCGAGTTCCAGCCCAGCTATGAAGAGACGGTACGTGGCGACCTGGTTTTCATTGTCCAAAGCACCTTCCCACCAGCAGACAACTTGCTGGAGCTGCTGATGATGGTGGACGCCGCGAAACGCGCGAGCGCCAAGCGCATCGTGGCCGTGATGCCTTATTTCGGCTTTGCCCGCCAAGACCGGAAGGACAAACCGCGCGTAAGCATCGGCGCCAAGTTGGTGGCCAATATGCTTACGGCCGCAGGCGTGGACCGCATCATGACGATGGATCTGCACGCGGACCAGATCCAGGGCTTCTTCGAGGTTCCGGTGGATCACCTGTTCGCCAGCAGCATCTTCCTCCCGCACATCAAAAGCATGGGCTTGTCCAATTTGCTGATGGCGGCACCGGACACCGGTGGCACCAAGCGGGCCAACGCCTACAGCAAGCACCTGGGTTGCGACATGGCCATCTGTTATAAGCAACGCAAAGTCGCCAACCAGATCGAGCGCATGACGGTGATCGGTGATGTGAAGGGGAAAGACGTGGTGTTGGTGGACGACATGGTCGATACCGCCGGCACGCTCACCAAGGCGAGCGACATGATGATGGAGGAGGGGGCGAACAGCGTGCGCGCGATCTGCACGCATCCCGTGCTGAGCGGAGAAGCATGCAAGCGTGTTCAATCCTCGTCACTCACCGAACTCATCGTTACCGATACCATTCCGATCCCGCCGGAGAAACTGGCGCAGACCACCAAGATCAAGCAGCTTTCAGTGGCCCAGCTCTTCGCCGATGTGATCATGCGCGTGCGCAATCACGAAAGCATCAGCAGCCATTTCATCATCGCCTAACATTACACGTCATGAAGAAAGTTTCCATTTCCGCCATACCGCGCACCGGCGCAGGCACCAGCAACTCGAACAGTCTCCGCCGCCAGGGCCGCGTACCTTGTGTGTTGTACGGTGGCGAAAAGGTCACGCACTTCCATGTTGATGCGAAGGAGCTCGGCAAGGTGGTCTTCACACCCGAGACCTACCGTATTGAACTGGATATGGATGGCACCAAGACCATGGCCCTCCTGCACGAGACCCAGTTCCAATCGGTCACCGACGCACCGATCCATGTGGACTTCGTGGAATTGAACGATACCAAGGAGGCTACAGTGGCCTTGAGCTTGAAGCTGAACGGCCAGCCCGCTGGTGTACGCAAGGGTGGCGTGTTGAGCCAGAAGTTCCGCAAGATCCGCGTGAAGGGCCTTCCCAGCGCACTGCCCGAACACCTGGAATTGGATGTTACCGGGGTTGAACTGGGGGACAGCTTGCGCATGAGCGACCTGAAATTCCCCGGCCTTTCGGTGGCTGAGCGCGATACGGATGTGGTGCTCACTGTGAAGATGCCGAAGAAGGTGGAGGAAGTGGCTGTCGTTGCCACCGTCACTACCGCCGTCCCGGCCGCTGGCGCTGCTGCTCCCGCAGCCGGTGCTGCTGCCCCGGGTGCTGCCGCTCCTGCCGCAGATGCGAAGAAGGCCGACCCCGCCAAACCAGCCGGCAAGAAGTAGAAGCACACATCGCTCGCTCTGACCAAGGGTCGAGTGATAACGTTCTGAAAGCGGACCCTCGATCGTGTCGGGGGTCCGCTTCTTTTGTCACCCATCATGAAGTACCTGATCGTTGGCCTGGGTAATCCCGGACCCGAGTACGCGAATACCCGCCACAACATCGGCTTCCAGATCGTGGATGCGTTGGCGGGAGCATCCGGTATTTCCTTCACAAGCGACCGATATGCGGAAGTGGCCGAGCACCGGCACAAGGGGCGCACCTTCATCCTGGCAAAACCCCAAACCTTCATGAACCTCAGCGGCAAGGCGGTGCGTTATTGGATGGATAGCGAAAAGGTGCCATTGGAGAGGGTGCTCGTCGTCACCGATGACCTTGCGTTGCCCTTCGGGAAGATCAGGTTGCGGGCCAATGGGAGTGCCGGTGGTCACAATGGGTTGACCAGCGTTATCGAGGTCCTGGGATCGCAGGACTTTGCGCGGTTGCGTTTCGGGATCGGCAGCGACTTTCCTCGTGGGCGCCAAGCGGAGTACGTTCTGAGCCCATGGTCGAACGAGGAACTCAAGACCTTGGATGAGCGCACCGAAATGGCTTGCAAGGCCGTACTGCAGTTCGGGCTGCTGGGCATTGCCAGCGCGATGAACAACTTCAATACCCGTTGATCCGCGCGCGCAGCCCCCATAACTTTCGCCCCCCTGACCCATCGGGGCCATAGCCCAACACGCAAGACCATGCTACCCAAGAAGATCGAAGCTGCGCTGAACGCGCAGATCCAGACCGAAGCGATGAGCAGCCAGATCTACCTGGCCATGGCCAGTTGGGCCGAAACGCAAGGCCTCAGCGGTACGGCCGCTTTCCTTTATGGTCACAGCGATGAGGAGCGCATGCATGCGCTCAAGCTCGTGAAGTTCGTGAACGAGCGTGGTGGCCACGCTGTTGTGCCGGCACTGCCCGCCCCACCGCGCACGTGGAAAGGCATTGTGCACATTTTCCAGGAGCTCTTCGTGCATGAAACCCAAGTGACGGGCGAGATCAACAAGGTGGTGGACCTCTGTTTGAAGGAGAAGGAATACACCACCCACAACTTCATGCAGTGGTATGTGAGCGAACAGATAGAGGAAGAGGCATTAGCGCGCACGCTCATCGACAAACTGAACATGATCGGTGGCGACAAGGGCGGATTGTACCTGTTCGATCGCGACCTCGCCGGCATGACCGGCGCCAAGGCGAAAGCCGATAGTGGGCGATAACCGGAGCGCACAACATGGACTTTGTGAACAACGCGACACAATCGCGTCGTGCGTTGTTCGTTTTATGAACAGCGCATCGCAACCTGTTCACAACTGCATTGGTGTTGCGATGGTGCACCGTTCTATTTTGGCGGTGCGACGATCGTCGATGTTCGCGTCAACAAATGGAACTCTCCCGCATCCGCCCCTTCACCAATAAGCACTGCAAGTTCAAGCTGCGGAGCGGGAAGGAGGTGTTCGGTGTGATCTGGGAAGTGGATAACGGTAGCACCAAGCGCCTGTTCTTTTCCAGCGTGAACGATTACGAGCGGCTGCAGCACAACTCCACACCGGTGAACGTGATCCCCCTGCAGCCTGAGGAGATCGTGCACGTGGAGAGTATCGCCTCTTGATCAACGGGACCCGGCTCCTATTTCACCGGATCGGCCTGCATGAGCAGGAACGCGTACTCGAGCGCGACTTCTTTCAATCGTTCGAACCGGCCACTGGCGCCGCCGTGCCCAGCCTCCATGTTGGTATGCAGCAGGATGGGTGCATCACCCTTGTGATGGTCGCGTAGCCGCGCCACCCACTTCGCGGGTTCCCAGTACTGCACTTGGCTATCGTGCAGACCGGTCGTGACCAGCATGGCGGGGTAAGCGGCATCCTTGATGTTGTCGTACGGTGAATAGGAGAGCATGCGATCGTATGCCACTTTCTCGTTGGGGTCTCCCCACTCGTCGTATTCACCCGTGGTGAGCGGTATGGTACTATCGAGCATGGTGGTCACCACATCAACGAAAGGCACTTGCGCAACGGCCGCGTCCCAGAGGTCGGGGCGCATGTTCACCACTGCACCGATCAACAAGCCACCGGCGCTCCCACCCATGCAGTACAGCCGCTTGGGATCAGCGTATTTGTTCGCCAGCAAATACTCGCCACAGGCGATGAAATCGGTGAAGGTGTTCACCTTGTGCTCCATCTTGCCATCGTCGTACCATGCGCGCCCAAGATCTTCCCCGCCGCGCACATGCGCGAGCGCGAAAACGAAACCGCGGTCGAGCAACGACAGACGCGCGCTGCTGAACGTTGGGTCCATGCTCGATCCGTAGGAGCCATATCCGTAGAGCAGCAAGGGTGCAGATCCGTTGATGGCAGTGCCCTTCTTGTACACCAGGCTGATGGGCACGCGTGTGCCGTCCTTAGCGGTTGCCCAAACGCGTTCGCTCGTGTAATCGCCGGGATCGTACCCACCAACCACTTCCTGTTGCTTCAGCAGGGTATCGGTGTTGGTGTTCAGGTCGTGCTGGAAAACGCTGCCGGGCGTGGTAAGGCTGGTGTACCCATAGCGCAGCACACTGCTGTCCCATTCCGGGTTGGTGCCGCTGTAAGCCACATAGGCGGGGTCGTTGAAAGTGATCTCATGTTCAACCCCCGTGCTCAGCTTCCTTACGCGCAAGTGCACCAGGCCCAATTGCCGCTCGCTGACCACCATATGGTCCTTGAACAGATCGACATCCTCCAGGAGGACATCATCGCGATGCGCGATCACCTCCTTCCAGTTCTCCTTGCTTGTCTTGTCCTCCGGACATTCCATCAACCTGAAGTTCTTCGCGTTCCAGTTGGTGAGGATGTAAAACTTCCCCGGAATGTGCTGCGCGCTGTATTCGTGTTCGGCCTCACGCGGCTGGAACACGGTGAATTTGCCCAATGGATCATCCGTACGCAACAGCCACTCCTCGCTGCTCAGTGTACTTCCCGTTACGATCACCACGAACCTGTCCGACCGGCTCCGGTACACATCGCAACTGAAGGCCCCGTCCTTTTCGTGGTACACTTCCACGTCGCTCTTCTCTTCCGTGCCCAGCGCATGCCTGAAGATCTTGTACGTGCGCAAGGTCTTGTCCTTGCGGCTGTAGAAGAAGGTCTTGTTGTCCGCCCATGCCCCACTGCCGTCCGTATTGGTGATCACATCGGGAAGGTCTTTTCCGGTCGACAGGTCGCGGAAACGGATCACGTACTGGCGCCGGCTCACGGTATCCACCCCGTATGCACAGAGCGTATTGTCGGGGCTGATCTCGTAGTCCGCCAGGTCGAAGTAATCGTGGCCCTCGGCCATCCGGTTCTCATCAAGGATATCCGACCACCCCTCGCCCTCCGCCGCAGGTATGGCTTCGTCGGACGCCGCATTGGAAGGCTTTCGCGTATGCACTGCATACTCCTTGCCCGCCTCGAAACGGCTTCCATACCAGTAACCGTTCTCGCGGTAAGGCACGCTGAGGTCGGTTTCTTTTATCCTGCCCTTCAACTCGTTGAAGAGATCCTCGCGCAATTGCTTCACGGGCGCCAGAACGGCCTCTGAGTATTCGTTCTCGGCAGTGAGGTGTGCGAGCACTTTCTGTGTGTGGGCATCAGGTGTTGCCGCGTTGCGCTGTTCCTCGCTCAGGCGCATCCAGTAGTATTCGTCGTTGCGTGTATGGCCGTTCGCCAACAGTTCGTGGGCGATCTTTTCGGCTTGCGGAGGTGCAAGTCGTGCAGTTGTGGTCATATCGGATGCGTTGTTGCCGCAAGCGGCCAAAAGGGCGACGGAGGCCAGTGGGAGCGCGCGGTTCATATGGTTCACCCCGACCAAGCCTTCACGAAGCCGCCTCGGCGAAGCGGGCGGGTCGGGGCGGATCAAAGCGGGGCTGAAGATAGCCGCGCACCATGCGAAGGGTGGGACTTCAACCCAGCACCATGTGCAGCACGCCGGGCGAACGGAGCTCCCCGAACCCATCGATGTGCAGGCGATAGTAGTGGAGCAATTTCTCCAGCAGTTGTTTCCTCTGGGCTCCGGATATTGGGTAAGCCTGGTCCGGCCCGCCCGCCCCGAACAACCCGGCGAACAGTGGCACGAGCCCGCCGCCGAAAGCATGTGGATGCAAGGGCTCGTGATCAGTGAACACGCCGTTCAGCATATCGAACCAGGTCGCCGTTCCATCGGGCTGCTCGGGTGCGAATCCGAAGTAGTGCGATAGGCCGGAGAGGAATTTGACGGGGAAGTGGCCCAGGTCCGGCGTTTCATCCACCGTGTCCAATACCGTGTGCAGATAAGCGAACAGGGCTGGATCGCCGGACTCTTCACGCAAGGTGCGCAACAATACCTCTTGCAGGAACAGCACAACGCTTCCACGGACCGGGTCACTACCTACGTGGAGGAATGGTTTATCGGGACGTACTTCTTTCAGTTGGTGCAGTTCGCGATCGCCGCGCTCATGCGCCACCACCACCAACCGTTGCAGGGGTTCCAGCAACGCTGGCGGGATGCCGCTTTTGCCACCCATGCGCACTACATAGCCGCGCAAGCCGTGGTGTTCGGTGTACAGTTTCAGCACTACGCTTTTGTCACCATGGCGTATGGTGCGGAGCACGATGGCGCGGGTGGTGATCAGCATGTTCCGCCCACGGTGAGGCTACCGCATCACCAGGATCTTGGTCATGCACTTCTGCGTCCCATCGCTGTTGGTGCTGTATGCCAGGTAGACCCCCCCGCTCACGCGATTGCCGCTCATATCCGTACCCGGCCACATGGCCTGGCCCCCCAAGCTGGTGGTGCGGTACACCAGGTTGCCGCTCATGTCGGTGATCTTCACATCACTGTCGCGCACCAGGCCGGTAATGGCCACGGGACCCGTGTGTGACCCGCGAACCGGGTTCGGGAAGACGGTGGCGCAATCCGCTTCACCATTGCCATCCGTCGCATCGCTGCGGTAGCTCATGATGCCACGGTCGGTAGCGAAGTACACCTCGCCGGTGATCTCGTCGATCGCGATGTCGTTGATGTTGTTGCTGGGCAGCGGGCTGTTCTCTTCGGTGAAGTGCTGGATCTGCTGGGTGCCATCAGGACTTACCAGATAGGCGCCGCTGGTGATGGTGCCCAACCATTTCCGGTTTCCGCCATCCACCGCCAGTGCCGTTACGACCTCGGTTTCCAAGAGGATCTGCACGTTGCCGTCCTGTTCGATCAGGATCTGTTGGGCGTCGTAGTCACCACCGCTGAAAATGGCGTCAGGATTGTAGAACACGGCGACACCCTTGCCCGTGCCCACCCAGATCTCATTGTCCAGGTCCTCGGCCATGCTGTACACATCGGAACTCGGGAGCTTGCCGGTGCCTTCGAAAGTGTTCAACACTTTGTACTGATCGTCGCTGGTATTGTCGATGGTACCACCATCGTTGAACACCAACAGGCCGTTACCGCGCGGGCGGATGAACCACTTGTAGCCGTTGGTGGCCGGGACGATCCTGCTCAGCAAAGTGAAGTTGTTGAGGATGGTTCCCGGGTTGAAGCTCTTCCACGTGCCGTTCGCTTTTCGGACCACCACCGGGTTGCTTACGTTGCTGTTGCTCACCCACATGTTGCCATCCTTGTCGAAGGCGATGCCCGCAACCTGAACAACATTTGCGCTACCCAGGCCGTCGAAGATCTGCAGCGCACCATTGGTATTGTCTTGGTTGTAGAAGCCCACCAACTGGCGGTCGCGGAATTCAAGGATGCCATCGTCCCATGATCCGGCGAACGCGTGCGCCTTGTCATCAGGATCCACCGCAACGGCCATGATGTCGTTCACCGCGCCGCCGTATGAATTGGGCCCCACCATCAGCGGTTCGTTCTCCAGGCTCGTGGTACGCCAGTCACCATCGGCGAAGTGGTGCACGCCATCCTTGCGGTATCCATTGCTCCAGTTGGTGGCCACCGAACCGGTAGCCACGAACAGGGTGCTCTCCGAAATGCTCAGGCCGATGGCACTTGTGCGCGCCGGGCCGTTCGGGTGGAAGAATTCGCCCTGATCGTTGCCTGTGCTACGTACCAGGCCGCTCTCCCGATCAGCGATCCACAGATATCCATTGACCGATCGAATGGCCATGGCCGGGTAAGCCGTTTGACTTCCGTAGCCATAATTAGCCGCAACTTCAACCAGGGTGTTATCGAAAACCTGCATGTGGAAATCGTGTGTCACCACAAGGCGATCCCCGGCCAGCGAAACATCCAGAGACAAATTGCTGTTGCCGAACATGCCACTGCCGAGCCGCTGCCAGCCGCCATCGAAGTAAAAGACCGTGTCGGTGTATTGTATCAGCCCATGGTAGTTGGCCATCAATTTTCCCCCGAAGGAAACGACATCAGTGTATTCACCGTTCGGCATGGGAATGTCCATGCGCTTGTGCCAATTGGTGAAGGCCGCCAGGTTGGGCGAGTTGCGATATGCTGAGTACAGGCCGCTTTCCGTGGCCGCGTAAACGGAGTCGCCCACCACGTCGGTGCCATTGACATGCAGTTGGACACCGGCCGGACCGATCAACCACGTTTCCCGCACTTCGCGCGCGGACAGATCCACGACCACGATGCCGAACCCACAACTCAAGTAAGCGGTGTCCCCCTCGAACCGGAGGTGATTGATACCCTTGTCCCCCAGTATGTTGCTCCGCTTGATGTCGCTGAGGTTGTACGTGGATCCAGGGCTCACCAGGTCGAGGTTCCCGTTGTCGTATCCGACCACCAGCATGCCCAATGTGTGGTTCCATCGGATGCAGCGGATCCCGACGTCATTCAAGCGGTTCACCTTGGTGAGCCGCTCATACTCGCCCGTTGCCGGATCGTAGCTGAACACGGCGGTGGGTGTGGCGCACCAGGCCTTTCCGTTGCCCTCTGTAACGGCATAGGTCTGCCGGTACGGAAAGTGATCGCGCCATTGGCCAATGGGCACTTGAGCGATGCTGGCAATGGCTTGTGCCGCCAGAAGAAGGAGCAGGGGCCGTAAGGAATGACGCATGGAGGGTGGCTTCGGATCGTGCAGCGTAACGCAGCAAGGGCGAAGACCTTGTGCAACGGACCGATCGGACCCAAAAATAGACCACGCCATGCTTGCTATCCCGCGCCGGCCTAAGTCTCCCCTTTCCCGTTAAGGGGATCGGTGCGGTCCACGAGGTGCTTGCGACCAGGTACCCATCGAAAGCAAAATGCCCCGGGGATCCGGGGCACCTGCCGATCGAGGTCGCGTGCGGATTCGAACCGCAGTAGCAGCTTTTGCAGAGCTGTGCCTAGCCACTCGGCCACGCGACCGTTGAATGGGCGGCGAAGATAGATGGAACAATTCCCGGCGGTTGGCCACCCCTTATCCTACCTCATAGCCTCGTGCATAGCCCTTGCCCAGGGCTTGCTGCCAGCGCCATGCATCACGTAGGGCATCGCGCAGATCGTGTGCGCATTGCCAGCCGAGCACATTGCCGCTTTTGGTGGTATCGGCCCAGATGGCCGCTATGTCGCCTGAACGCCGGGGCCCGATGGTGTAAGGCACCAAGACCCCGGTCACATCCATGAAGGCCTTCACCGTTCCGAGCACGCTATTGCCGCTGCCGGTGCCCAAATTGAATACCTCGCAAAGCGGTGCTGTGCGTGCCTCCATCCAGTCCAGCGCCCGTACGTGCGCCTTTGCCAGATCCACCACATGGATGTAGTCGCGCACGCAACTGCCATCAGGCGTGTTGTAATCGTTGCCGTGTACGGTGAGTTTTTCGCGCAGCCCGGCAGCGGCTTGCGTGATGTAGGGCACCAGGTTCATGGGCACTCCGATGGGCAATTCGCCGATGTGTGCGCTGGGATGTGCGCCGACCGGATTGAAGTACCGGAGCAATACGCACTTCAACGTGGTGTCCGCCGCAACCGCGTCGCTCAACATGCGCTCACAAACCACCTTGGTGAAGCCGTAGGGCGAATTCACCTTGCCCGTTGGCGAAAGCTCCGTCACGGGCGATGCATCCGGCTGGCCGTAGACCGTGCAGGAAGAGGAGAAGACCATACGCTTCACCCCGCGCTCCTCCATCGTACGCAGCACGGTGGCGGTTGCGCCGATGTTGTTCGCGTAGTACTTCACCGGATCGGAAACGCTCTCAGGAACGCTTTTGTCCGCCGCGAAGTGGATCACGCCGTGAACATCGCCATCAGCGAATACGCGGTGCAGCGCTGAGGCATTGCCGCAATCGATGCGATGCGTGACGGGGGCACGACCGATGATCGCTTCGATCCCGGACAAGGCACGCTCATGGGAATTGCGCAGGTCATCCACGATCACGGGATCGTAGCCGGCCGCCGCCAGTTCCACAACGGTATGCGAGCCGATGAAACCCGCCCCACCGGTAACGATCACCTTCTTCATCGGGCCGAAGATGGCAAGAAGGTGATCGTGCGGGATCGCCGCCGTTCACACTGCTCCTGCTTTGATCTCATCCACCACTCCGGGGTCCAGTAAAGTGCTCGTATCGCCCAAGTTGTTCATCTCACCCTCGGCGACCTTGCGTAGGATGCGCCGCATGATCTTCCCGCTGCGCGTTTTGGGAAGCCCGCTCACGAACTGGATCTTGTCCGGCCGCGCGATCTTCCCGATAATACGTTCAACACTGGCGGTGATGCTGGCGCGCGTCGCGCTCTCATCGGTCGGCTTCGGCGAGCAGATGACGAAGGCGTAAATGCCTTGTCCTTTGATGTCGTGAGGATAACCGACCACCGCGCTTTCCACCACTGCAGCATCCTCGTTGATGGCGCTTTCCACCTCGGCGGTGCCGATACGGTGGCCACTCACGTTCATCACGTCATCCACACGCCCGATGATCCGGAAGAAGCCATCGGCATCGCGCTTGGCACCGTCGCCGGTGAAGTAGCGCCCCGGATACTGCGCGAAGTAGTTCATCCGACAACGCTCGTGATCGCCATAGGTGGTGCGGATGATCGAAGGCCAAGGGAACTTGATGCAGAGGTAGCCCTCGGCTTCACCTCCGATCTCGTTGCCTTGTTGATCCACCAGGATCGGCTGCACACCTGGCAATGGAAGTCCGGCGTGCGCCGGTTTCATCGGTGTCATGCTCCCGAGCCCGCTCAGCAGTATGCCGCCGGTCTCGGTTTGCCACCACGTATCCACGATCGCGCAGCGCTTCTTGCCCACTTGCTCGTGATACCAGTGCCAGGCCTCCTCATTGATCGGCTCACCCACACTGCCGAGCAACTTCAATGACGGCATGTCGAACTGCGAAGGCCGGTCCACGCCCGAGGCCATGAGCGAACGGATGGCGGTGGGTGCGGTGTAGAACTGGTTCACGTTGTGTTTCTCGATCACCTGCCAGAAACGCGTGGCGTCCGGGAAGGTGGGGATGCCCTCGAACATCAAAGTGGTGGCACCATTGAGCAAGGGGCCATAGACGATGTAGCTGTGGCCCGTGATCCAGCCGATGTCGGCCGTACACCAGAACACATCATCGCCATCGCACTGGAACACATTGGCGAACGAGTAGCCTGCGTACACCATGTAGCCGCCGCAGCTGTGCACAACCCCCTTCGGTTTGCCAGTGCTTCCGCTCGTGTATAGGATGAAGAGGGGGTCCTCACTGTCCATCGGCTCGGCCGGACAGGTCGCGGAGGCGTTGGAAAGCTCTTCGTGCAACCAGTTGTCGCGACCGGCCTTCATTTCAACGGGGCCGGTTCCGCACTTCACCACAAGAACACATTTCACTTCGGGGCATTCCGTCAACGCTTCATCCACAACGGGCTTCGCCGGGATCGCCTTCGCGCCGCGCCGGATCACATCGCTGGTGATCACCATGCAGCATTGCGCATCGTGGATGCGGTCCACCAGCGAGCGGGCGCTGAAGCCGCCGAATACGACCGAATGAACAGCCCCGATGCGCGCGCAGGCCAGTACCGCAATAGCCAGTTCCGGGATCATGGGCATGTACAGGCAGATGCGATCGCCCTTCTTCACGCCGTTGCGCTTCAGCACATTGGCCATACGGCATACGCGGCCATGCAGCTCGGAGTAGCTGATGTGTTGGGAGTCTTCCGCGGGATCGTTCGGTTCCCAGATGATGGCCGTTTTGTTGCCCTGCGTCGCCAGGTGCCGGTCCAGACAGTTCTCTGTGATGTTGAGCTGGCCGCCCTTGAACCATTGCACATCGGGCGTCGTGAACTCCCATTGCAGGGTGCGGTCCCATTTGCGGCGCCAATTGAAGTGGCCCGCCACCTCGCCCCAGAATCCTTCGGGGTCCTTCACGCTGCGGTCATACGCCGCGCGGTAGTCCTCCATCGTGGTGATGCGATAGCTCATCGTCGTGCTGCTGTCCGGGCAAAGTAGCGCAAGAGCGCGGCATATCTTTTCCGCCTCCCCCGTCGTGTTCATCCCCTCCATCCGAAAAGACCCATGGTCAGCCGCTGCTATAGCCGTGGCGCTGGTGGTGTGCGTGCTCTTTTCGGTGGCGCGTGGCCAGCTTACCGGGACCGCGCTCCCCGGAAAGGAGGTGATCCGCGGCGACGCACGTGGCTACTACAGCTACCTGCCCGCCTTGTTCATCCACCACGACCTGTCGCACCCGGCCGGCGGGGAGCGGCTTATCAACGACACACCCCAAGGGCGGGTGAAGAAGTGCAGCATCGGTACGGCTGTGATGCAGATGCCGTTTTTCCTCCTCGCGGATAGCTGGGTGCTGGTGCAGGGTTCTGAGCGCACGGGCTATGAACGCCCATACCATGTTGCGATCGCCTTCGGTGGTATCATGGCGTTGATCATCGGGCTGCTCGCCTTGCGCCGCGTGTTGCTGGTGTATGGCGCCAGCGACGGTGTCGCGGCCGTCGTGTTGTCGATCGTTTGCTGGGGCACGGGGCTGCCGTACAGTGCGGTCATGTCATCGGCCTTTTCGCATGTCTGGTCGTTCATGGCCGTAGCGATGTTCCTGCGTGCAACGCAACGCGGCCTGGGGGGGGGATATGCACTTTCCGTGATCGCTGCGGGGGCATGGCTGGGCACGATCGCCATCCTCCGTCCGGTGAACATCGTGGTGGTGCTTGCGCTGCCGATGGTACTGCATGGTTGGCCGTTCGGCGGGGGTGGAAAAGGACAGTGGCCGGCGATGCGAACAACTCTCCTTGGAGCGCTGGCGTGCTTGCTGGTGATCGTCCTGCAACCGCTCGCGTGGAAGTTCCAGACCGGTCATTGGGTTGTTTGGTCTTACGGCGAGGAAGGATTCCACTGGTCGAGACCGGAAGTTCTCCGGGTGCTGTTCGCTCCGATGAAGGGTTTGTTCTTCTGGTGGCCCGTGTTGCTGGCGATCGTTCCAGGATCGGTAGTGCTGCTTCGGAAGTCGCCTATGGCAAGCGTTTTCGGTGTGCTGTACTTCACCTTGCTCGTTTACATCACCAGCGCTTGGTGGTGCTGGTACTATGGCGATGGCTATGGCCTGCGGCCGATGCTCGATCACCTGGCGTTGTTCGCGGTTCCGATGGCTGCGCTGGGCATGGCTGCTCCGCCGAGAGGGAAACTGATGCTGGCCTTCTTGGCCGTCCCGCTCTGCGCGTTGCAGCTGTTCCAGACCTGGCAGTTCGATCAGGGCATCATCCATGCGCATAGCATGAGCTGGTCGAAATATCGCACCATCTTTCTGCGCACCGATGATCGCTGGCGCGATGCGCTCGGCGGTAACTACGAGATGGCGCAGTTCGCGCCCAACGGGTCCGATACCATCTTCGGTGGAAGTGCCGATCTCATGCACACCGCTTCTCCATGGGAGGCTGGCTTCATTGCCAAGGGATCAGATGGGAATGCGGTCTGCGGTATCGACCGGGATCATCCCTACAGCATCACACTACGGCTCGATAGCTCGGCGATCCCCGATGGTCGGCGCCTGTTCGTGGAAGTCGAGATCACGCGTACCGAGAAGACCCCAGGAAGTTCTGCACAGGCCGTGCTGGTATGCGAGATGGGAAATGCCACGGTCCAGCACCATTACTTCACCTTCGCGCTGAACGACCTACCCTCGCCACCGGCAGGCGCAACGGCCACTTGGCGCTACGCTTTCCGCAGGCCACCAGCCTTGCCGGAGGATGCCATGAAGATCTATGTATGGCAGACGGGGAACGGCGACTTCACGATAGACCGGTTCAGCGCCAAGGTGAGCGCCGTGCGCCAATGAGTGGGCCTGGTAGGACTTGAACCTACGACCAAGGGATTATGAGTCCCCTGCTCTGACCACTGAGCTACAGGCCCGGATGTGAGCGGCGAAAGTATTCCACCGTTGTTGGTCGTTGGCGCCTGTTGTGCCAGCGCCGTTTCTTCGCGCCCATCACATTGCCCGGTAACGCAACCATCGCCATGCCTGCCATCGACACCATCCTGCTGGACCTCGGCGGTGTGCTCATCGATGTGCACTACGAGCGCACGGCGCATGAGTTCGCCGCACTGGGTTTCGCCGATTTCGACCGACTGTACAGCAAGGCGAAGCAGGACCATCTGTTCGATGGGTTCGAAACAGGAGCACTGACACCGGCTCAGTTCCGTGATGGCATACGGCGCGTCCTGCACGAAGCGCTCGACGACGTAACGATCGACCGGTGCTGGAATGCGATGCTCGGCAGCATCCCGGCACAACGCATGGAGCTGGTCGCCGATCTGCGCATGCGCTACCGCGTACTGTTGCTGAGCAATACCAATGCGATCCATGTTCCGGCCTTCACGGCCATCGTTGCTCTGGAGAACGGGATCACCGACTTCAAGGGATGCTTCGATGGTGCTTACTACAGTTGCGAAATGGGCCTTCGGAAACCAGATGCGCAAGCCTATCATCATGTGATCAAGCAGCATGGGGCTGTTCCGGAACGAACGCTCTTCATCGACGATAGTGTGCAGCATGTGGTCGGTGCGCGCGAGGCCGGATTGCATGCCGAGCACCTCGACCTCCACAAGGAGGACCTCGGCGCAATGATGCGCAGACTGCAGCTTTAAGCCGATCAGTTGGCGGCGACCGCAGGCACACCCTTGCCGAACGAGCTGGCCATGCTCGCGAACTCACTCGGCAGGACCACCACGGTCGTTGTGTTGTTGTCGATGCCGATCTCCGAGAGCATCTGGAAGCGGCGTAGTTCCAAGGCCATCGGTGCATCGCTCATCAACCGGGCGGCAATGGTGAGCTTTTCACTGGCTTCCTGTTCCGCTTCGGCCTTTATGATGCGTGCCCGCTTCTCGCGGATCGCCTCCGCTTCGCGGGCCATCGCGCGTTGCATGTCGGTGGGGATCTCCACATCCTTCATTTCAACCATTTCGATGCAGATACCCCATGGTTCGGTGGCCTCATCCACCATCTTCTGCAGCGTGGCGTTTATGCCTTCGCGATCACGCAGCACCTGGTCGAGGACATGCTGGCCAATGATGTTGCGCAGCGATGTGACTGCGAACTGGTATACCGCCTGGTTGTAGTTGGCCACTTGCAGGATGGCTTTGCCCGGGTCGATGATGCGGTACCAGAGCACGGCGTTCACCTTGATGGTGACACTGTCCTTGGTGATCGTTTCCTGCTGCTCCAGATCAACCGTACAGGTGCGGGTATCCACCTTTTGCTGGCGCTCGACCAGGGGGATCAACCAGTATAAGCCCGGCCCCTTCAAGCCTTGGAAACGGCCCAGGCGGAACACGATGGCACGCTGATACTCCTGAGCGATGCGCAGGCCGGACAACAGGAACAGAATGACGATAAGGGCAACAAGGGGGAGTGACATGGCTAGCGCTGGGGGCGATGGTACGCGGCGAACGCGGGGACCAAGGTGACCCCAAGCCCGGATGGATCGATCACCGGATCACACGAGCGGTCGGGCGGCCACGAGAAGGCCCTGGCGGACCAGATGCTCGGCGATCTGCACCGCATTGGTGGCGGCACCCTTCCGCAGGTTGTCAGCCACGATCCACATGTTGAGGGTGCAGGGCTGTGACTCGTCGCGGCGCAAGCGGCCCACGAACACCTCATCGCGTCCGTTGGCGATCAACGGCATCGGATACTCGTCCTTGGCCGGATCGTCGAATAACAGGATGCCAGGGGCTTCGCTCAACAGTTGCCGCACAACGCCCATGTCGAACTCCTTGCCGAACTCCACGTTCACGCTCTCACTGTGCCCACCGGTAACAGGAACGCGCACGGCGGTGGCGGTGACGCGGATGGTGGGATCCAGGATCTTCTTGGTCTCGTGCACCAGCTTCATCTCCTCCTTGGTGTAGCCGTTCTCCGTGAACACGTCGCAGCGCGGCAGCACGTTCCGGTCGATCGTGAACGGATAGGCGCGCTCACCCTCCTTTCCGTTCCGCTCGTTCTCCATCTGCTGCACCGCCTTCATTCCCGTGCCCGTAACGCTCTGGTAAGTGCTGACGATCACGCGTTGCACGCCATATGCCTTGTGCAGCGGTGCCAGCGCCATCACCAATTGGATGGTGCTGCAGTTCGGGTTCGCGATGATCTTGTCATCGGCCGTGAGCAAGTGCCCATTGATCTCCGGCACCACCAACTTCTTCTCCGGGTGCATGCGCCAGGCACTGCTGTTGTCGATCACCGTGGTGCCCACTTCAGCGAAGCGCGGTGCCCATTCCAACGAAGTACTTCCACCGGCGGAGAAAAGCGCGAGATCGGGCGCGGCCGCAACGGCCTGGGCCATGGTCAACACCGTGCGGTCCTTCCCGCGGAAGCGGATCGACTTGCCTTCGCTCTTGTCACTGGCCACCGGCAGCAGTTCGTCCACCGGGAAGTTGCGCTCCTCGAGCACCTTCAGCATCACACCGCCCACCAGTCCGGTGGCACCGACTACAGCGACTTTCATGGGATCCACCCCTCTAAGCAGGGCGGCCGAAACTACTACCTTGTCCGCTCAAGAAACGGCGATGACGCACGCGTATCCGACCTTCCTCGCGGCCTTTGCTGGCGCATTCCTGGTTGCCCCGGCACAAGCCCAGTTCACCGACGACTTCAGTGACAACAACTTCAACATCGGTGTTGTATGGAGCGGTGATGACGCGCTCTTCACCGCAGCCACAGGCGCGCTGCAGAGCCAGAGCCCCGGAGCAGCCAACTACTACCTGAGCACGCCCTGCACACAGGCTTCCGATGCCCAATGGGAGTGGTTCGCCAACCTGAAGTTCGCCACCAGCGGTGCGAACTACGTGGATGTTTACCTCATGAGCGGCGCCGCCGATCTGGCAAGCGGGGTCAACGGCTACTTCGTCCGCATGGGTGGAACGCCTGACCGGCTGGAACTCTTCCGCAGCGATGCCGGTGTGGCCGTGTCTCTGATCACAAGCCCGGATGGCATCGTGAACAGCAGCACGGACAATCCCTTCAAGATCCGCGTAACACGGGATGCCGGCAACAACTGGACATTGCTGTTCGACGATGGCGCGCTGGGCAGCTTCACCACGGCGGGAACGGCCAACGATGCCACGTACACATCATGCACGCACTTCGGTGTGCGGATCGAACAGAGCACGGCCGTGAGCGTGGTGAACAACCACTTCTTCGATGACTTCAGTGTTGGACCGATCCCCGTGGACCTGACGCCACCAGTGATCATAGGTGTGGTGGCCACGTCAGCGACAAATGTGGATGTGCAATACGGCGAAGCACTCGACCCTGCTTTCATCGGAACCTATGACATCATCCCGTTCATCGGCGTGAGCGCACAAGTGCAGGATGGTTTTGATCCGGCGCTTGTGCATGTGACACCCGCCATTGCCTTTACCAACGGGAATACCTACACGCTCAATGCGAGCGGTGCCCAGGATGCTGTGGGGAACATCGCAGTCGCAGCCAACGTCGACTTCACTTATGTCGTTCCCGCAACGGCGGGCCCGCGCGACGTGGTGATCAACGAGATCATGGCCGATCCATCGCCCGTGGTGGGCTTGCCCGATGCCGAGTTCGTGGAGATCCTGAACACCACCGCATCGAGCAGCTTTGACCTTGGCGGCTGGACCTTTACGGATGGAAGTACGACCGGTGTGCTCCCAGCGTTCACGTTGACGCCCGGCATGTACGCCATCATTGTCGACGACGCTACGGCCGGGCTTTTCAGCGGTGTGGCGAATGTGATCGTTGTGACCAGCTTCCCTTCCATGAACAACGATGGTGATCCGCTTGCGCTCAGGGATGGCGGTGGTGCGCTCATCGACGCCGTGACCTACGATCTCGGCTGGTACAACGATGCGGCCAAGGAGGAGGGTGGTTGGAGCCTGGAGCAGAAGAACTACAATGCGCAATGCAGCGGCGCCGACAACTGGACCGCAAGCAATGATGCGCAAGGCGGAACGCCCGGGGAGGGGAACAGCGTGCTGGACCTGACGCCCGATATACAAGCCCCTTCACTGTTGAGCGTACAAGTGGATTCGCCCACGGAGATAGCCTTGGTTTTCAGTGAACAGCTTGATGCGGCCTCCACCTTGGCGGCGTCTTATGTCCTTGACCCCCCGATCACCGTTGCCAATGTTGCCAATGGACCAGCGCCCTTGACTTCCGTTGTGCTCACGCTTGGCGGGTCGCTCACTGTGGGTCAGTTGTATACCGTGACGGTGACCGGCGTGACCGACTGCCCTGGCAACGCCATCGGCGCAACGAACACGGGGTCCTTCGCACTGCCGGAACCGGCCGAACCTGGCGATATCGTGATCAACGAGATCCTCTACGACCCCCGCGTTGGCGGTTATGATTTCGTGGAACTGTACAACGCATCGAACAAGACATTGAGCCTGGCCGACTTCGCGCTCGCCAGCGAATTCAACGGTGCGATATTCAACATTGTCGACATCACAGCGCAGAGCATTCTACTGCTGCCCGGCCAGTACATCGCCATCACCGAAAGCGCATCGAACATCGAAGCTGAGTACCCGCTGGGCCATGCGGATCGCTACTACCAGACGGACATACCCAGCTACAACAATGAAGAGGGCACGGTGGTGCTGTTGGATGTGGATGGCGATACGCTGGACCTGTTCCGCTACAACGACAACCTGCACTTCGAACTGCTCAACAATACCGAGGGCGTCAGCCTTGAACGCATCAACCCGGCCCGACCCTCCAGCGACAACACGAACTGGCATAGTGCCGCGGAAGCCCTGGGTTGGGCAACACCGGGCTACCGGAATTCGCAATACAGCCTTACCGACGAACCCACCGGAGAACTGGTGGTCGACCGCGCGATCTTCTCGCCGGATAACGATGGCTTCGAGGATGTACTGACCATGGGCTACCGTTTCGATGAGCCGGGCTTCACGGGCAACATCGTGATCTACGACCAGGCAGGCCGCGAAACGAAGAAGCTGATGCAGAACGAATTGCTCGGTGTGAGCGGCAGCATCAGTTGGGACGGGATCACCGACGAGAACGAAAAGGCGCGCATAGGGCCTTACATCGTCGTCTTCGAGGTGTTCGATCTGGGCGGCGATACGGAGACCTTTCGCAAGACCGTGGTGTTGGCGCACAAGCTGTAACCCGTCGGGATCAAGCAGCGCCGGTGGATCTTTGACCAGCCCCCGACAAGTCGGGATGAAGCACATGTCAGAGCTCGATGTACGTGAGAAGATGAAGCTGCTCCCGCGGCAGCCGGGGGTATACCAGTTCCTGGACGCGGAAGGGAAGATCATCTACGTGGGCAAGGCCATCGACCTGCGCAGCCGCGTGGGCAGCTACTTCGGTAGCAACAGCGGCATGAGCGGTAAGACGATGAAGCTGGTACGCATGATCACCGATCTGCGGACGATCGTGGTGGCCACCGAGTTCGATGCGTTGTTGTTGGAGAACTCGCTCATCAAACAGCACCAGCCCAAGTACAATGTTGCGCTGAAGGACGACAAGAGCTACCCATGGATCCGCATCCGCAACGAGCGCTTCCCCCGGGTGGAAGGCATGCGCAATCCGGAGCACGACGGCAGCGAGTACTTCGGTCCGTATGCGAGCGGGAAGGTGATGCACACCGTCCTGCACCTGATCCGCAAATTGTACCGCCTGCGGTCGTGCAACCTCGACCTGTCAAAGAAGAACATCGAAGCCGGCAAGTTCAAGGTTTGCCTGGAGTACCACATCGGGAACTGCAAGGGTCCTTGTGTAGGCAACTATGCCGAGGAAGACCACACTGCGGCCATCAGCGAGATCCGGCAGATCGTGCGCGGCCGTTCACGGGGCGTATTGAAGATGCTCACGGATGCCATGATGGAGCGCGCCGACAGACTGGAGTTCGAGGAGGCCGAGTTGCTGCGCGAACGCATCGACCACCTGGAGCGCTTTCAACGCCGGAACACGGTGGTGAGCACTGACGTTGGCGACGTGGATGTCTTCACCATCGTTACGGATGAAGGCGGTGGTTACGTGAACTACCTGCGCGTGATCGACGGCGCAGTGGTGCATGGCATTTCGGTGGAACTGAAGCGCAAGCTCGACGAGACGGAGGCCGACCTGTTGCAATTGGCCATCGTGGAGCTGCGCACCCGGTTCAGTAGCACGGCACCGGAGATCATCGTACCCATCGATATCGGCCTGGACATACCGCACACCGTTGTTTCCGTGCCTTCCCGTGGAGACCGCAAGAAGCTCCTTGAGCTGAGCGTGCGCAACGCACAGTACTTCATGATGGACAAACAGAAGCAGGAGAAGCTGGTGGATCCGGAGGCGCACACTACACGCCTCATGGAGACCGCACAGAAGGATCTGCGCCTACCCGTCCAGCCGCGTCATATCGAATGCTTCGACAACAGCAACACCCAAGGCACGGATCCCGTGAGCGCTTGTGTGGTCTTCAAGGACGGCAAGCCGAGCAAGAAAGACTACAGACATTTCAATGTGAGAACGGTGGAAGGTCCGGACGACTTTGCCACGATGAAGGAAGCCGTGCACCGTCGCTATCGTCGGCTGCTGGACGAAAGCGCCGATCTGCCGCAGCTCATCCTCATCGACGGGGGCAAGGGGCAGCTGAGCGCCGCCATGGAAAGTCTCGACGCGCTTGGGCTGCGCGGCAAGATCGCCGTGATCGGCATTGCCAAGCGGTTGGAGGAACTCTACTACCCCGAGGACCCGGTCCCGTTGCACATCGACAAGCGCAGCAGCACGTTGAAACTTCTCCAGCACTTGCGCAACGAAGCACATCGTTTCGGCATCACGCACCACCGCGGGCGTCGCAGCAAGCGCATCGTGCGCACAGGGCTGGAGGATATCCCGGGCATAGGTAAGGCCACGGCCGAGAAGCTGCTCAAGCGTTTCGGCTCGGTGAAGGGGATACAGGAGGCGATCTTGGAGGACCTGATCGCGGAAGTGGGAGCGAAGAAGGCGGCGGTGGTGAAGGAAGCCGTGACCCAGGTGGATTGATGTCCAGCGTTTCGATCCTTCTCCCGTTCCGTAACGCCGGGCCGACATTGGATGCCGCGATAGGCAGCATCGCGCAGCAATCCCTCACCGGCTGGGAATTGCTGCTGATCGATAATGCAAGCAGCGACAGCAGCAGTCACATCGCCCACAAATGGACTCAACGAGATCCACGTATCCGCGTGGTCCGCGAGCCAACGGTCGGGATCGCCCATGCGCTGAACACTGGTCTGGCGCAAGCCCACGCCTCATTGATCGCCCGCATGGACGCCGACGACATCAGCCATCCACAGCGGTTGGAGCGACAGGTCGCGTTCATGAGTGAGCACCCGGATATCGGTGTTCTGGGTACGCGCACCACATTCGCAAGCACAGTTGAGAAAAGCAGCGGCATGCAGTGGTTCGTTCAATGGCAGAACGCGATCAGCACGCCACACGAGCATTATGTGAAGCGTTTCGTGGATGCATCCTTAGCGCATCCGACGGTGATGTTCCGGCGCGATCTGGTGGATCGTTTCGGCGGTTACGATACCGGTCCATTACCGGAAGACCACGAGCTGTGGTTGCGCTGGATGCACCATGGCGTGCGCTTCGCCAAGCTGCCGGAGGAATTGTTGACATGGAACGACCATGCACATCGCTTGAGCCGAACGCATCCGAACTACAGCGTGGACGCCTTCTTCAGCACCAAGGCGAAGTGGATGGCGAAATGGCTTGAGGGGAAGTTGAACGGCAGGCCGCTCATCATCGCAGGCACCAGCAACCTGTGCCGCGGTCGCGCGCGAATGCTGGAAGCGGAAGGAGTTGTTGTCTCCGCCTTCACCGATGTGAAGTGGCGCGAAGTGCCCGGCTACGCGTTCATCCCGCACGATGCCTTGCCATCGCCCGGAAGGGCCTTCATCATCTCCTTCATCAGCCAGCGCGGCACGGGGGATCGCATCGCGGCCTATTTCCTTTCGCGCGGACTTGTCGAGGGAGAGGACTTCATCCTTGCCGCCTAGCCGATCCGTTCCGCGCGTTTTGGCTTCAACCGATCGCGAACGAGGAGCATATGCTGCTCATCGCATTCCAATGTGGCAGTGCAGCGGATGGGTAGTGAGGTGGTCCAAGCGCTCCGTTCGGTGATGCCTTCCTTATCGCAGAACTGGTGCAGGTGCTTCACGAAGTGCTCCGCCGTGGGCGCGGCATCGGGCCCGAAGAAGTCCCAGTGGAAGCGCAATAGCGGCATGGCCCGCAAGGTACCTTCGCCCCATGAAGCATTTTGGACTGTTGCTGTTGCTCGCCCCCGTTCCGGTACTTGCACAAGACGGCCAATTCGATCCATCATTCGGGAACGCCGGCTACGAAGGCTATGACCCGGTGTCGTTTTTCCCCGACCGCGGAATGGACATCGAAGTGGCGCCGGATGGTCGCGTGGTCTTCGGTGGGTATGTGTATGGCGCGAACAATACCGTCTGCTGGGTCTGCCGTCTTCTGGCAAATGGCCAGGAGGACCCCAGCTTCGGACCGGATGGTTGTGTGGAGGCCAACCTGTGCACCAGCAATGACCTCCTCGCGGATCTGCACGTGCAGCCGAACGGAAAGATCGTAGGCTTTGGCAACGAGGACTTTGGTATACAACCCTTCGTGTACGATCAAGGAGTGGTTTTCAGGCTCCTTGAGGATGGCGCACTCGACACGACATGGAACCACACCGGACAGAGCTTCTTCTCGGTCAATGGACAGGACCTGGTGGCGATGGGATCAGCAGTGTTGCCGGATGAGCGGGTCCTTGCGTTGGGCTGGTATGAGTCCGGTGCAGAGCACAATGCCATCTTCCGCTTCCAGGCGAACGGGCAACCGGACCCGACCTTCAACGGCACCGGCCTGTTGGTGCTCGGCCCGAACAACGTGGACCTTGGCTACAACACATTGGCCGTACGTGCCGATGGCAAGATCTTGGTTGGAGGAAGAGAGTACGGGCCATCGGGCGGAATAGCCGTGCGTCGCTTGATGCCCGACGGAAGTGTGGACAGCACGTTCGCAACCAACGGCCAACTATTGGACACGCTGGCCGGTTTTGCCATGAACGCACGTATGCTGCTGCTTCCTGACGAGAGGATCCTGATGTATGGTCCTTGGACCAATGGCGTGGATCAAGGCATCGGCATGGTGCGCTACCTGCCCGATGGAGCGAGGGACCCCAGCTTCGGGGTGAATGGAGGAGTTGTGCCCACACCTCCTACAATGGGTGCGTATCTCATTGGACCAGCAAGCCTTGCTAGCGACGGTCGTGTGATGATCCCCGTGTCGGGGACCGGCTTCACGAACATCAATGTGGTGGCATACCTGCCCGATGGCTCGGTCGATGTTGGCTTCGGGACTGCGGGTTTGGCGAGTACAGGCCTAAGCACCGGAGCATTGGCTACGGCGACGCAAGGTGATTCGGCAATTGTGGTGCTGGCCGACCTGAATGCCACGGAGATCGGCGCCATGCGTTATTCGCTGGAGCCGCTGGGCATGGCGATCACCACGCGGAGCAATACCACCGCAGTATCGATCTACCCGGTACCCACTACCGATCAAGATGTCTACGTGTCCATCGGATGCGGGAGCGTGGCCTCGATCGCAGTGGAGGTGCAGGATCTCTCCGGACGGACCATGACCGTGACCACCGAGCACTCAGGAGACGGGTTTCGACTGGTTGGCTCGGGGATGCTACCGACAGGCTGTTACGTCGTGCAGGTGCGCAGCGAATGCGGTACGTCCGCTCTGCGGATGCTTGTCGACTGAGCGAACGCTCGGCAGTGCAGTGATACAGGAGCGACGCTCCACAATGCGACCCGTCGCAGAAGTGGTGCAGATGCTTCAAGTAATGTTCCACTGTCCGCATGGCGTCTGGACCGAAGAAGTCCCAGCTGGAGCAGTGCAACAGAGCCAACCCAGGTCGCTACATTCGTCTAATGATCCATCGCCGGGCCTCTCTTGCCCTCGTTCTGTGGTTCAACTTGCCGGTCGTGCATTCGCAGGATGGCGATCCGTGGTACTCGTTCGGGTCGAATGGGATCGCTCAACATTACATCAGCATGGAGTCTGATGTAGTGACCGAGTCTTTGGCACAACCCGATGGGCGCATCCTTGTCGCTTGCCGTTTAGGGAAGGTTTATCAGAACAACGGCTCCGTAGTCGTTGCCCGTTTCGATGCATGGGGTGCCTTTGATCCCGGGTTCGGGGATCAAGGGATATCCGTGGTGAACTTTTGCACCGGTGGCGACTATCTCGAAGACATAGCGCTACAGCCCGACGGGAAGATCGTTGGAGTGGGATACGAGTACGAGTATTTCTATACCGACCCGATCTACAACCAGCTGGTCACGTTCAGGCTCACGGATACGGGTGCGCTGGATAACTCATACGGGACCGGGGGACTCACGTTCGTCTCCGTTGGCCCCGATGGCCCTTCCCGGGCCACCGGTATCGCCGTACTTCCGGATGGCAATATCCTTGGATGCGGATATTATTGGCCATCCGCGGATCGCGACCTGATGTTTTTCAGGTACACGGCTGCTGGTATCTTGGATACAACGTTCGGCAACTTCGGCATCAAGCTTCACCCGAACGCCCCGATCAGCGAACCAACGGACATCGTCGTGCAACCCGACGGGAAGTTCCTGATATCAGGACTTTGCGCATCGAACCAGTTCGCCGTGATGCGCTTCCATCCGGATGGAACCGTGGATACGGATTTTGGCAATAGTGGGGTCTCCCTGACCTCACTTCTTGATGGATCAGTGGCCAAGCGCATCGCGCTATTGTCCAATGGCACGGTCCTTATAGGGGGTACTGCAACACAAACGAATCCTACATCAAAAGAGCTTGCCCTTGTGCGACTTCTTCCGGATGGTTCTTTGGACAACACTTTTGGATCGGGTGGAGTTGTTCTGAACGGCTATTCGAGCTACATCTATGACGCCTTCCATGATATGGCACTGCTTCCTGACGGTCGCATTGTGGTAGCTGCGGCGCTTCCAACTGTACCAACCGATCCGGACATGAGCGTTGCATGTTTCGCCCCTAGCGGCGGCCTGGTGGTTTCATTCGGTGGCGATGGATTGGCTGGACATAACATCAGCGACTCGCATCTTGCGAAGAGCATTTGTGTGCTCCCGGATGGTAAGGTGATCGCTATTGGCAATGGTCCATCGCAGTGGTGGGCCTCGTCAGACGAAGATGTTGCTCTCGCAGGCTATGTCCCCCTGCCCGGATATCAGGTGGCTTCGATCCCGGAATCCCTGAAAGACGCGACTCGTATCAGCGTTTGGCCCAATCCGGTGCAGGCTGGCAATGCGTTCATCGTTGCGGCCCCGCCGGATTTTCAAATTGACCACATCGAGGTCCGGGGATCTGACGGCCGCTTGTTGCTTCAGCAGACCGTACCGAACGGAGCAGCCACATTCCAGCTGATCGGAACGACGACCGTGCAGTTCGCACCTGGCATGTACTGCTTGGTTGCTACAGATAGGTCCGGGGTGCGGCTCAGTTCAATGTTGGTTGTCAATTGACAGACAACCGACCCTCACGCCAAGCGATCGCTCAACAGCCGCATTTCCATGATCGGCGCCATGCGCTCGTACAGCATGCGGTACGTGGCCTCGGTGATCGGCATGTCCACGTTCAACTTGCCGTTGATCTCGTGCACGCACTTCACGGCGTAATAGCCCTCGGCCACCATGTTCATTTCCAGTTGAGCGGCATGCACGCTGTAGCCCTTGCCGATCATGTTGCCGAATTCACGGTTGCGGCTGAAGGTTGAATACGCTGTCACCAACAGATCGCCGAGGTAGGCGGGCTCATTGATGTCACGGTCGATGGGATGGACGGCCTTCACGAAGCGATCGATCTCCTGGATCGCGCGGCTCACCAGCACCGCACGGAAGTTGTCGCCGTAGCCGAGCCCGACGCTGATGCCCGCACAAACAGCGATCACGTTCTTGAGGATCGCCGCGTACTCGGTGCCGTAGATGTCATCGCTCAAAGTGGTCTTCATGAAGCGCCCGTTGAGCGCGTCGCCCATGGCCTTCGTGTTCTTGACGTCCTGGCTGGCGATGGTGAGGTAGCTCAATCGCTCCATCGCGACTTCCTCCGCGTGGCAGGGGCCGCAGATCACGCCGAAGTTCTGCTTCGCCACGCCCCAGTGATCGAATAGGTATTCACCAACGATCTGGTTCGTTTCGGGCACGATCCCCTTCACCGCGCTGAAGACGGTTTTTCCGGCGAGCTCCGACTTGTCGAGCTGATCCAGCGCGCCCTTCAAGAAGGCGGAAGGCACGGCGATGATCAAGGTATCCGCGCCCTTTACGACCGCATGGATGTCCTCGTTCATCGCAAGCCGGTCCACATCGAACTGTGCAGCGCTGATATAGTCCGGGTTGTGGCCGTACTTCTTGATATGCGCAATGGTCTCCTTTCGCCGCACCCACCAACCTACGCGTTGCTGGGTGCTGGTGAGCAACTTCACCAACGCTGTTCCCCAGCTGCCCGCGCCGATGACCGCGATCCGCGCACCGCTCATTTGAACGTGATGTCGGTGGTCATCGGCTTGCCATCACGCAGCACCGTCACCTGTGTGCTCTCGCCCTTCTTGAACAAGCCCAGTGCTTTCATGTAGCTCATCATGTCGCTGATATCCTGCGGCCCGAGCTTCACCACCACGTCGCCGACCTTCAATCCCGAAGCTGCGGCAGGCTTGCCTTCGGTTACGCCGTCGATCCGCATCCCTTTGCCATCGTACATGTAGTCGGGCACCACACCAAGCGTAACAGTGAAGCGCGGGGTTTCGGTGCTGTCGGCGTCCTGCGTCTTGGTGAAGGTGAGTTTCGGGTCGTCGTTCAGGGATACGATCAGGCTCTCGATGTAACGCGCGATGTCGAGCATCCCGGGGAAGTTGACCTTCTCCACATCGTCGGTGGGCTTGTGGTAGTCGCTGTGGCTGCCGGTGAAGAAGTGGACCGCCGGAACATCCTTCAAGTAGAAGGATGTGTGATCGCTCGGCCCGATCCCACTAACGCTCGTTTTCGCTTTCAACCCATTGATCCTCATTTTCTCGATCCCCGCCCAACTGGGTGACGTGCCCACGCCGCTGATGGCGATGGTCTTGGACGAGTCGAGGCGGCCCACCATGTCGAGGTTGATCATGTACGTGAGTTTGTCAATGGGTACGGTCGGGTGTTTCGTCCACCAGTTGCTGCCGTAAAGCCCTTTCTCTTCGCCGCTGAAGGCGATGAAAACATAGTCGTTCCCGCGCGCCTGGTCCATCTCCTTCAGGTCGTTGGCCAGCTGGATCAGTACGGCCACACCACTGGCATTGTCGTCCGCACCATTGTGGATCGCAGGTTCGCCGCGGTAGAGTGAACCTTCATCGCCGTAGCCCAAGTGATCGAAATGGGCACCGATCACCACCACGTTCTCCTTCCCGTTGTCCAAGTAGCCTACCACATTCATCGCCGTACGTTGTTCGCGGATGATGTCGGTGCTGATGACGATGGGATTGCCATCCACGATCAGCCCTTCGTGCAGGTTACCCTGGAGGAAGATCACCGGCGCGTCCACGGGCTGCACCTTCTCGCTCAGCCGGAACTCCGGCGACTCGGCGTCCTTGTCGTCGTTGTAGAACAGCACGGCCACCGCCCCCTTGCTGATCGCCAGTTCCGCACGCTTGCGCAGATCGTTGTGCTCGATGTATTTGCTGTGCGGATGAACGCCATCGGGCGAACTGATGCTGATGGCGGCCACCCAGCCCTTCACATCCACGCCGTCGTAATCGTTGCGCCCCAATTGTGGTGCTTCGATCCCGTAGCCCACCTTCATCAATTTGCCGAACACCACACCCGTGTCGCTGTAGGCCATCGGGAACCACTCATCGCCCTCTTTGAACTTCTTACGCCCCAGCTGCAGGCTGTTCTTTGGACCCAGGACGGGATGTGCAGCAAACGCGAACTTCTGCAGGTACGTGACGCTGTCGCCGTAAGGTATCAGTCCAGCGTTCTGGAACTTCGTCATGATGTAGTCAGCGGCAAGTTTCTCGCCCTTGGTGCCTGCCTCGCGGCCTTCGAGGAGGTCGCTGGCGAGGTATTGCACATCGTACTGCATCTGCGAGCGCGCGTCCTCATCGCTCATCCACTGAGCATGAACGGGAACGGAGAGAACCGAGAGAAGGACGATCGACAGTAGTGATCTTGTCATGGGGAACCAAGGGCTGTGGCTTGGGTCTGCGAAGATGGTATCCGCATCGCCATACGCGAACGGTCACAGAGTGGCCGCGAACTTCAACAGCCCCTCGCTGAAGCGTTCCCACGAGAGTTCCTGCTTCACCTGCGCGAAATTGCCCCGCAACCGCTGCGACCTGTCGCCGGTGAAGTAGAGCTTGATGCCCTCGGCAATGGCCCTTGCATCCGGCTTCGCTACGATCAACCCGGTGCGCTCGTGCTCCACGATCTCCGCAAGCCCGCCCACGTCGGTGGCGATTACCGGAACGCCGAAGTGGAAGGCAATAGCCGTGATCCCGCTCTGCGTGGCCCCTTTGTACGGCAGCACCAGGCAGTCGGCCGCGCTGAAGAAGGCCGGCACTTCGGTATCGCCGATGTACCGGGCGTGCGCAACGATGCGGTGCCGCAACGGATGAGCATCGATCATGCGTTGGTACTTCGCGAAGTCGCCATAGGGCTCACCGGCGATCAGCAATTGGTGGCCCTCGCCCAGTTGCGCAAAGGCTTCAATGAGCAGATCGAGCCCCTTGTAGTCGCGGATGAGGCCGAAGAAGAGTACCGTGCGCAATGCGGGATCAAGGCCGAGCTTCCGCGCAGCTTCTTCGCGTGGGATGGAAGCGCCGAAGTGATCGTACAGCGGGTGCGGCATGAAGTGCACCGGCGCACCGGGCCGCAGGCTCAGGAGATCGCGCTTCACCTTTTCGCTCATGGCGATGAAGCCGTGGTTGCGGTTCAGGAAGTACTTGGTGAACGGCACATCGATGATGCGGCGCTCGTGCGGCAGCACATTGTCCAGCACCGTGAGCACCTTTGTGCCACGCCGTTTCAGATGACCGGCCACGTAACCCAAGGACGGGCCGAAGTAGCTCATCCAGTACTTCATCAACAGCAGGTCCGGTTGGTCCTTGGCAATGATGCGCGCCGCTCGTGGCCAGTTCAGCGGCCATGCGGTATCGAGCAGGCGCTGCGATGGCACAGCGTCGGCGTTGTCGTCCGGCTGCACCATTTGCGTTTTGCCGGGGAAGAGGAATTCCGGGTATTGACGTGTGAAGGTGTAGGCCTTCACCTGGTGTTCGTGTTCCAACGTCCTGTACAGCGCCGCATTGAACTGCGCGATGCCACCGCGGAACGGATGGAACGTGCTGAGGTAGGCGATCCTCACTTCCCAGCGAGCTTGGCAATGTGCGCGAGCACGGGCTCCACCGCTATGTCGTGCATGCATCCGCGCGACCGCGTACACGTGTTGCCATAGTAGCAATCGCAACCCGTTGTCGGTTCCACGATCACACCACGGCCGTACAGCTCGAACTCGTGACGGTTGAAGATGTTGTTGAAGAGCACCATGGGTTTCTTCAGGCCGATGGCGATGTGCATCATCATGCTCACCTGGGTAACGATCACATCGCATTGGGCGCTGATCGCGATGAAGTCCTGCAGACTGTGATGACCCGGATAGGCACAGCCCGTGCGTTCCTGGTAGCGCGTGTTCAGTCCATGTTCGTCGGGCCCGCCCAGCACCATCGGGTAGCAGCCGGCTTGCTGCAAGCCTTCGATCAAGGCCACCCAATTCTCCTCGGGCCAAAGGCGTGTGCGCCAACGTTCGCCACAGCCGGTGTTGAGGCCGACAACAGGTTTACCGTTCGCCTCGCCGCGCAGGTGTTTCCACTTCGCCAGCAACTTCGGATCGGCATCCAGCAGGTAGTCCTCGCCACGGAAATCGAGATGACACACCTCGAAGATCTCCTCCAAGTAATTCTTGGTGTTCGCCTTGCTGAGGTTGTCGAACAAGCCCGTCACCAGTTTGTGCTGAGCGGCGGGTGTCGCGGCATCGATATGCCCGTCGCGCAGCGTGAAGCCGAACTTCTGCTTGGCGTTGGTGCGTGCGAGCAGCGCGCAGGCCTCTACGTCCTTGTCCAGGTTGATGGCGATGTCCCACGGCAGGCTTTCGGCTTTCAGGATCGCTTCCGTGTCCAGCCTCCAGATGTCATCCACGGCGCTCTTGGGCAGGATGGCCGGTGAATGGGTAATCCAACTGATCCGGCAATCCGGGTACTCGCTGCGGAAGCGCGTTACCAACGGTGTGGTACGGATCACGTCCCCGATCGCGCCCAGCTTGATGAACAGGATGCGCTTGCTGGTGCGTACGTACTCATCGCACGAGCCGCACACTTTGCCGCGCAGCTTGTTAGGCTTGCACGGTATGTGGCCTTGGAAGTGACGGCAGTCATACTTGATGGTGCTGTAGGCGTCCATGGCGGCGGGCGAAGATCGTGGACGCAACGGTTAGTTTGGCCGAAGTCCATGTGACCATTAGTCCATGTGCCCATGTGCCAATGACCCACCTGCCCAACGCCAACGCTCTTCTACTCGCTTTACCACTTGCCGCCCTGCTTTCGTGCGGTGGCGCCACGACTTCCGGTGAAGCAGACCAACAGCGCAAACCACTGAACAAATGGTCCGACGACCGGCTTTGGGCTGTGCTTGAGGCCCAAGAGCATCGCGACACAAAGGCGCTGTGCTCGATGTTACAGGATACCTCCGGAACCGTGCGTGAGGCCGCGGCACTGGCCATGGCGAGTGTACAGGACAGCACGTCAAGACCTTGTTTGATCACCGCGCTCAAGGATCCATTTGCTGCTGTGCGCGGCCAGGCGGCTTATGCCTTTGGACTGGTTGCTGATAGTGCCGGGCTTGAACTTCTCAACGCCGCCGCGGAAACTGAACAGGATGTCGCCACGAAGCAGTTGATGTACCAGGCCGGTTTCAGGGCTGAGCTGGCATTGCGCAAGCACGACGCCATGTTCCTGATGAGCTATCTGGAAAGTGACGACAAGGACATCCGGATGCGCGCGGTCTATCAATTGCCCCGTCTTCCGCAGGAAGAGTTGACCGCTCATGCGAATGATCTGTTACTAGCACTGCGAGCGGAGCGTGACCCCGTCGCCGTTCGTGCGCTCATGTCCGCGCTGCGTACCGACGAGAACTCAGCGACCCACAGGTTGTTGCTCGATTCCGCTGCGTTGAGCAAGGACGCGAGCATCCGTATCGCCGCGTTACGGTCATTGGGTGCCGACAAACCATGGGGCCGGATCGGTGACAGCATCTTTTGGAAGGCATTGGAGGACGTTGATCCCGGAGCATCACTCACGGCTGTGGACGGGTTGCGGAAACAGGAAGGACTTGAAGGTGATCGCCTATGGTTGGTCGGGCAGGAAAAGGCCTCTCCGCACATACGGCTCGCCCTGTACGGTCTGGCCCTGAAGCACGGCGAAGAAGGGACACGACAAGTCGCGCGGGGCTGGCTGAAGAGCATGTCCGCACAACCGCTCGACCCGTACACGCAAGCGGACTTGTTGCGTGCGCAAGCCAATGATCCCGACGAAGACATGCTTCCCGTTCTGGTGGGTCGTTTCAGGTCGAACGATCCAGCGGTGGTCCGGTTGGCCGCCGCTGAGTTGGCCGTGGAACGGGTGAGGGAGAACATGAAGCGCGCGCGTTATGCTTCACGTGAAGCTCAATTCGCAATGCTCGGTGATGTGTTGCGTTCAGCAATGATGACAGGCGATGCAGGATTGATCGCCTTCGCCTGTGACCAGTTTGCGCAGGAGGATAGTTCCGCTATCCGGATCATGTTGCCCGATACTGTTGTCACCATTGCACGGAAACCGCTGCATCCGATCCGTGATCTTGAAACACTCCAACTGCTTCAACAAGTCATCGCCAAGCGCGACGGACTTCCACCGCCCGAACATCAAGCGCCGCTGTTCAATCATCCTATCCCCCGCGAGCGGCTTCTACAGCTGAAGCAAGGTCAACAGTATCGTATCGTCACCACCAAGGGCGACATCATCATTGCCACCAACGTGAACGAAACCCCGGGCAGCAGTCTCGTTTTCGATTCACTTGTCACGTCTGGCTATTTCAACGGCAAGTCCTTCCACCGGGTGGTACCCAATTTCGTGATCCAAGGCGGTTGCCCGCGAGGCGATGGTTACGGCGGCATGCCATGGACCTTGCGCACGGAGATCGGCTCCACTGGCTTCACGGCGGGCTCCGTGGGCCTTGCTTCCGCCGGTCGCGATACGGAGAGCTGCCAGTTCTTCATCACGCACGTACCCACACCGCACCTCGATGGGCACTACACCAAGTTCGGTGACGTGGTGAGCGGTATGGACGTGGTGCAGCGGATCGTGGTCGGGGACCTGATGATCAGCGTCGAGCGGGTGGAGTAACCTCACCCTGCCCTCTCCAAAGGAGAGGGTCAGAGTGCGTGACACGGCCTTGCGCATCGCTGCATGGGATCAGGATGTCCAAGGATGCTTTTGGCTGAAACACGGTTGCCCCGGGCTACCGTCGGTCCCTCTCCTTTGGAGAGGGCAGGGTGAGGTCAGACCTTCTCCGGCCGCATCTGCGGGAACAGCAGCACTTCCTGGATCGTGGTGTTGCCGGTGAGCAGCATCACCAAGCGGTCCACGCCGATGCCTACTCCGGAAGTCGGGGGCATGCCGTACTCCAGCGCGCGCAGGAAATCCTGGTCGATGAACATTGCTTCGTCATCGCCGCGTTGCTGCAACTTCAGCTGCTCTTCAAAGCGCTCCCGCTGATCGATCGGATCGTTCAGCTCGCTGTAGGCGTTGGCCAGTTCGAAACCGTTCACGAACAGCTCGAAGCGCTCGGTCAAGCGTGGGTCGGTGCGGTGCTTCTTGCACAGCGGGCTCATCTCCAACGGGAAGTCGGTGACGAACGTCGGTTGGATCAACTCGGGCTGCACCAACGCACTGAAGAGCTCGTCGATCAACTTGCCCTTGCCCATGCTCGGCTCCACGTGGACGTGGTGCGCGGCGCAGAGCGAACGCAATCCGGCTTCATCCATTTCCAATACATCCTTGCCGGTCTTCTCCTGGATCGAACCGCACATGGTGATGCGCTTGAACGGCGCCGTGAAATGGATCGTGTTCTCGCGGAACGTCGTCGACGATGAGCCGTTGGCAGCGATACACACTCGTTCGAGCATGCGCTCCATGAAGCCCATCATCCAGCCGTAATCCTTGTATGCCACATAGAGTTCCATGATGGTGAACTCCGGATTGTGGGTCCGGTCCATACCCTCGTTGCGGAAGTTGCGGCTGAACTCGAACACGCCATCGAAGCCACCAACGATGAGGCGTTTCAGGTAGAGTTCGTTGGCGATGCGCAGGTACAGAGGCACATCCAGCGCATTGTGGTGCGTGGTGAAGGGCCGCGCCGCTGCGCCGCCGGGGATCGGCTGCAGGACCGGTGTGTCCACTTCGTGGTATCCGGCCTCGTCCATGGTGGCGCGCATGGCGGTGATGATGCGCGAGCGCTTGAGGAAGGTCTCCTTCACGCCGGGGTTCACGTTCAGGTCCACGTAACGCATACGGTAGCGCTGTTCGGGATCCGTGAAGGCATCGTGTACGTTGCCCGCCTCGTCCGTCTTCACCACGGGCAGCGGACGCAAGGCCTTGGCGAGCACCGTCAGTTCCTTCACATGCACGGTGATCTCGCCAGTACGTGTGCGGAACATGTGCCCCTTCACCCCGATGAAGTCGCCCAGATGCAACAGGTGCCGCCACACTTCATCGTACAGCGTCTTGTCTTCGCCGGGACAAACCTCATCGCGGGCGATGTAGATCTGCTGATCGCCGGTGTGATCGCGCAGCACCGCGAACGAAGCCTTGCCCATCACGCGCACGCTCATGATGCGCCCGGCCAACACAACATTGATCACTGGGATCTCTCCCCCGCTGGGGGAGCCGGAGGGGGCCATTTCGAACAATTCCTTCACCTGCTTGGCGGTGTGGCTGACGGGATACTCCACTGCTGGGAAGGGCTCGATACCAAGTGCGCGGAGCTTCAACAGGGCTTCGCGGCGCACCTGCTCCTGGTCACTGAGTTGTTCGGACATGGGTTCCGGGAAAAGAGCGGCGAAGTTATCCGGGGCAACTCCGGGTGAACGTTCGTCGTAGGACGCGCCTATTTTCGCCTCGAACAACATCGACACCCAAGCAATTCGGGACAGCACATGCAGCAACTCATTGAAGGATTCCCGCGCCAACTGAAGGAAGCATTGGAGATCGGCCGGAAGGCTCAACTGAAAGCCCCCGGTGGGCCATACAGCAATGTGGTGGTGACAGGTCTTGGTGGCAGCGGCATCGGGGGGCGTATCGCGGCGCAACTGGTGCACAGGGAGGCCAAGTGCCCGATCGAGGTGTTCAACAACTACTATCTGCCGGGCTATGTGAACCACAAGAGCCTGGTGATCGCCTGCAGCTACAGCGGCAACACCGAGGAAACGCTCGCGGCCATGGAGCAAGCGCTGGCCAAGGGTGCCCGTGTGGTAACGATCACCAGCGGCGGCAAGATGTTGGAGATCGCCAAGGCGAAGGGATTGGACCATATCGTGATCCCCGGCGGCAACCCACCGCGTACCATGCTGGCGTATTCGCTGGTGCAGCAATTCTTCATCCTGAACCACTTCGGCATCATCGGCGATGGCTTCGAAGGCGCGATCAAGACGGCCGCGTTGATGTTGGAGAACGACAAGGAGGACATCAAGAAGGCCGCAATGGAGCTGACGGAAAAACTCGTTGGCAAGCGGTTGGTGATCTATAGTGAAGCCTCCACCGAAGCGGTGAGCACGCGCTTCCGGCAGCAGGTGAACGAGAACAGCAAGGAGCTTTGCTGGCACCACGCCATACCGGAAATGAACCACAACGAACTGGTGGGCTGGGCCGGCGGTAGCGACGAGGTGGCCGTGGTGATCTTCCGCCACAAGGAGGATCACGAGCGCAGCCAGATGCGTATGGAGATCAACAAGGAGGTCATCCGCAAGTACACCCCGCACATCCACGATGTTTGGAGCAAAGGGGATACTTCCTTCGCGCGCCAGCTGTATCTCATCAATCTGGGCGATTGGGTGAGCTTCTACTGGGCCGGGAAGAAGGGCGTGGACCCCACCGAGATCGGCGTGATCAACATGCTGAAGGGGAAGTTGGCCGAGGTGAAGTAGGGCCCGGGCTCTACACCTGTTCTCATTGTGTCCTCCCGACCATGACCGGGATGCGACATTTGCGCCGTGGCGGTAAGAACATCCATTCGGCAGGTCAGCTTCCGGGATCTTGGTCTGATCGACTACGCCCAAGCGTGGGAGCTGCAGGCAAGGTTGTTCAAGGACACCATCGACCGGAAGGTGACCAACCGGGAGCTGCCCCAGGAACAACAAACGCCGACCCAGGACCACCTGCTGTTCTGCGAGCACCCTCACGTGTACACGTTGGGCAAGAGCGGCAAGCAGAGCCACTTACTGTTGAATGAAGAAGGCCTGCGCGAACACGGCGTGCAATTCTTCCCGATCGATCGCGGCGGCGACATCACCTACCACGGGCCGGGCCAGATCGTGGGCTACCCCATCTTCGATCTCGATCACCACTTCACCGATATCCACCGGTTCCTCCGGACGCTTGAGGAATCGGTCATCGGCACGTTGGAAGTGTATGGCATCAAGGGCGATCGCATTGAAGGCCTCACCGGCGTTTGGCTGGATGCCGGCGACCCCGCCAAGGCCAGGAAGATCTGCGCGTTCGGCATCCGCGCAAGTCGCTGGGTCACCATGCACGGCTTTGCGTTCAACGTCAACACGGATCTGAGCTACTTCGAGAGCATCGTTCCGTGCGGCATCGCCGACAAGGGTGTGACAAGTCTGGCCAAAGAGCTTGGCCGCGAAGTGGACATGAACGAAGTGAAGGATCGCTTAAAGCTTGAGTTGGCGGATCTGTTCGATGTGGAGATGGTCGGCTGAACACGGGCACATCTACATTCGCTCCATGCGCATCCTCAGAAAGTTCATCCTCTGGCTCGGCGCGATCCTGATCGTCATCATCGGGTTGCTGTATGCAACGGGCAATGGCCATGTCATCAGCGGGGTGCGCTTCACCTATTTGATCGGTCGCGCCGGCCCCGAGGTCGACGACCGCGACTTCTTCCCGTATACCACGATCAGCGCTACGACCCCGCAGCCCTGGCCGGTGCATGGCAGCAACGGAAGGGTGTCGCTGGCGCCCGCAGATGAACAGAAGCTGAAGGACCTCTTCTCGGTCGGCTTCGTGGTGATCAAGAACGACAGCCTGTTGTACGAGAACTACTGGAGCGGCTGGAACAAGGACAGCGTGAGCAACAGCTTCAGCGTGGCGAAGAGTTATGTGAGCTTGCTCGCGGGTATCACCATGCAGGAGGGGAAACTGGACAATGTGTTCCGGAAAGTCGGGGAGTTCCTGCCGGAGTTCGACAATGATCCCTGTAAGAAAGACATCAACCTGCGCGAGGTGCTCACCATGAGCACCGGACTGGACTGGAGCGAGAGCGGTGCGAACCCGTTCAGCGACAACGCACGCGGGTACTATGGGGACCACGTGCGCGATCTCTCGCTCGGCCAGCCTTGTCGCGATACGCCGGGCACCAAGTTCGATTACATCAGCGGGGGCACCCAGATCATGGCCGAGGTGCTGGAGAGCATCCATGGACAGCCATTGGACAGATTGGTGGAGGAGAAGATCTGGAAGCCGCTGGGCGCGGAGCACGCGGCGTATTGGGGCAAAGACCGCGAGGATGGTGACTTCAAGGCGTTCTGCTGTTTGTACGCCACGGCCCGCGACTTTGCACGCATCGGACAGTTGTACCTCGATAGCGGGATGTGGCACGGCACCCGCATCCTGCCGGTGGAATTCTGGCAAGCCTCGATCACGCCCGCTGACCTGCAGGACGGCACCGGACCCAACAAGCGCTACGGTTATTTCTGGTGGCTGGCGGAACTGGATGGCAAACCCATCTATTACTGCCGCGGCTTCCATGGCCAATACGTGGTGGTGATACCGCATGAGCGCACGGTGCTGGTGCGCACCGGAATGAAGCGCGAAGAGGTGAACAAGTTCGGCCACCCCACCGACGTGTTCGAGTGGATCAGGATCGCACGGAACATCACCGCGCAGGCTGGTTGATCAGGGCAGAGAATTGCGCCGCCATGAAGAAGGACATTGTGCTACCGAAAGTCGAGGGCGTATCGATGGCCGTGGTGCGTGAAGAGGACGAAGAGGGAGCACCCGCTTGGTACGTGTACCTGTTGAACCGCAAGGATGTATCGATCACCAATGTGCTGGTGAGTTCGCGTGGCTATGGACAGGTGAAGGACGAGCAGGTGAAGACCAGCGAACTGCGCCACTTCATCCAGGAACTGGAGCCCCTGAGCTACGCGCGGATCGAACGCATCATGGAGGATGTGTTCGCATTGAACAACCAGTATTGGCTCAGCTTCTATGTGGACAACACCATCTTCGACAGGAAGTACATCTTCCTCCCCGAGAGCATCAGCGACGAGCACTTCACCAGCGTGCCCTTGATCAACAAGCGCGGGGTGATGATCGAATGAGCTTCACCCCCGGCCCCTAGGAGCCCGCCCTGAGCGAAGTCGAAGGGACGGAGAGGGGTGTGGTCTGCTTCAAGATCCCAGCGTCAACTACACGATGGATCGGTGTTCGCCTTTCATTTGAAGCTTGTAGTTTGAGCCTTGAAGCGTGACACTTGAAATGGTCGATCCGAGCAAAGTCCTCTTCCTCGACATCGAGACGGTGCCGCAGGTGTACCGCTGGGACGAGATGGACGAACGCACACAAGCGTTGTTCAGCGACAAGACGCGGCATGAACGCGAGCGCGATGGCAAGACCGACGAACAGATGCACCGCGACAAAGGCGGCATCCTCAGCGAGTTCGGCAAGATCATCTGCATCGGCGTGGGTTTCCTGACAGCAAGCAAGACCGACCGCAAGTTGCGCGTGAAGACCATCCACGGGGATGATGAACGCGCGCTGCTGCTCGAATTCGTCACCCTCTTGAACGAACGGTTCCACACCGCCGATCACCGGTTGTGCGGGCACAACGGCAAGGAATTCGACTTCCCCTACCTCGCTCGTCGCTGCGTGATACACGGGATCACCCTTCCGCTCCAGTTGGACATCGCTGGCAAGAAGCCTTGGGAAGTCCCGCACGAGGACACCTTGGAATTGTGGAAGTTCGGCGACCGCAAGCACTACACCTCATTGGAACTGCTCACCCATGTCCTGGGCATCCCTTCGCCCAAAGGCGACATCAAGGGCAGCGATGTGGCGCGCGTGTATTACGAGGAGAAGGACCTTGAGCGCATCGCCGCCTATTGCAAGAAGGATGTGGTGGCTACGGTACAGGTTTATCTGCGCTTGCATGGACTTCCGTTGATCGCGGCGGAGAACATCATGCTGGTTTGATGCGCACATCCATCATTGGCCGGCTTCCGGGGCGGTTGAACAAGTTGTTGGCGGTCGCGGGGCCCTTCGTGTTGTTCGCATACGGTACATGGACCGTCCCGTTGGCCGTCTTCGACCCCAGCCGTGCATTGATCCCGGGCGATCTCGGCGATTCGCGCTTCAACAATTACGTCCTCGAGCACTTTCACCAGTATGCCTCCGGCAAAGTGCCCCACTATTGGGATGCGCCGTTCATGTACCCATACAAGAACGTGATCGCACTGAGCGATAACCTCCTGGGCACCGCGCCGCTTTACTCGCTTTTCCGCCATGCCGGATTCAACCGCGAGTCAGCCTACCAGCTCTGGATCCTCGCGCTTTTCTCGCTCAACTACATCTGTTGCTTCGGCGCGCTTTTCCGCTGGTCGAATCGGTCCGTGCTGTCGGCGTGCGGTGCGTACGTGTTCGCCTTCGGCATACACATGCTCGGCCAGATGGACCATGTACAGGTGTTCCCCAAGTTCATGGTGCCCCTGGCGTTCTGGTTCTGTTGGCAATGGCTGCACACTGGGCGCGCGAAGCACATGCTGCTGACCGCACTGGCGGTCGTGTACCAGTTCTATTGTGGCCTGTACCTGGGCTTCTTCCTATGCTACGGGCTCTTGTTCCTGGTGATCGCCCACGGGATCCTCGACTTCCGCAAGATCATCCGGGCGCGTCCGCTGTCCGGCGGATGGCGATCCGTCGCCCGACCTATTGCTGTACTGGTGATGGCCTTCTTGCTGCTATGGCCATTGATGGCGCCCTACATGCGTGTGGCTGAAGCCACGGGCATGCGAGGATTCGCGGAGGTGAAGGCCGCCATCCCCCAAGTGCGATCCTACTTCTTCACCCATCCCGGGGCACTTTCCTGGCGCAGTCTTTCGACGCATTCCGGGTTCGCCGCCGCCGCCCCATGGAGCCACTTCCTGTTCGTGGGAGCGGTGCCTTGGATCGCGATCCTGTTGCTGCCATTCGTTCTGTGGAAGTGGCGCGCTGAGGCCACGTTGAAGCGCCCCATCGTTCTGCTCACCACCGCCCTTTTCTTCAGCACGTTGTTCTCCTTACGCATCGGCGACTTCACACTCTACGCGCTGATCCACCACATACCGGGTTTCGGTGCCATGCGGGCCATCGACCGGATCATCAACGTGCAGGTCATGTACTTCGTGGCGCTGATGGTCATGGTCTTCAGTGCTGGTGCACACAAGCCGTGGTCGAGCTTGGTCATCGGGGCGTGCTTGCCCATCGCAGTTGTCGTCGATAACATGATCGACACCCGTGAACTGAACCGCTATGACAAATATGCCGCCAGGGCGTTGGTTGATCGTGCTGTCCTGGACATGCAACTGCAGAAGGATGCCACTGCTTCGGCCATTGCCTACACACCTGCACGCGGGGTGCTGGACTTCGATGAGGATCACGAGCGGAGCATCCGCATGCACCTCACCGCCATGCTGGCTGCCCAGCAGTCGGGGATCCCCATTGTCAATGCGTACACGGGCAGCTATCCCGGGAACTACATGCAATTCTGGGATCGCCAGGATCAACGTTCGCTGGACGCGTGGTGCGCGTTCAACGGCACAACTTCAAGCGGTATTCGCGTGATGAACAACATCCATCGGCCCATACTCGACGCGGACACCGTTCACATCGTGGCCGCGAACGGCAAGTACGTATGCGTGGATGTCACGAAACAGGAGCAAGCCATCGCCGACAAGGCAACAGCGCAACAATGGGAAACCTTCGTTCGCCTGCGCCTTTCCTCAACCGACCACGCGTTCGTTGCGCACACCGATCTGTTCCTGAGCGCTGAACTGTTCCGCGACAGCGGCTTGGTGGCCATCAGCGATCGTCTTGGCGATATGGGTGTGTTCAAATTGGAAGAGCAGGCCGATGGGCGAACTGCCATCCGGGCCGACAATGGGATGTACGTGACCCTGGACAGCATATCCCTTCGGCTCGTGGCGCGCACGCCAACGGTGGATGCGGGTTGCCTGTTCCGCTTTGAGCGAACGCGAAAGTGATCAGTCGATGAACGGCAAGCGTTCCAGCACGATGTCGCCCAGCTCATAGGCGGGGATCCCGTCCGCAGCGCGCCGGAAACCATTCGGGTCGCAATCGCCGCGATCCATGCTGTATCTGGTAGCACTGACCATCCAGTGGTGGAGCCAGAACGGTGAGCGCACCTCGAACCGGCCATCGGCACCGCTGGTGCTGTGATGGCTGGCGGACCAGTGCTCGTTCCACGCGATGATGGTGCCTTCGTTGATCGGGTTGCCCTCCATATCCACCAAACGACCGCTCACTTTGCACATCCGGCCCTCTGAATAATTGAGGTAGTTCGGCAGGCACAGGCATTCACCGGGATCGAGCCATGGGTCGAAATGGCGGATCGCTTCGACCACGGGCTTCGGCGTACCCCTCACTTCAAAGTGGCTCATCGAAGTGCGTGTCACGCCATTGCGGTCAAGCACCCCCATATGGTCCGCATGGAAGCGGTTCCAGAGCACATCCTGGTACTGCCACCAGGAATAGCCGATCGCACCGCATGCACGGCTTTGACGCAAGGTCTTTTCCGCGAATGCCCTCTGCTCTTCAAAGGGAACGGAGTCGTTGTCCGCAGGGATCGCCGTTTCACCGATGATCCAGGGTACATCAACATTGTTGTGGTACCAGCGCAGTTCATTGCGCACCTGTTCGGGTTCGTACTCGTACGGATGGTAGCTGATGAAATCCACACCGAGCATGTTCGGGTCGAATTCGAACGTCTCACGGATCCCCGTCAGGCCCAAGGTGTACAACTGGTTCGGTGCATGCGCATCGAACAGGTCTCGCCAGTGACGCAGCAGCTCCCATGCTTCGCGCTTCGGGCGCTCCGGCCGATCGAAGTACAAGGGCTCGTTGAAAAGGTCATAGGCCAGGATGGTGGGCTCATCGACGAAGCGATCGGCGATCCGTGCGAAATGCGCATCGCTCAACGGGCGATAAGGACGCACCTGGGCAAGGAGGATCAGATGAAGCCCAGCGTCGCGTATGGCATCCATCATTCCGGCCAGGGCATCCAAGTAGCGTTCGTACTCGCCCGGTCGGCCAAGCCAGATGGCCGTATCGGTATGTGCTGCTGTGCGCGCCATGGTCCAGGCGCTGTCCCGGTCGAAGAGTATGTCGGTGCATCCCACGATCCGCACGGTGTTGAATCCCATATCGTGCACCAGTTCCATATCCGCCCTGAACGCATGTACATCCGCAGCCTTTGTTCCAAGTATGGCCGGGTCATGCGAAGCATAGTTCGGGGTGGGGCTGATCCACAAGCTGTCTCCGTGCACATTGAGGGTCGCGATGTAGTTTATCGCCAACGGGAAATAGGGTTTGCCCTGCAACTCAAAACCCGTCGCTGAAACGGTGACGAACGATCCATCGTGGTCCGGTCCACCACATCCGGCGAGCAGGAGCATCCCCGTGATCATGTGGATGGACGTGCGAACACGGAAGAGCAGGAATGAAGGCCGAAGGGGGACGGCGCCGGTCGGATGTTGGGAGTGCATTTTCTATTCGGGAAACACCGGCTTTCGCACAAGACTGGTCACATGCAGATCATCGATCCAGAGAGGCGGGCCGCCACGATACCAGCCGTACAGCCTGAATTTGTCCCAGGGTCTGCGTGGTTCCGGAGTGAGATAGTAGAAGTCCACGATGTTCCATTGCCGTGGTTGCAGATCGGCATGGGTGGACAGGTCGTGGGTGGCGTAGCCATAGTTCCCACCGTGATCGAAGGTCGCCACCAGAAGTGTGTTGCACTGGACCGTTGGACTATCGCACCAGAACCGCGCGCTCACTTTCAGCCAGGCATGATCGGTAGGCGTGAGTTCCTCAAAGGGGATCTCCAAAGCGGGAGTGAACGCATGGTCCGGGTCCAGGCGGAAGGCGGTTCTGCCCTCGGGCGCGGCTTCCAGGTTGGTGGTGTCCAACGCACCGGGGCCTTCGTTGTAAATAATGTAGCGGGCTGTGTCGGTGAACGCGTATCCGCTCTCTGTAGGGCGCTCCAACAAGAGAAGCTCATCCTTCCCGGGATCGTGTTGCCGATCAAAGAAGGCGGCCAGATAATGTGCTTTCGTTTCGCGGGAAATGTGCCAGATGCCCGATCGGAACTGGCTCGATTGATGAACACTGAGGATGAAACACCCGCCAGCAAGAGCACCCACCACGATCCGCACTCGCGTGCTCCTGTGGATCAACCATTCCGTTCCTGCCGCCAGACCGATCGCGATGATGGGATAGGCCTGTATCATGCCCCGTTGGCCGAACGCCCCGGGATACCACCATGCCGTCCAAGAGGACACCACGTACAGGTCGATCAGGAGGAAGGTGATCACGGCCACCGCGATCGGTCTTTTCGTTCGCCACAACGTGAAGCACCCGAGCATGCCCAATGCGATCATGGGGGAATACAAAAGCCAGCCCTTCCTGAAACTGAACAGGAACTGACGCAGGTGCGGATAGAAGATGTCCAGTCCCTCGCCGGGGTTCTGGTAGCTGTCCCATATCCAGGATCCCGCATACATCTTCCAATACAAGAAGAGCGGGCTGACGAACAGGGCCGCCATCGCTGCTCCGGCCAGCACTTGCATGCGGTACGCCGATCCTATCAGCCGGATCTTGCTCTTGAAGCCCTGCCCTGGCATGGGCCAGAGAAGAGGGATGATGACGGCCAAGGCATCGGTGGGTCGCACGAGGGCCACAAACCCCATTGTGGCGCCCAGTGCCAAGGCCGTCCGCAGGCGCGGTTGTCCATGCCACCTGATCGTCAACCAGAGCATCAGGGCGATCAATGTGAAGGAATACCCATGCGTCATCATGGGGTTCGTTTCGAAGTACACCAACAGGTTGGTGCCCACCACGATCAGTAACAACGCCAGCAGCGCCACCCAGGGGCCGAACAATTCATCGAGCACCTTGCGCAACATCCACAGCCCGATCACCACCGTGAGGACGTATGTGATGAGCGCCGAATACTGGTAGGGCGTGGAGAAGCCATCCGCCGGGAACCCCAACGGCCCGGCCAATGCATGTGCGATGAGGAAGCCAGGCAAATGCAACACGGCCAGCCCCGGGGTGTACCGGATGACCATGTTCCCGGTGGGTGCCGGATGCGCTTGGTAGAACGTGCCCGACGGATCGTAGGTGTTGAAGATGCCTTCGATGATGGCCGGGTCCGCCATGCCAAGATCGTGGTGCACGAAGGTGAGCGGCAGGTACAGCCAGTATCCGAAACCGTCCCAGCTGAGCGTGTTCACAGGGCGATCGATCACCACGCGTTGGAAAAGGAAGAGGCCGAAGAGCAACACGCTGACCTTCCCGTACAGCCGAGCCTTGTTCATTGTTCCATGCATGTGCATGAGCCCTGTGCGGGTCCTACTCCTGTTCCCACGTGGTGCGTGTAAGAAGCAGCGATCGCAGCGCAAGGGGCTGTCCGTTGCGGTTCCAGATATACAGTTTGTTCATGCTCCCTGCCGCCCGGGGCGGTATGCGTGCGCGCAACCGGAGGACCTTTGACGTGACGCATTCCTGGTCATAACGCAGCAGCTTGTTGCCGTCGTTCTCAGCGAATACGATGAAGAGGGACACCGTATCGATCGGCGCGGCCTCCAATTCACCCGTCAGCACGAGCTCATCGAACAGCCTGCCCTTGCCTGTGAGTGGCAGATGTTCCAGGGTGAGGGGGAATTCACTGCCAGCAAAGCACAACGTGCCGCTGGCCCGAGCGCAAGCGATGGTATCGAAGTGCGTGACCATCGGTGATGTGTCGCCTAATGCGTACAACGTATCGCGCGAAACGAACCGCTGGCCGGGAAGACGACGGAATATGTAAACCTCCATGGAGTGTCCGCCAAGAACATCTTGATCCTCTTCAGGGACCAGCATCTCCACCATGCGCATGCCGACATCGTTCATCACCCGCTCAAGGGTCAGCCCTCCTTCGTTGGGTGAGAAGTGCCCGTCCCATACCAGCAGATCCCCCTTCTCCAACCCCAATCCTTCCTGTGACCTGTCCACATCCCAGATCATGCGTGCACTTATGCTGTTGAAGGGATCCAGTCCGGCGGCGTATATGATCAACGGGTCCTGGCACACCACGGCCCGCCCCGCCGTGTCGAGTTCGCGGACATGTGCACCTGCGCGAAGCAATAGTTCCTGGTCGGGACCTTGTGGGATCGGCATGGGGATGTGCCGGGTAAGCGACGCAATGCCCCACCAACCGAGCACGGCAACGGTGCAGAGCAGCGCCGCGGGACGGAGAGGGGAGCGGGTACGCTGGATGGCCGGCCAAGCGGACCCGACCTGTTGGCCTGTGTGCAATACGAACAGTACCACCAAGGGTATCGCGGTGCTGAGTACGCGCAACAGGCCGAGGGAGCCATGGCCGCCTTTCCACCACGCGTAGGAGTGGATGAGCAGAACACCCAGCGCAGGGATGAGGGTGATCAGGATCATTCCCGCCATCACCTTGCGCTGTTCCGACTTCCACCAGAGGACAGGCCACGCAGCCGTGCAAACAACGAGCAACACGATCAAGGGCATCCCGAGCACCTCATCCATGTGCTGTATGAAATGATCCCCAGGTCCCGAACCGTACGTGGAGTTCCCCGCGTACGGATCACGGGTGAAAAAACGGAGCGGGTCGCCGTACACGACGAAGGTGAGCACGGCGTACACACCGCTACCGAGCAGGATCCAAGGCAGTTCGCGCCATGCGCGCCGACCCGCGGCGAATACCAGCACACAGGGCAGGAAAGCCATCCACTCCGGCCTCATGAGCGGCATGAAGGAAGCAAGCATGAGCGCATGCTTGATCCGGTGCCTCACCAACAGCCACACAACACCGATGGACGCGGCGCCGAAAAGGACTTCCGTCATGCCGCCCATCACTGTTTTGAAGTACACGGGAGCGGTGATCAGCATGAGTGGTGCAAGCCACCGCGCACCCCGTCCACCTGCGATCAGCCCGATGCCAATAGCCGTTGCGCCCGCGCACAACGCATTAAAGAGGGTAATGCCCCAGGCGCCCAACAATGCAAAGGGCGAAGCCAGAAGCGTGAAAACCGGTTTCGCCCAAAGGTCGAGCAGGAGCACCGGATGCTCCCAACACCAACGGGCATACTGGAAATGCAGCAGGCCATCACCTGCTTCCGGTATGCCGGGTGAAAGCAAGCGCACAACCAGGGGTACCGATGACAGTGCCAAGGCGAACACGAGCGGCCCGTTGTCGCGCGAGTTCATCGGTGTGTTGGGGGAGCGTTCCGTCACTGCGGGCAAAGGAAGGAGAAGTCATGAGTGACAAGTACGTCGCACCCGCCCACCCAGCGCGCTAGTCCGCCAGTCCGTACCGCACAATGCACCAGATCGCCCGCAAGCCGTCTTTCCAACCGATCTTCTTGCCGTCGGCGTACGTCCGGCCGTAATAACTGATGCCCACCTCATATATGCGGATGCCCCTGACCCTCGCCAGCTTGGCGGTTACCTCGGGCTCGAAACCGAAACGCCGCTCACGCAGGATCAAGCCCTTCGCGATATCGCTGCGGATGAGCTTGTAACATGTTTCCATGTCGGTGAGGTTGAGGTTGTTGAAGGCGTTGCTCAACGAGGTGAGGAACTTGTTGCCGATGCTGTGCCAGAAGAACAGGATGCGGTGCGGGTGGTGCCCCATGAAGCGCGATCCGTACACCACATCGGCGAAGCCCTCCACTACCGGGCGCAGCAATTGGTTGTATTCGCGCGGATCATATTCCAGGTCGGCATCCTGCACCATCAGGTAATCGCCCGTGGCGAGTTCGATGCCTTTGTGGATGGCAGCGCCCTTGCCCATGTTCCGGGGTTGATCGAAGAACGTGATACCCATCGCCGGGTTCGCTGCGATGTAGCGGTTCACCGCGTCGACCGTGCCGTCGGTGCTGCCATCGTTCACGATGATCACCTCCTTGGCGATGCCATGGTCCAGCACCACGTCGCGCACCTTGTCGAGGATCAAGTGGAGGGTACGTTCCTCGTTGTACGTGGGGACGAGGATGCTGAGTTTGTGGACGGCCATATGTCTCGCCCCGATCGCTGGGGCGGCCGGCGAAGATCGCGATCACGGGGAACCGGGTGCTGCGTGGTCCCACCGGGTACATTCGGCGCAATGGGTGCCATTCCGGGCGGGAGAACCACCAAACTGTTCGGTGCTGCGCTTGCGCTCGTTCTTTCGTGCGCTTGGCTTTGGCTGCACTACGGCACCGTGCTGCGCGACCCCGGCGCCCATCTCTTCAACGATCATCAGGATGGGCTGAAGAACTATTTCGGTTTCGCCTGGCACGCCCGCTACGGGAGCGATCCATGGCAATTCGAAGGGATGAACCATCCGTACGGGGAGCACATCGGCTATCTGGATGCACAGCCGCTGTTCTGCAATGCCTGGCGCGCCGTACTTCATCTGGCGCCCGACCAGCACGTCAATTCCGTTGCGTTGGTCAACTTGCTGATGCTCTTCGCACTGCCGATCAGCGCATTGTTCTTCTATCTGGTCCTGGTAGAGCTGCGGGTGCCGTGGTGGTATGCTGCGATCTGTGCCGTGCCCATCGCGTTCATTTCACCGCAGATCGAACGCATGTACTGGGGACATTATGCACTGGCCTATGGCTATTGGATACCCGCCACCTGGTGGCTCTTGTTACGAAGCATGCGGGGTGGCTGGCCATGGGCCTGGTCAGCCGCTTTGGGCGCCTGGATCTTGTGCGGCCTGTGGGTGCATGTGTACCTCGGGTTCATCTGTGCGGCGTTCGTCATCATCGCCAATGGCCTGGATCGCTTGATGGACAGGTCGAGGGTGCTTGGGAAGTACGCACCGGGGCTGTACGCGCTGAGCGCACTGATCTTTTTCGGAGCGATGATGGGGATCACCGATGTGCATGCCGATCGCACAATGCATCCAACGGGCTTCTTCCAGTACCGCACCACTCTGGCCATGCTCCTGACACCCGGCGATGAATGGGAGGATGCTCCCTTCCGGGCGTTGTTCGGCGATGGTTATGGATGGGCTCCCGAAGGCAGGAATTATCCAGGCTTGGGGGCGCTGCTCTGGGTGGGTATCCTGTGCCTCTTGATCATCTCGCGGTCCTTCACGGAACGATGTATTCCTGTGCTTCAGGCCATGGTCCCGACGAACATGCGCGGTCCACTGCTCGCGGCCGTGGTCCTTCTGCTCTTCGCTTTCGGTCTTCCATTCGTGCCGGGGATCACTGATGGGTGGCTTTGGGATGTGCCGGTGCTACGTCAGTTCCGAGCTCCTTCACGGTTCGCCTGGGTCATCGTTCCGATGTTGGCCACCATGGCCTGTCATGCCGCATGGCTGGCTTGGGCGGCGCAGAAAACACTGATCGGCAAGGCGCTGACTTCCGTGGTGTTGCTCGGGATACCGATGCTCAGTACGATCGAAGGCCACGGGTACAACACGCATGCGGCGTTCCGGATCCAAGGCCATCGTAATGTCTTTCTGGAAGAGGGGCTGGACCCGGTCGAGCAAGAGTTGGTCGCTGCGATCCGCAAGCAACCTGCGAGCGCACTCCTCATCCTTCCCTATTTCCATGATGGCGCCGAGGAGATCATGGTGCCGTACGATCCTGCCGCCGCACGCCTGGCGCAGGTGTTGGCCTACCACACGGGCCTGCCCATGATCAATTCGATGGCCACCCGAACGAGCATCACCGAAGCAGAGCAACAGATCCGCGCTTCAGGCCCAACGTGGTACGAGCGTCCCACCATGCCCTTCCGCGGGAACGAAAGGATCCTCGTTATTGCGAACGATACCCTGTTGGACAAGTATGATCGGGACATCGTGCGCCGTACGCGATTGCTGAGCAAACACGGGGCACAGTCGCTCTTGGAACTTCAGGCTGTCGATCTGCTGGCCGACGAACGGGCGGCAACTTCCAACAATTGGCGCACGGCCTTCAACGCACTTCCCGATAACGGTGCCGGCGGTTGGCGACCGGAAGCCCCATTGATCGAAGACGGATTCGAGGGCCGGACGGCAACACATGTACACAATGACCACGGTGCGTTCGCGTGCAAGTTGTCGGAACACCCGACGGTGGGCCTTGATGGTAATGTTCTGGATGTTGGAGTGGAATACGAGCTCTCGTTCTGGTACTACAACAGAGGGCCCTTCCAGCGGATGGCTACAGCGTGCGTGATCACCACATATGCGAGCGGCGAACAACAATGGAGCCGCTGCACCGACCCCCGATATAGTCGCTGCATCGATGGCGATTGGTCGCTTGTTGAACTGACCTTTCACCTGGACCACGAAGACGATGCCCTGCAACTGTACATGGAAGGGGACCGACTCCAAACGGACAGTGCATGGATGGATGATCTGCTCGTGCGCCGGCTCGACACGGACGTCTACCGCCTACTGCCTCAGCAGGGCGATCGAGCCGTTGGCGTGCAGCGGAACGGCGAGATGCTGCCGCTATGATAGCAGGATGATCAGCGCTGCACGGTCATCTCCAGATCATCCACGAGGATGCTCGGCGAAGGGAAACACGGCACCACATCGAAGACGACACGGTCCCCGGGCAGGTATCCTGAGAATGTTCGCAGCGCAACTCCTGCCTTGGACCATTCTCCGAAATGCGCCGTCTGCGGCACGGACCCGGCCATGCGCTCATCCACCAGGGAGTCGTTCCTGAG
>JBATMK010000032.1:0-7886 GCA_049289815.1 Flavobacteriales bacterium
CAGCAGCACTTTCGCTCCGGCCTTCTCCGCTTCCGAGATGAAACCCAGGATGCGCTCGTACGATGCCTTGCTGATCACCGGACCGAGGTTCTTGCCGGGGATGAGCTTCTTCGCCTCGATGATCATCTGGTTGATGATGTGATCCACACCACCGATGCCGACCATCTGCGCGGCGGCCATGCAACGTTGCCCCGCACAACCGCTCATGCTGGCCACCACGTTGCTCGCGGTCATTTCCAAGTGCGCATCGGGCAGCACGAGCAAGTGGTTCTTCGCACCGCCGAGGCAGAGCGCGCGCTTCAAGGTGCTGGTGGCACGGATGTAGACGATCTTGGCCACCTTGGTGGATCCCACGAAGCTCACGGCCTTGATACCGGGGTGATCGCAAATGGCTTCCACGATGGCGCGGTCGCCGTTCACCACGTTGAAGACGCCATCGGGCAGGCCGGCTTCTTTCAACAGTTCCGCGATGCGAATGGCGCTGATGGGCACCACCTCACTCGGCTTCAGGATCATCGTGTTACCGAGCATCAGTGCGTTGGGGATGGTCCAGTGCGGCACCATGTTCGGGAAGTTGAACGGCGCGATGCTCGCCACAACGCCCAGCGGTTTGCGCTCGATACGGCATTCCACGCCCTTGCTCACTTCGAGCACTTCGCCCTGCACGAGTTGAGGCAGGCTGCACGCGAATTCCGTCAGCTCCATGCTCTTGTCCACTTCGGCGTACGACTCGTCCATCGTTTTGCCGTTCTCGGTGTGAACGAGCGTGGCGAGCTCCTCGCGGTTCTTCCAAAGCAATTCGCGGTAGCGGAAGAAGATCTGCGAACGCTCCTTGATCGGCGTGCCGCTCCAACCGGGAAACGCGGCCTCGGCGGCCTTCACAGCCTTGTCAAGATCGCTCGCTGTTGAAAGGGGAACGGTGCTGATGACGGTGCCATCCAACGGAGAGTGGACGTCCATCTTCTGCTGCCCGTTCACGTCGGGCTCACCGGCAACGTAATTCTTGACCTCGGGGTATTTCAACGTGAGCGTGGACATGGGTTCTGGAATGGGCATCGAAACTACGAAGTGCTCGATCGGCGCTTGTAACCCGTAGTGGGGCCGAGGGATACTTTCGCACGCTCATTCGGCGAACCGTGCAGCGCGCGCATTCCTTCACCCTCGACATGTCGCGTTTGGACGGCGTCCTTGAACTGCCCCTGTTCCGGGCGGTGGAAGCGGAGGCCACAGCGCGCGCGGTGCCGTCCTATGCCATCGGTGGTTATGTGCGCGACCTTATCCTGGGGCGGCCCTGCAAGGACATCGACTTCGTTGTGGAGGGCGACGGCATCGCCTTCGCGGAAGCGATCGCCATACGACTGGACGCCGGTCCGGTCCACGTGTTCAAGAACTTCGGCACAGCCATGTTCCGCTATCAGGACATGGACATCGAGTTCGTCGGAGCACGCAAGGAGAGTTACAGTCGCAACAGCCGAAAGCCCGACGTGGAGCCCGGCACGATCCGCGACGACCAGGAACGCCGCGACTTCACCATCAACGCCTTGGCCATCTCGCTGAACGAAGGCAGCAAGGGCGCATTGGTGGATCCCTTCGGTGGCATCCTCGATCTTGAGCGGGGCATCCTGCGCACCCCACTGGATCCGGACATCACCTATAGCGACGATCCCTTGCGGATGATGCGCGCGATCCGCTTCGCCACGCAGTTGGGGTTCACCATTGAGCAGGAGAGTTCCGATGCGATCCGCAGGAACGCCGAACGGCTTGACATCATCAGCGCCGAACGGATCCATGGCGAGCTGAACAAGATCATCCTGACACCCGTTCCCAGCGTGGGCTTCCTGCTGTTGCGCGACAGTGGCTTGCTCGCGCGCTTCTTCCCGGAATTCCTGGAACTGCAGGGCGCGGAAGAGAAATTCGGCATCGGGCACAAGGACAACTTCTACCACACCCTGCAGGTGCTCGACAACGTCTGCGCCAAGAGCAACGACCTCTGGCTGCGCTGGGCCGCCATCCTGCACGATATCGCCAAACCCAAGACCAAGCGCTTCGATCCGGAGATCGGCTGGACTTTCCACGGGCACGAGGACAAAGGCGCCCGCATGGTGCCCACGATCTTCCGCCGGTTGAAGTTGCCGCTGGACGAACAGATGCGCTTCGTGCAGAAGCTGGTGGCGCTGCACCTGCGACCCATCGCCCTCACCAAGGAGATCGTTACCGATAGCGCGATCCGCCGCCTGCTCTTCGATGCCGGGGACGACATAGACGCATTGATGATCCTGTGCCAAGCGGATATCACCAGCAAGAACGAGAAGAAAAAGGAGCGCTACCTGCGCAACTACGAACTGGTGATTCGCAAGCTGGCCGAGGTGGAAGAGAAAGACCGCGTGCGCAACTTCCAACCGCCGATCACCGGGGAGGACGTGATGGCGGCATTCGGCATTGGGCCCAGCAAACACATCGGCGACATCAAGACGATGATCAAGGACGCGATCCTTGACGGCAGGATCAACAACGACCGAGTGCAGGCATGGGCATTGATGCTGGAAACCGGGCGTAGCTTGGGCTTGGAACCACTGGCCGGTAAGGAAGCCCCGCAATAGAGCATGCTACGAGCGCTCGGTATCGTCGATTTCCTTGCCTGGGATGCGCCGATCATCGACGTGCGCTCTCCTGGCGAGTTCGCACGCGGTCATATCCCGGACGCGACAAATCTTCCGCTGTTCACCGATGAGGAACGGGCTGTGGTGGGCACCCTCTACAAGCAGACCGGTCGGGACGCCGCCGTGCTCGAAGGCTTACGCATCATCGGCCCAAAGATGGCGCCCATCGTGGAGCAGGCGCGGGGCATCGCTCCGGAGGGCAACATCCGCGTGCATTGCTGGCGTGGCGGTGAACGGAGCGGCAGCGTGGCCTGGCTGCTGGACAAGGCAGGATTTGCGGAAGTGCGGACGTTGAGCCGTGGTTACAAGGGATTCCGGAACCACGTGCAAGCGGAAATGGCGAAGCCCCTGGAGCTGCGTGTGCTGGGTGGCTATACGGGCAGCGGCAAAACGGAAACGCTCATGCACTTACGTGATCTGGGGCAACAGGTGGTGAACCTCGAAGCGCTTGCCCACCACAAGGGTTCGAGCTTCGGAGCCATCGGCGAACTGCCCCAGCCCACCACCGAGCATTTCGAGAACCTGGTGTGGCATGCGTTGCGATCACTGGATCACATGAACCCGATCTGGGTTGAGGATGAAAGCATGATGATCGGCCGCGCCAAGATCCACGATGATCTCTTCGCGCAGATGCGCGAAGCCCGGTTGTTCTTTGCGGAAATGCCGATCGAGGAGCGCGCTACACGGCTGGTGGCCGATTACGGCAAGTACCCCAAGGTGGAATTGGCTGAGGCCATCAAGCGCATCGGGAAGCGTTTGGGGCCGCAACACTGCAAGACCGCATTGGAAGCGCTGGAGGCGGATGACTTCTTCATGGTGGCGATCGTCACTCTTACCTACTACGACAAAACCTACCTGCATGACACCTCGAAGCGGCACGCAGCGCGGGTGACGCGGCTGCCTGCGGCGGCAGGCGATCTTCGCGGGCTGGCCGAACGATTGATCGCACACGATGGACACACCCACAAAGCCTGAGCCCGTCCGGCTGACGCAATACAGCCATGGAGCCGGCTGTGGTTGCAAGATCGCGCCAGCCCAACTGGAGGTGATCCTGAAAAGTGCGTTGGGCACCTTCACAGATCCACGGCTCCTGGTGGGCTACGGCAGTCGCGACGACGCCGCTGTGTACGAATTGGCGGAAGGCCGATGCATCATCAGCACAACGGACTTCTTCTCCCCGATCGTGGATGATGCGCACGACTTCGGCCGCATTGCCGCAACCAATGCGCTGAGCGATGTGTACGCTATGGGCGGTAAGCCCCTGCTGGCAGTGGCCATTCTTGGTTGGCCGATCGAGAAACTAGGGCCCGAATTGGCGCAGCAAGTGGTGGAAGGTGGACGTAGAGCTTGCCACGATGCGGGCATTCCGCTGGCCGGCGGCCATAGCATCGATGCACCCGAGCCCTTCTTCGGATTGGCGGTGACCGGCGAAGTGGAGAAGCAGCACATCAAGCGCAACGACACCGCACAGGAGGGCGATGTGCTCTTCCTGACCAAACCCCTTGGAGTTGGCATCCTAAGTACGGCACAGAAGCGGGGTATCCTATCACCGGAGCACAGCAACCAAATGCGCGATGCCATGGTCGCATTGAACACGATCGGGACCCGTTTGGGGACAATGTCCCATGTGCATGCACTTACGGATGTCACGGGTTTCGGCTTGCTGGGGCACTTGTTGGAAATGTGCAACGGTTCGGGTCTGAACGCCCTCTTGGACTACGGAGCGGTACCCATGCACGAGCATGCCCGGAAGCTGATCGCCGAGGGCTGTTACCCCGACGGTGCGTTGCGGAATTGGAAGAGCTATGGTCATCATGTGCAGGGTGCGGGTAGCATGGAGAAGATGTTCATGTTGGCCGATCCGGAAACCAGCGGCGGGCTGTTGATCGCAGTTGATGCCGCGCACGCCGGAGGCATGTCCGCCCTACTGCGCGACGCCGGACTTCCGCAAGGTGCCATCGGCTCCTTGGGACCCCGGGAAGCAGGATCCGTTATCGTGGTGCAATGATGGGGGCGTGCTGTTAAGGCCGGTCCACTGCGTATTCGATTCTTCTATTTTTCGCGCGCTCCGGCTGCTGGATACAGCCCTTCCTTATCAACACTAAAATTTGCTCCAGATGGCGAACAGAATGAAACTGTCCGAGATAGACGAACTATTGAGACGCTACCGCAGCGATAGGCGGGTGGCGGGTTTCCAGATGAACAAACTGCGCATCGCGATCAAGGAACTCCGGAAGTTGCGCAACGCGGCAGAGAAAGAGGAATCGGCGAGGATGAAGAAGCTCGGCATTCCGAAACGTGGCCCTGGCCGCCCGCGGAAGAACCCCTTACCACCGGGTACCGAAGCACCGGTGCGCACGCGGAAAGGACGTCCGGGCCGTCGCAAGAAGAAACCGGGTGAAGGCCCGAAGTTGAACCAATGGGACAATGCAGTGATCAACGCCATCGCCACCACCGACCGGCTGCTGGCCAAGCAGGAGATCCTGGACCACGTGCGGGGGTGGGCCCGTAAGAACGAACCCACATTGAAATCGGCGGAAGTCGAGGCCTTCGTGACACGGTCATTGCAAAAGCTCAGCACGGGGAAAGTGAAGAACCTCGGGGCGCACCACACCGGCCTGCAGCGTGGCAACCATTATGGCCTGATGAAGTGGTTCTTCGCCAGCAGCGGGAAGTTGCGTGCGAGCGCACTGGACAAGTTGCACATCAAGCGCGATTGACCCAGCGACCACACCGTGGAACGGAAGGCGGCCTTGTGCCGCCTTCCTTCATTTTACCCCTCATGCATCGTTCCTTCGTGGCATGATCGTCCGATCCCTCTCTTACCTCCTCCTGCCGGCAGTGCTTGTGGGTGGTGTATGCCAACCCACCTTGCTCGGTGGCGACCCCCGCTTGCAGGACATCATCCTTCCCGAAGGATTCAGGATCGAGGCCTATGCCGAGAACGTGGATGGGGCCCGGCAACTGTGTATGGGCGAGAAGGGCACCTTGTTCGTGAGCACCCGCGATAAGAACGTCTATGCGCTTACGGATGGCGATGGCGATGGGAAGCCCGAAACCAAGTACCTAATTGCACAAGGCTTGGTGATGCCCAACGGGGTGGCCTTCAAGAACGGCGCGTTGTACGTGGCCGAGGTGCACCGCATACTGCGGTTCGATGGGATCGAGGACCACCTGTCCGAACCGCCCGGGCCGGTCGTGGTGTACGACCACTTCCCAACGGAAAAGCACCACGGGTGGAAGTACATCGCCATCGGTCCGGACGACCGGCTGTACGTTCCTGTGGGTGCTCCGTGCAACATCTGCTTGAGCGACGACAGCATTTACGCCAGCATCACCAGCATGAAGCTCGATGGCACCGATCTGCGTATCGAGGCGCGTGGTGTACGCAACAGCGTTGGTTTCGATTGGGACCCGCGCAACGGACAATTCTGGTTCACCGACAACGGCCGCGACATGATGGGCAACGACATGCCCAGCTGCGAGTTGAACACGCTTACCAAGCGCGGCGAACATTTCGGCTTCCCGTTCTGCCACCAAGGCGATACGCTCGATCCCGAATTCGGCATAGGGAAGAAGTGCGCCGACTACACCGCACCGGCCCTCAAGCTCGGTCCGCATGTGGCTCCCCTGGGTATGAAGTTCTATCGCGGCAGCATGTTCCCGGGCAAGTACACGAACGCCATCTTCATCGCCGAGCACGGCAGTTGGAACCGCACGATCCCGATCGGCTATCGGGTGAAGGTGGCACTGCAGGATGCGCAAGGGAACTGGAGCCAGGAAGTATTTGCGGACGGCTGGTTGAAAGGTAGCAATGCCACCGGCCGGCCCGTTGATGTGCTGGAACTGGCCGACGGCAGTTTGCTCGTCAGCGATGACAGTGCGGACATGATCTACAGGATAACATACGCGGGCAAGTGAACCAAGGCCCCTGCTTACTGCAGGTCACCCTTCTTCCTGAACGGAGAGTGCTTCATCCACTGCACGTTGCGGCATACATCGTAGAGCAACACATACGACAACCAGGCCGTCAGGGAACCGAGCAAGGCTCCGGCAACGACATCTTCCGTGAAGTGCTGACTGATCCATACCCGGCTACCAGCAAGCAGAACGGCCAATACCGCCAGCGCAACCGCCCACCCGCGCTGGTTGATGATCAGGGCCAGCGAAAAGCAAAGCGCGAACGCGGCGGTACTGTGGCCACTGGGAAAACTGAATTCGTTCATCAGTTCGATCCCATCAGGTATACGAAGACCGGGCATATGATCAAGGAAATGTCCGGGGCGGTGCGCAGCGAACACCCCGCGCTTCAATGATTGCACGACCAAGGAGCTGAGGATGGACGCTCCACCGACGAGCATCATGCTCCGCCAGTTCCGCCAGAGCAATGCCAGCGCCACCAAGGCGGTCAGGTAGCCATCGGCAATGTGCGTCCCATATATGAAGATCGGATCGGCCCACTGCGGCAACGCGCTGTTGATGCGTTGGTGCAATTCCAATTGTGTGGTGCCCAACATCAGGCCGAAGGCCACACCGCACCACCCGAGCAGCACGATCACGAATGGCAGCAAGGCACGGTTCGTCACGCGCTAAATGTAGAAGGGCGCACCAACAGCGTGTGGTGGACAAACCGGCCCCGGTTTACTGCGATCGTGGTATTGGTATAGGGATCTGCCGGCTTGACTTTCGTGCCGACCATCGGCATGGAGCCGATGAACAACACGGACGAACCATGGCCACCACCGGAAAGAAGTTCGCGGATCGCACGCACGACAAGCAGATGAACAAAATGTTGGACGCGAGCACCAAGGCGGTCCTCTCCGCGGTGCTTTCCGAGCCGCGCGGTACCGGGCTCAACGCGTACCTGCGCGCATTAGGCGGGGCCCGATCGAACAAGCGAGCGTGACCGGCCCGGTTTTCCAGGGATCCGATCAGGGCAGTTGCTCTTGGCGCGTGGCCGTGGGGATGCTTCCCCCAACGTTCACCAGGATCGGATCGCGATCGTTGTTCACCCCGATGTACTTGGTGATGCCATCAAGGTTGATGTCCGAAACCATATAGCCGGACACGGTGTTCGTAGGCACACTGCCGCCGACGTTCACCAGGATCGGATCGCGATCGTTATTGGTGCCGATGTACTTCAGCGTGTTGTCGCGTACCACGTTCCCGCTCCATTGCGCCCACTTCCCGTTTGGCAGTTGCGTGCGTGCCTGGGTCCCATAGGTG
>JBATMK010000033.1:0-5432 GCA_049289815.1 Flavobacteriales bacterium
TGTCGTCGCTGTAGCCCGAACCGGTGCACTGCGGAATGGTGGTACCCACCGCCAGGATCTCCCAGCTGATATCCGCCGCAGCCATGTCCGTGTGGATGTCCAGTGCCACACCATTGTCAACACAAGGAGGGTTGTCCTGGCCATTGCAGATCACTTGCAGGCTGAAGGCACCCTGATCACCTGCCCCGAAACCGAAGACATGGATCGTGTAAACGGTCCCCTGTGTACTCAGCCAGCTGGCTTCACTGCCAAGATTGGCTGGAGCACAACCAACGATATCGTCGTTGCCGGCTATGCATGTGAAGCCCGCACAGGTACCCGTGTAGATATGGATCTTGGTATCGTAGCTGGATCCGCAGAGCGAAGCGAGCATATTGCCGCCCTCACCCACAACAGTGTACCAAACACCTGGAGCACCACTACTGGTGGCGCAGAGAGCAAGGGCCTCCGGATCAGCTGTAGCAGCCGTTGTGGTGCCCAGGGTTATGCTGTTGCAGTCGATCAGAATGGCATCGGCGCACAGGTCGTTCACCGGCGGGCAGGTGAACGAAACAGCATCCAGGACCAGGTCGCATGGGGGGCCGCTGGAATGGACCAGCGTGATAATGACGCTGGTGCCACTGGGGAACGGACCTACCGTTACAATGCCGGTGCCCACGTTTTGGGGCTCCACGTCACCCAAGTAATCCGTAGCAATATCGATCTGGCCCAAGGCGCTCGTACCCGTGCTGGTCACGTCCACATCAATGGAGAATTGCTGTAGGGTGCAATTCGGTACAACCACGGGCGCATTGGCCTCCGGCTGGCAGGGTGGCAGAGCGATGTACTCATCAGCACCGATATCCACACCGGTCCGGGTATCGCAATCGATGTCGTCCGTTACTGCTACAGGCGTACCCTGGCTGTCCAGGTTCGCGTTGTTGCTGGCGGTGGCAGTTTGCAGGTGCAGGTTCGTTGGGCTCAAGAAGAGGGGCAGCGCGTTATTGCTGTTCGCATCCTGACCGGTGATGGTGGTCCAATCGGTAGGTCCAGCGCCCGGGAAGGCGCGCGAGGTGCCCAACACCACACCGCCGGTGATGCCCACCACATGGGTTCCCGGAGCCGCTCCAGCTGAATACAGGTCGTTGAAGTCCGAGGTGAACCCACCGAAGCTGGCAGCAGTAAGGGCGATCGAAGCCAAGCGCAATGTGGCGCCGGCATTGCCGATCTGCGTATTGCTGAAGATGTTGTTCTTCACATCCAGCGTTCCCATGGCCGCTTGGGTCACCATCAGGCATGCGGAGGTTTGATCCGCAGGATCGGCTCCTGCAATGGTTCCTCGCATGCTCACCGTGTTGTAGTACACCCGGGTAGTGCCCCCTGTGCCACCGGCCAGCAGTATGCCACCGCTGATGTCGCCAGCAGTACCGTTGGCATTAACACCATAGATCATGTTGTTCGCGATCGTCGAGGTGCCGGAGATCGAGTTCCCGAACGAGATCCCCGTGGCGCCCCAACTGTTGGCCTTGACCACATTCCCGATGGTGTTCTTGCTGATGGTCACGTTGGTCGTAGCATCCGGAATACCCGCTGCGGTGGAATTGTGCGCACCGTCGCCGAAGCCCATCCCCACGTTGATGGCAAAGGCATCGGTGGCGAAGGCGTCCGTGCCCATATTGTCCACTTGGTTGCAGGAAACCGTGAGGTTGTTCTGGTAGTGCGCCACGATCCCACCTACCCCGCAATTGTTGGGGGCCGCCGCGGTCAGCACGTTCATGCTGATCACGTTGTTCTGGTTCTTCGAGGCGGCGCTCATACCCTGGGCGGTGATACCGATCTGGGCGCCACGGATCTCGTTGTTCTCGTAAGTCACGTTGTCGTTCGGTGCGAGGGCTGTAGAACCCACCGTGGCCCCGCCCGACCCGAGGGCGATCAGGGTGGTGGTAGCCGCGTTACCGAAGATGTTGCAGTTACGTATGGTGCAGTTGGTAACACCGTTGGAGGCCGCGCTGGCCAGCCACACCACACCGCTCCCAGCCGTGATGCCGGTGTTGGCGATGGTCAGGTTGCGCGAACTGGGTGCTGAGCAACAGGCGTTGGCCACCGGGGCATTGCTGCCCTCGATCGTCACCCAATCCGCACCGTTCAACCTGAGGACGGTCGTGGTACTGGAGGCGGCAATGAAGGGGCTCGCACCTGCTGCTGGCCGAATGGTCAGTGTATTGATCGCGCTTGCATCCACATTGCTATTGATCGTGATCGGATAGGTTTCGCCAACGCCAGTGTAGCTCGCTTCGATCTCGAACACGACGGCACCGGCAAGACATCTGGTATTGTAATCCGCCACGGCCGCAGTAAGAGAGGCGTACATGGTCGGTATCGTATAGACACCGGCGGCAAGCGTTGTACCTACGGTATACGTTAATGGGGTCGTCGGGTAGGTGCTGATGCTGTTCACATCCGTTGCCACCAAGCCGGCGCCCGGGTTCGACCCGATGTTCGGTGTACCAGCCACGTCCTGTGCGATCACGAAATAGGAGATCACGTCACCCGGAGCGATGCCTCCCATGGCCGCCGCGTTGAACACGAAGGTCCATGTGCCGTTGAACACCGTTCCTGGGCCCAGGGTGCCCTGCACCGATTGCCCCAAGGTGAATGGACCGACGTTCTTGTAGAAATACAAGCGGGGCCTCAGCGATGCGCTGTTGTCCACACCGGTTGCATCGGTGAGGACAGCCGTGATCGTGCCTCCGGAGAGATTGCACCTGTCCGTCACGGCGTTCAGCGTTATGCTCGGGGCGGCCAGATCCGCTGGCACGAAGGTGCCCGCATCCGCCCCCATGTCGGTGGGCGTAAGTCCTGATCGTGTCTGTCCGTCATAATCATCAAGTACGGATGCGATGGCCAAACCAGTGCCTTCCACCACCGTGGGGTTGGCCATGTGCAGATCCACCAAGGCCGCGGTGCCGGTCGGGTTCGCAAAGTTCGGGTTGTTGGACAAGCTGTTGGCATCCTGGCCCGAAGCCGTGCGCCACGCTGCAATGCTCGTTTGGTCCACTCCACCGAACAAGCCTACGAACCCTCCTGTGCCGTTGGCATACAGGTCGTTGTAATTGGAGAGGATTCCCGATCCGGAGAGCGCAATTGCGTAGTGCTTTCCGGTAGCCGCACCGTTGCTACGCGCATTCCAGAAGATATTGTCCTGGTATTCGCGCGCGCCGCTGGTCACGTTGCTGACGAAGGCGAACGTGGTGCTGGCACCCGAGGTCACCCCGGAACCACCCACATACACGCTGTTGTGGTAAATGTTACTGAGCCCTGCGATCTGGAACATCCCATAGATCTGGAAGCCGCCGGTGATGGAAGCCCCGGAAGCATCCACGCCCAAGCGCACCATGTTGTTCTTGTATGTGCCAGTGCCCGATACCGGAAGAATACCGACCAACTGACTGGTGACCGCGGTGGAGGTGATATTGAGCGAATGCACGAAGTTCCGTTCGACGATGTTGGCCGTAGCAGCGAATCCGCAGTAGATCGCGTAGATCGAGTTGCTCGCAGAACCGGAATTGTTCAAAAGGGAATGCACGGTGTTCTGTGAAACGACATTCACTCCAGCACTCGCCGTGGAGACGAACGCACTGGACACAATGCCCGAAGCGGTCGTTGAGTTACCTGTCATGTTCCGGATGATATTGCCCGTGCAGGTCGCGTTCGCTGTTCCGTATTGGATGGCGTACATGGCGTACACACCGACAATATTGTCCGTAATGGAACCCGCAGCTGTACCCCCTATGGTATTGCCACTGGTGGTCGTTGTAACACCTGCGGTTCCGCTGACCAGGATACCGCGGAAGCCGCAGGTCGTCCCGACCCCACCATTGTTGATGGTGATCGAGCCGATCTGGTTGTTGTTGATGAGGTTGCTCTGAAAACTGAAATCATAGATCCCGATCACTGGGGCCGTAGCCACGGTGGCGGTGGACGCAACAACAATGGTGGAACTTCCGTCCAAGCTGCCGATCTTGTTACCCGTTATGTCACCGATATTGAACCGTCCACCGGTGGTGCCCACAACGATCCCGATAAAGCAGCTCGATCCGGATGTCGTGGTTGCCCTACTCGATGTTTGATTGATACCGGATATCGTATTGTTCTGAATGCTGGTAGCAACCGTTGTACTTGTGCTCGGTGCATCGATCCCTCTAACCTCGTTGGAGGAACCAGTAATGGTGGTGGTACCAGTGCCGTTCGCAGCACCGAAACCGATCGTATTCCCGGTTACGATGAAGGACCCTGCGGAATTGCTGAGCGTGATGCCCGCATAGCGCAATGCAGTGGTGGTGAATGTCCTGGTGCCGGTTTGGTAGATCCTGTTGTTCTGGATGGTCCAGAGATCACTGCCACCCACGAGGTTGATCCCGGACGTGGAAGAGGCCCCTGTGCCGAAGAAGTCGAAGATGTTGTTGTTGTCGATGAGCACACCGCTATTGGCGAGGACACCTGCCGAGCCACTGCTGTATATCGCTTTGAACGGCAGGGTGGCACTGGCGGGGCCGATGTTACAGCCTTGGATGGTATTGCCGTCGTTACCCGTGGCAACACCGGTACTGAAGAAGATCGTGCCCCCATTTGTGCCGAGGGTGGCCAATGAAGAACCGTTCACCGTACAGTTCCTGATGATGTTGGACGTTGCGTCAGCAATGAACCGCACCGTGCACGTTCCTGAGCCACCTGTGCTGGTGTTCTGGATCGTGAGCGCGTTGGGTGGGCTGTTCAAGCCATCAATGGTGACGTTATCGGCACCGTTGAGGTCGATCATGGGCAAGCCCGCCGTTGTGGCTGCACCAACGGTCCAAGCACCACCTTGTGGACGGATGAGCATGGAGGTCCACGAGCCCGCACCGATGGTGATCGTGCCAACACCCTCCGTCGTACTTCCAACGATGTCGATCACGATGTTGGCACCGGGTTGTGCCAAAGCGATACCAGCGATGGCGGCACCCAATGTGGGAGCTCCGACAACGTTGCCAGCACCTGTGCATCCGGATACGTTCACGTTCTGCGCATGCGCAGTACCAGCGAGTGCGAATGCACTGCACAGCATTGTCAACTTCCACCACCGTGCCGTCCGCTGGAGCGGTGATGCCGAGGAATTTCGTGATTTCATAGGGGTTGGGTTGATGTAAGAAAACTTCGATCGAGGGACACCCAAAGTAGACGAAGGCACCATTCCGGCAACCGAATGGTGAAAAATATTTGCTGTAGAGCTTGCAACCTCAGTGGCGAGTGGTTCTCATGTCTCCGGCAAGCCGTTCCGGTGCAAAAGCAAGAAGCCCCCCCCGACAGGTCGGGGAGGGCTTCGATCCGTGCTCCTGTGGAGCGCGGCAGGTTTATTCGATCACCAAGCGCTCGGTGAAGGTTTGTTTTCCGCTGGTCACGTTCACGGTGTACAT
>JBATMK010000034.1:0-7437 GCA_049289815.1 Flavobacteriales bacterium
ACGTTCTCGCAATCGATGAGCAGGCCGGCGCAAACACAGTTGTTGCCATACACATCATCACCGGTGGTTGTGTCACCATCGTCGCAGGAGGTACCAGGCAGTGCAGTGCCCCCGGGAATACCCAGACAGTCGACCACCTGGCCACTGAAGATGAGGGTCGGGTCGGTGCAGATGTTCTCGACCGCGATCCCGCCACCGGCGGTGTCCGCAGGTTGGATGGTAGCATAAAAGTCCATGTTGATATGGCAACCCGGGGCTTGGCATTGCAGCGAATCGGGAATGTGGATGCGCATGTTGAGGGTGAAGGATAGCTGGCCGCTCGTGGTGAGCTGCGCGATCAGGATCTTGTTCTCCGGGGTATTGCCGATCACACCACCGAGCACGGCCCAAGCACCGTTCGCCACGTTGAAGGATGAGCCGGGCACATCACTGAACATGCTGAGGTCCACACCGACGGCGGTAACAGCCGGCACGGTCCCGGCCATCAAACCATCGGCGGTGGTCAATGGAATGCCGGCGTTCACATCCGCGTTCACCAGGAGCCCACCGGGCACGCCGTTGCTACCCCCATCATTATTGGCACCGCCCACGATGGAACCATCCACGTCCTCGCTCTTCAATACACCCCAATGATCATCGCTCGCCGCGCCCATGCTCAGCCAGCTGTCCAGCGCAACGGTGTTCTCATCCAGGCGGCCGGCGTCGATCAGGTCGCCGGTCACATCGCCCCGGTCGGTATTGTTCCAGAACTCGGTGGTGGTGGTGAGGTTCAGCCCATGTGTTCCATCCCCGTACACCGATTCCAAGCTGTAGCCCGGCTTCAGGTCCACATAGATCCGGTAGGTCTTTGCACCAGCAACGAGTTGCGGTACACCAGCGCCGTCCGTGTCGCCGGCGTCGTTGGCATCGCTGATGTAGTAGGTCTCCACCGTGATCTGCTCCAATGCTCCGCAATCAGGGGGCGTGTATTGGGCCATCGCGTTGGTGGCAAGAAGCAGTGTGATGGGACCGAACAGGTAAACGGAACGAAGCATGGTTGACACCTTTTGAGGCGGGCGAAATAACCGGCGCGTTGTGCCCTCGAGCGGAAGACAGGATTGCCGTTCCGTAGCCTGCGCGTTACGCCAATGCGTCCCGCCGGTGACTACTGTTTCACCAGCTCCCGAACGAGCACCTGTCCATCAAGGATCAAGTGCACCGAGTAGAGACCATCGGAAAGTGCTGACAGGTCGAGCCGCGCTGTGCCCGTTCCAAAGTCCGGCTGGATATCTGCCTGATGCACCACACGACCAAGACGATCCAGAACGAGCACCGAAGCATGGCCCCCGTTCATCGAAGGCAGGCCAAGGGTCAACACGTCGGTCACCGGGTTCGGGAACATGGTGAAGGTGGCGTCCTGCCCTGGGGCCTCATCCACAGCAACGTCGGGACAAACGATATTGATGTCGAGCCCATTGCAATTCCCCGGACCGTAGCAGCAGAGGGCCGGCACATTGAAGTTCGCGCCGGGGTCGAAGTTGCACGCGGCGACATCCATGCAACCGAAAACGATGGCTGTCTGGCAGGAGCCATCATCACAACCAGCTGCGGGATCGTACTCCAGGAATTGTGGATCCATGCAGCCACATTCCGGCGGATAGTTCAGCAGGCCGAATTCGGTTTCACCGGTCTGGAGCGAATCGCCATTGGCCACGAACTTCTGTGGTGCACCATTGGCGTCGATGATCTCCACGTTCAGGTGGTAGCTCAATTCGCCACTGGTGGTGATCTGGGCGATCAGGATCTTGTTGTCGGGGCCATAGCCTGCAATACCGGCGGGACTTTGCACCACCATGCCCATGGTCGTGAACGCGGTATCGAAGTTCTCGTTGAACACGGGTTCGAAATCGCCGAGCTGCAGGAAGCCGGGCGGTTCCACACCGCTGCTGGGGATCAACCCATCGCTGGTGGTCAGGGGTATGCCCGCATCGGGATCGGCGTTCACCAGTAAACCACCGGGAACACCTTCGCTGCCACCGTCGTTGTTCGCTCCACCCACCAACGAGCCATCGGTATCATCGCTTTTCAGAACACCGGTATGCGCATCGCTGGCATCACCGAGTGACAACCAGGTGTCGAGCGCAACGGTGTTGTCGTCCAAACGGTTTGACGGGATCTGGTGCCCGAAGCGCTCACCGCGATCCTCGTTGTTGAACAGTACCGTGGTACTGGAGATCACGAAGGGATGCAGGCTATCACCGAAGAGCCCGCGCAGTTTGCAATCGGTACCCATGTCAAGGAAAACCCGGTACGTAACGGAACCCTCCTCCAAAAACCCACCATCGGTGTCGGTGGAATCATTGGCGTCCGAGACGTAGTACTTCTCCACGATCACATCCTCCAAGGCCGATTGCGCTGTACCGCGCAGGGCAGGCAGGATGCTCAGAGCGAGGAATGCGCCGATCGTTCTCATGGGGCGATCAAATACGGAAAGTGAGGCTGAGGATGTACTCGGTGCCGTAGGTGTAGCGATCGAAGTCGAGATCATAGCCACTGTCGAAGGCGTAGGCGCGACGGGATGGTGTGTTGAGCAGGTCGCGCACGCGTGCACGGACGATGAACCGCTTGCCAAGGCTTTTTGAGAGCGTCAGGTCGAGCTGGTGGCGCGGGAGCTCGTACACGTCGGGTTGGTCCACGCCGGCCGTGGCCACCACGGCCAACTTCGGACCCTGTACGTTATAGGAGACAGCCACTTCGAAGCCGATGCTGTCCATGCGATAGTTGAGCATGCCGTTGAGGATGTACGGGGCCTGGCCGAACATGGTGCGTGTGGCGTTCTGTTCGTCCTCGTTGGCAGTTGCACTGGTGTTGATTGAGGTGTGGCTCTCAATGAACGTCGCGTTGCCGAACAGGTCCAGGTTGCGCAAGAGCTTCAACCTGCCTTCCAGTTCCACACCGAAGGCTTCGGAGTTCTCGGCATTGGCCCATGAGAAATTCTCCCCGCCGGGCAGCTTCACCAGTTCGATGTGGTTCTCGAACTGCTTGTAGAAGAGGCTGAGCGTAACGTTGTCGCCACGGGGGAAATTGGTTTCCAGTCGCAGGTCGTAGTTGTTCACATAGGTCATCTGCAGCGTTGGGTTGCCGCCGACCCTGCCGCGCAAAATGAAGTCATCCAGCGATACGCTGCTGATCTCCCGGAAGCTCGGACGGCCCAAGGAGCGGAAGTAGTTCACACGGAGGTTCATCAGGGCCAGTGAGTCGTCCTTCAATTTGAAAATGAGGTTGGCACTGGGCAGCACATCGAACTGGTCGATGATGCCGGGGTTAGCGACACGGCCCGCGATCAAGCGGCGCTGGGGATCATCGGCAGGCAGCCCCAGATCGTAGTAGACACGTATGTCGCTCAACAGGTCGGTCTGTTCCACGCGCGCCCCACCCACCGCCCTGATCCGTTCGGTGATGGAGTAATCGGTCATCAGGTAGCCCGCGCTCACTTCGCTGATACCGATATCGCTGTCGAGTTCGGAAGAGACGTTCATGTAAGTGAAACCGCTCCCGCTGGCCACTTCGAAATGCTCGTCGGCCAGGAATTCCTCCAACGTTCCCACCAGGACCGCGCCCGCCACGCCACGCACATTGTACTGCACCTGAACGTTCTCCCGGAGATCGTGCCGGTATGCGCCACCGAACATCAACTTGCGCGGCCGGCCTTTCACGTCCATCAAGGGGAACTCCATGCCCAGGCGACCATCGAACAGGTCCTCGTTCATGTACCGGAAGCGCCGCGGTAGTTCAGCGTTGCTGTTGAACTGCGTATACCCGGAGACGGTGTCTTCGAACCATGTCACCGTTTTGTAGTCCAGGACGTTCATCTGCCCATCGGTGTACGAGGCGTTCAGGTCGATCTTGAACTTGCTCTTCGGCAGGTAGTGGGTGCTTTGGAACTGGTAGATCAATTGCTGGCGCTCCTCATAAGTCTGGTCAACCCCATTCAGGACTTCGATGTTCGCCTGGTTGGCTTCAGAACCCCGAAAGTTGCGCGCATCGTTCTGTCCCTGCACGTTCGGCATGAAGAGGAGCGAGACGCTGTTGTTGTCGTTCATCTTATAGCTCACGTTGGCCAATGCGCTCCAGCCGGCCTGCTCACTGCTAACTTGCTGGTGGTAGTTGAAGATGTCGGCGACCGGTGTCTCGTCCGGAGAACTGTTCGTCCGTTTGGCCACGGAATTCTCGTCGTACTTCGTGTCGCGCGCATAACGCAGGCCCACGATGAAGCCGAGCGGCCTCTTGAACAACTGGACCTGGTTGCCGATGCTCAAGCTCTGGCTGAAGTTGAGCGGGGCTGTCTTCTCGATCGTGCTCCAGCTGTCATTGTTGAACGCGTGGCCGATCCCACCCAATTCCTGGTTGGCCAAAGGCCGGAAGTAGTCCGGGCCATAGGTCGCGTTGTAGGCATCGACCGCCGCTGCGCCGGCAACGGGATCGTTGAAGAGCGCAGGGGCCAGGTAGCCGAGTTCGACCAGTCCGAGCAGTTGGTAAGGGTCGCCTTCGTTGATCACAGTGCTGGGAACGATCCCGTAGGCGTTCATGAATCCTTCCAGACCAAGGAGTGCGAACTGATCGTAGATCCCGGGATTGGGATCGTAGATGGGGAAATCGGCTTGATCCACCGCCACGCCTTCCGGTATACCGCGATAGCCATCGTCGTAGCCCAGCCAGTCGGTGTCGCTTCCACGTGAGGAAACGATCGGCTTCCATGTGGTTTGCGGATTGTAGCCGAAGGACGAGGTGACGTTCACCGCGAGCATGCTCGGATAGTCGGTGGTGTTGATGGAGAGGTAGGCACCCGACCAGTCACCGGGGAACTCAGGACTGCCTGTCTTGTTGATGATGAGGTTGTCCACCAGCCCGGTCGGGAACATATCGAGACTGATGTTGTTAGTGAAGGGGTCCAGCGTAGGGATACGCGAGCCGTTCACGGTGGTAACGATGTACAGATCCGCCAGTCCGCGCACCGATACGAAACGACCAACCGTGCTCACGCCGGGCACGCGCTTCACGGCGGCGGTCACATCCGCGTCGCCGGTCTTGGTCATGCGCTCATTGCTGATGTAGTCGAAGCTTACGGCAGCATTGGTCTTCAACTTGTCCAGGTAGGCATCGTTCCTCTTCGGCGCCTTGCGGACGATCTTCTTGGTGCCCAGTTCCAATGTCTTCGTTGCCAGATCGAAATCTTGTACCAACACCTCACCGGCTTTCACGGTCACCGTGTGCTCCGTTGTTTCGTAACCCATTGCACTGATCACCAACACCGTGGGGCCCTCGTCCGGCAGCTTCAGGGAGTACGTGCCGTCGAAGTCGGTCATCACGCCCACGCCGGTCTTGTTCTTCACCACCACCGAAGCGCCTACCACCAACTCGCCTTTCGAGTCGCTGACCTTGCCGCGAACAATGCCTTGCGCCGCGCAGAAGCAACAGATGAACGCGGTTGCAAGGGCAAGAACGTACCGTGCGTACATGGTCTGGAAGTGGTCCGCAAGGCTATTAGCAGCAGCCGAGGCGCACGTTACCATGCCTTTATCTCTGGCCGGGTTCCGTGTTGCGGATGCGTTACGTGAAAGGGATGGAACGAGGAAGCCCCCCCGGTTTCCCGGAGGGGCTTCGACCATGATCGTTCGATCGCTTACTGGCGCATCAGGCGCTCGGTGAACACTTTACCGTCCACGCTCACCTGCACCAAGTACAGGCCAGCACCCATTTCGGTGCTCAAGTTCATTGCGTGGTTGAGTGTACCGTCCGCAACGCTCACTTGCTCGATGCTCACGCGCTGTCCCATGGCGTTGAAGATCTCCACATCGGCGACGAGAGCCTCATCACGGAGACCTTCGATCGTCAGGTAAAGAACCTCTTCGCGGTTCGGGTTCGGGAACATGCTCAAGTGGGCTTCGTCCGATCCGAAAGCGTCCATGTCGCGCACTGCGCTACCACCGACCACTTGCAGGCGGCAAGCCTTGCCGAACGCTTGGTAGTTACCACCGACCAGCGCACGCACACGCACGTTCAACGCTGTGTTGAGCGGCAGGGGCACTTGCGCGAAGTTGAGGCGGCAATCCGTGGCAGGCTTCAGGATACGACGGCTGTAGCTACCGTGCGGATCGAAGAACCAGAACTGGTAACCCGTGGCTCCGGCAACACCTTGGCAGTAGATGAAGCTGCCCGGTACCAGATCCGTGCGATCGCACCAGTTGGGCTTCACGAAGGTTTGTCCCAAGGGCACGCAGAAGTCGCCTTCAGCAGGCACGTTGATGCTGCTTGTGCCACTGAACAGGCCATTGGCGTCAACAATGCGACGGCCGAGCTCATCGGTCAATACGTAACCACCTCCGCTGATGCCGTTGGCATCGGTCACTGTCAGCTGGTAGCAGCCGGCAGCCACACAGATGTTCTCCAGCATCGGGCCGGGTGTACCATCCGTATAAGGACCCCCGAAGGCCACGACCGCGAGGGTTCCTTGATCGCGCACTTCCCATGTGGTCTGGCTACCGAAGGCATCCAGGTTGATGGTGAGCACGAGATCCTCGGTGCAGTTCGGGTTGATACCTGCGCAAACGCAGTTCGCACCGTACACATCACCGATGGTGTTCACGTTGCCGTCGTCACATCCCGTACCAGGCAGAGCGGTGCCACCGGGTACTCCGAGGCAGTCGATCACTTGACCAGCACAGATACAATTGGCACCGTACACATCGTTGGCGGTGTTGGCGTTGCCGTCGTTGCAAGCAGAGCCGATCACAGCCGTACCACCCGGAACACCCAGGCAGTCGATCAGTTGACCAGCGCACACACAGTTGGCACCATACACATCGTTACCCGTGTTGGCATTGCCGTCGTTGCAGGCTGAACCGATCACAGCAGTACCACCCGGAACCCCGAGGCAGTCGATCAGCTGACCAGCACAAACGCAGTTGGCACCGTACACGTCATTACCTGTGTTGGCGTTGCCATCATCGCAGGCCGTGCCGGGTTGAGCAGGACCACCCGGTACACCGAGGCAGTCATTGGCGAGGGTACCGGCACAAACACAGTTCGCACCATACACATCGTTGCTGCTGTTCGGGTTGCCATCATCGCAAGCAGAACCGATCACGGCTGTTCCACCCGGAACACCCAGGCAGTCGATCAGCTGACCAGCGCATACGCAGTTGGCACCGTACACATCGTTACCCGTGTTGGCATTGCCGTCGTTGCAAGCAGAGCCGATCACGGCCGTTCCACCCGGAACACCCAGGCAGTCGATCAGTTGACCAGCGCATACGCAGTTCGCACCGTACACATCGTTACCCGTGTTGGCGTTGCCGTCGTCGCAAGCTGAACCGATCACAGCCGTTCCACCCGGAACACCGAGGCAGTCGATCAGTTGACCAACGCACACGCAGTTGGCATCATACACATCGTTGC
>JBATMK010000035.1:0-7329 GCA_049289815.1 Flavobacteriales bacterium
TCATGGACGTGCTTCAACACTTCGGGATCACTGTTGAGAAGGAAAATGTTCCCGGCATCGTGTGCCTGCAGGTCCCGAAGGACAAGTCGCGGCGTGGTGGCGGCGATCATGGGGCAGGTACGTCTTCGATGCGCGTGTACACCGGTTTGCCATGCGATAGGATCAGATCGCGCTCCTTGTTCGCTCCAGGGCTTTCACCGATCAGGAGCAACGCATGGCAAGCGCCGATCACTGCCAGGGAGATCGCCATCGTTGCAGCGTAACGGTCAGGGACATCGGCTTGCTCGAGCACGGGAAGCGCGGCGTTCATGCCGATGATCGGGACGTGGCCCATCTCCAGCAGCCGCGCGGCGGCGGCGTTCATGGCATCCAAGTTGGACCTGCGCTGTTCAGCGGTGGGTGCGGAATAAGGGCCTGCAACGGCGATGACCATGTGGCGAAGGTCGCCACCGATCACTTCCCGAAGAACTTACCGATCGGCCCGATCAACTCCTGGTGGATGTTGCCGTTGGTGGCAACGATCTCTTCGCCGAAAAGCCAACTGCCGCCTCCATGGAAATCCGTGACCTGTCCACCGGCTTCCTCCACGAGCAAGGCTCCCGCAGCGACATCCCAAGGGTTGAGGCCGTACTCATAAAAAGCCTCGAAGCGGCCGCAGGCGACATACGCAAGATCAGCGGCGGCGCTACCCAGTCGGCGGATGCCGCGTGAGCCGTGCATGAGTTCGCGGAGCAGCTGCATGTACTCCGCCTCGCGCCCGAAGTCATCGTATGGGAAACCCGTGGCGAGCAGGCTTTCGAGCAAGGTCTTGCGCGCGCTCACCCGGATCGGCTTGCCATTGAGGAAAGCGCCGCCGCCTTTCCATGCGGTGAAGCACTCATCTCGCGTTACCTCGTGCACAACACCGACGCTCATCCGCTCACCATCGTGCAGCCCGATACTGATGCAATAGCAGGGCACACCGTGCACGAAGTTGGTGGTGCCGTCGAGTGGGTCGATGATCCAGTTCAGCCCATGACCACGGGAGCCGGTTCCCTCTTCAGCAATGAAACCCGCTGCGGGCAGAAGCGTGGCCAAGCCATCCACGAGCAGCTGCTCCGCACCCTTGTCCACGTAGCTCACCAAATTGTTGAGGCTCTTGCTTTCAACGCTGGCCTCGGTGAAGCGCAGCGCTTCGGTGCGTATGAATTCCGCCACGTTCACGCAGAGCGCCGCGACTTGTTCAGTGAGCTGCTGCAGCGAATTTGTCATGTCGAGCGAAGTCGAGACATGCGCTTCAACCGGAGCCAACCACCGAGGCCGATCAGGAAGAGGAGTGTCGCGATGATCTCGGCCTGCGTGATGCTGCCGAGCACCGGCACGTTCACGCGGATCTTCTCGATGAAGAAGCGCTCGGTGCCGTTGAGCATGAGGTACAGGCAGAACAGCACGCCGGGTGTGGCAATGCGTTTGCGCACGATCCACAACACCACGAAAAGCAGAGTGCTCACGATGGTTTCGTAGAGCGGTGTAGGATACACGGGTGGATCCAGGAAGGTGCAATACTTCGGCCCGAAGCAGGTGCCGCCCATGATCATGTTTCCACCGACGCCGTTCACGTTGTTGGGGTAACTGTACGCCACCATCCAGGTGGGTACGAAGGAAGGCGCCTTGAAGGCAGCCATGTGCACGGCTTCCACCGAACCGAAATGGCGTTCGTAGTACGCAGCGTTCAGTTGAATGCGGTCCTTCACTTCATCGAGTTGCGCTTCCGCAACTGTTCCGTTGCCGTTGCTGACGTAGGCTGAATTGATGATACCCCAGTCGCCATCGCCGCTCACCTGGCAGCCGATACGTCCGATGGCGTATGCGAGCATGAGGCCCGGTGCGGCGGAATCCATGCTGGGCAGGATGGCCATGTTGTTCTTGCGGAAGAACCGGATGACCATGATGCCCGCGATAATGAGACCGCCATACATGGTGAGGCCGGTGATGAAGCCTTCGCCGCTGGGCGCCGTAACGAACCGCACGAAGTCGTCGGGGTTCTCCAACCAGTGGAACAACTTGGCGCCGATCATGCCCCAGAGCGCGGCCGTGATGGTGATGCGGCCCACCAACTGGTAAGGATGCACCTGCATTTCCTGTCGCTTCGGTTCAGCAAGCGTGTTCTTCTTGCCCTTCCACCAGGTGTAGGCGACGCTTGCCGCCGCTACCACGAAGCCCCCGATCCAATTGCCTTGAAGGCTCAACAGGAAACCGGGTGCATCATCGGTCACCCGGCAGGAATCGAGCAGCACGGGGAAGCCCTTCCAGCCGACGATGAAGCCGAAGATGCCTGTGCTCACCAGATCACTGATGGCGAGCGGTGCACCCACGGTGATGGCGGTGGTGCGCGCCTGCAGTTGGCCAAGGCCTTCGCGGCGTTTCATCTCCATGGACAGGGTCCAACTGGCGGCGATGAAAGCCAGGGCCACGAAGAAGCCGAAGCTGTTGAGGAACTTCAGGAAGCACCACTCGATGCCCGTGAGGTCGTAGAGCGCGTGATAGAGGGTCGGGTACATGCGTCAGTTGGCAGTTGCCAGTTGGCCGTTGGCAAAGGCTGCTGCTTTCAACGTTGTTGTGGAACCAGTGGCATGCCCGTCGCCATTGATACACTGCAGTTCAACAGGAACGATCGTGTTCACCATCCCCGCATCGTACGCTGCGCTCACACGGATGTAGTTGTCGGTGTATCCGTGCATGAGGCCGTCGTCGTTCTCGGCTTCGAACAAGACAGGAAGCGAGGAGCCCATGTGGCGCTCGTAGTGGGCGCGTTGGAACTTGGAACCAAGGATCCGCAGTTGCTTGGTGCGCTCACGACGTATTTCCATCGGCACGGTGTCGTCCATGCGCACGGCGGTTGTGTTGGCGCGCTCGCTGTATGTGAAGGCATGCAGGTAGTCCACGGCAATGCTGCGCAGGAAGCTGTGCGTCTTCAAAAACTCCTCATCGGTTTCGCCGGGCGTGCCCGTGATCACATCGGCACCGATGCAAGCATGGGGCATGACCCGTTTGATGTGTGCCACGCGATCGGCGTACAGCGCAGTATCGTAACGACGGCGCATGCGCGCCAGGATCATATCGCTGCCGCTCTGTAACGGCATATGGAAATGCGGCATGAACCGGTCGCTGTTCGCCACGAAGTCGATGACCGCATCACTGCAGAGGTTCGGTTCAATACTGCTGATGCGGAAACGTTCAATGCCCTCCACGCGGTCGAGCGCTTGAACGAGTTCGAGGAACGTCTCCGGATCGTCACGGTGAGTCCGTCGAACCTCAACATCCGCATCCAATTCATGGTTCGACGGGCTCACCATGACAGTGTTGTCACCCTGAGCCCGTCGAAGGGGCGCCATGACAGACTTTCCGAAATCCCCGGTGTTCACACCCGTGAGTACGATCTCCTTTACGCCTGTGGAAGCGATGCCTTCGGCAATGGCAACGGTCTCTGCGATCGAGGCGCTCCGGCTACGCCCGCGCGCCAAGGGAATGGTGCAGAACGAGCAGAAATAATCGCAGCCGTCCTGGACTTTAAGAAAGGTGCGGGTGCGGTCGTTCGCGTTCCAGGAAGGAACGAAGTGCTTGAGGTCCTTGATGGGGGAGTACCTAACCCCCGGTCCTGTACTCGACTCCGCTCGAACTGACACTTCCGAGGAGAGGGGAGACATTTCCGTCGCGATGTGCTGTGCCAGATCGAACTTCTCGTTCGCGCCGAGCACCAGGTCAACGCCAGGGATGGCTGCGATCTCCTCCGGCTTCAACTGCGCATAGCAACCCACCACGGCAATGAAGGCTTCCGGATTGATGCGTTGGAAACGCCGCACCCATTGGCGGCATTCCTTGTCGGCATTCTCCGTTACGCTGCATGTGTTGAGCACGAACACGTCGGGGCGCTCCTCGACCTTCACACGGGCATAGCCAGCATCCTCCAGCGAGCGGGCCAGCGTACTGGTCTCGGCGAAGTTGAGCTTGCAGCCCAGGGTGTGGAAGGCAGCGGTGCGTGCGGAACCCATAGCGGGCGGCGAAAGTACCCATCGGTGAACAGCAGGTTGCGTGCAGACGCCGACCGTGGAGAGGCAGCTATGCCACCTCCCGCCCGTATACCTTTCGAAAGGTCCATTTCGCTTGGTCCGTCCGTCCAGTTGAACGTCTACTAGGATCCCCGATCGCATGAAGAACGATGCGGCGGTGACCGTGACCCAGGGGAAGAGTAGCCGGCCAACCGACCGGGCGCTCGAGATCGCCATTGTACCGAACCCTGCCACTGACCACTTGTTCTTTGTTGGCGCGTATGCGGTCGGTATAGTGCGTGCCGAGGTCTTTGCGGCGTATGGTCTCGAACTGCTCTCTTGGACCACCCTTATCCAAGAGGGTGTTGATGTATCCGGGATCGGATCAGGCAGCTACGCCGTGGTCCTGACATTGGGCAGCGGGGATCGCAGCATGTTGCGATTCGTGAAGCGCTAACTACGCTGCCACTTTCCCGCGCAAGTAGCGGCGGCCCAACAGCCAGCCCACAAGGACGATGAGCAGGATGCTCCACGCCCTGACCAGCAGCAGCACCAAGCTTTCCAGCACGGACCAGCCACCACGCACCGCGGAAATGAATTCCACAAGGAAGCCGGGGCTGTAAGCCTTGATGCTGGTCGTATTCGGCAGCATCTCGGCACGCACGTTCTGGCGCTGGTACAGGTCGAGGGTCACGGTGCTGTAGGCAATCCGGTCCTCCATGCCCAGGTTGCTGAGCAGCGCTTCATCGGCCTCGCCTTGGCGATCGAGCAAACGGTCCTCGGCGGGCAATGTCTCCTTCAGCTTGCGTCCTTGTTCATCGATCGCGCTCTCAACGCGGGCCTCGTGCTTCATGATCCGGCTCTGTTCGAGTTGATTGCGGAGCAATGAGAGCGAAACATCGTTCGCAGTGATGTTGCGACGATCCATGAAGTCAACTTGCGCCGCGAGGCACTTGAGGGTGGTGTCCAGTTGCGTGTTCGGGACGCGGAAGGTGAGTTGGTTGATCACGGTGTACCGCGTTATTTCAACCAAACTGTCCTCGCTGATCGGCGTGTTCTCCTTGCTGTCGATGGTGCTGCGCAGTTCGGTGTTGGTGACGAAACCATCGAAGCGCCGCACCATGTCCTCGATGGCGTAGGTGCTCTGCACCACATCCTTCACCCTGAAGCGGATATCGGCCGTACGGATCATGCGGCGGTTGCTGTCGTTCCCCGCTTGTGCGGCGCTGCTGGTGGTGGGTGCTGGTTCTGAAGGGGCAGGTATCGGGGACCCATTCACTGCCGGTGGTGGATCCGCTTGGGGTTCCATCAGGACGAGATCCTCGCTGGTGCTGGATCTCTTCTCCGCGTTCCGCTCACTACAGGCGATGACGGAAAGCACAACCAGCGTTGCAAAACCGAAAGCGGGAAGGGTGCGCATGATCAAAGGGTGTTGGTTGCGTTGGTGAACGCGGTACACCTGGGCGCGCGTATCCGTTCATCGCATCCTTACACGAACGGTCAAGACCGGGAGAGCAACGGCGCCGGCGTGTGGCTCAGAGAATGCGTCACGCTCATCTTCGCATCTTCACCTCCGCTATGCGCATCCTCATCCTCAACGGCCCCAACCTCAATTTGCTCGGCACGCGGGAGCCGCACATCTATGGCAGCACGGCATTCGACACCTACCTGCCCGAACTGCAGAAGATCTTCAGTAACGCCACCATCGAACTGCGTCAATCGAACCTGGAGGGCGAATTGGTGGATGCCTTGCAGCAAGCGCAGACCACCTACGATGCGGTGGTGCTGAACGCCGCCGGTTATTCGCACACCAGTGTTGCCTTGCGCGACACCGTTGCAACGCTGAGCATTCCAGTGATCGAAGTGCACATCAGCAACATCCACGCGCGCGAGGAGTTCCGGCACAACAGTCTTACAGGTTCGGTGAGCAAAGGCGTGATCAGCGGGCTTGGCCTGGACGGTTACCGGCTGGCGATCGATCACCTGTTGCGGTTGAAGTAGTGGCTTCAGAAGGCGCTCTGGTCAAGATCGGAGAACTTCTTCCAACCAAGAATGAAGCGATCATAAGCCACGCTGCGTTTGTAGCGCCCAGTGAGGTTGGCATTGTGCTCCAGGCCTTTCAACCGTTTGCGTTCGCGCAGCACAGCAGGTAAGCGGTAGCAGAAGTGCCGGTGTGCGCGACCGACCATCCACGCGTGACTGCCGTGGCCCTCCAACAAGAATTTCAGCGCCGCCATATTGTCGAGGAAGAAGCGCCGAAGGATGCGCAACAGCAGCGCTCGCGAACGGAGGTTCTTGGCCAGCACGATGAGGCTGTTGCGGAAATTGAGGTAGGTTTTGCGTGGACTTCCGTAGCCCAGCGCGCCGCCACCGATGTGATAGACGATGCTGCTGCTCGTGTAACCGATGCGCCATCCGGTGCGGCGTAACCGCCAGCACAGGTCGATCTCCTCCATGTGTGCGAAGAGCGAGGCATCGAAGCCGCCAGCATCGCGGAAGGCCGTGCTGCGCACCATGAGGCAGGCCCCGGTGGCCCAGAACACTTCGCGCTCATCGTTGTACTGCCCTGTGTCCTGTTCGGTGAGTTCAAAGATGCGCCCACGACAGAACGGGTAGCCATTGCGATCGATGAAGCCACCGGCCGCGCCAGCGTGTTCGAACCGATCCCGGTGTGCATGGCTCAGCACTTTGGGCTGGCACGCGGCCATGTCCGGGTGTGCATCCATGAACCGCAGCAGTCCGTCCAGCCATCCGGGAACCACTTCCACGTCGCTGTTCAACAGCACGAAGAACTCGGCTTCCACCTGCTCCAACGCAACGTTGTAACCTCCTGCGAACCCATGGTTCGTCGTCATGGCGATCGTTCCAGCAAGCGGTGCATGGACCTTCACCCACTCAATGGAGCCATCGTTACTGCCGTTGTCGGCCACGATCACGCGTGCACCGGCACTGTTCTGCAGCACGCCTTGCAGGAACCGTTCAAGCCACTGCCTGCCGTTCCAGTTCAAGATGACCACTGCGACCCTGTCCATTCTTCAACTGCTACCAGCCCCTCGGCTCCGATCGGGCAGGTGTGGCAGCGCCGCAAATATGCGGGGTGGCTCAGCGCGGCCTGTTGAACAGGTCGTCAACCTGGCCGCCATGCATGGTTTCATTCCCGGCCGGGCGGGTCACATCGCCGGCCTGCGTATTACGGCCATGCAGGATCTGGTTCCAGTTCTTGTTCTGTACTTCGCCGGGCATATCGCTGTGCAGGAGTTCGTAGCACTGGCCCACGCGTTCGGGTTGGTAGAAGATGAAG
>JBATMK010000036.1:0-11338 GCA_049289815.1 Flavobacteriales bacterium
CAAGAGCACAGCTTGAGAAACACACACCAGCAAATACGTGAGCATCCGCCCAGCAACGCGTTCACCTGTGCCACCGGGCATGGTGAGCAACCGGGTCATGATGCCAGAGCTGCGCTCCTTCACCATGTTGCCCGCCAGCAGCACCACGATGAAGAACATGGCGAAAATGGTCCAGGCCGGAACATTGTGCTGGGTGCTGTTCTCGGCCACGCGGTCGCCGCTGAGCTCCGCACCCGCGAGTTCCTGGTGCATCAGCAGGATGGGCTTCTCCAACTTCAACTGCGGTGGTTCCGTGCCGGTTAGCGCAGCGATCTGTGCGCCCATATCGTTGAGCAGGCGATCGCTGGTGATCTGTGCCAGCACCTTGCCCAGATGGCCGTTAACCAGTTCGCGGAACGCCTGCTTCACTGTTGGGTCGATGATGACCCGCACCACGGCACTGTCGATGGCTGTGCTGGCCGTTGCTGAGGTATCCACAGGCGAGAACACCTTGGCAACCGTCGCAGCCGAAGCAGCCTTCAGCACTTCCGAAGCGCGACGCGGAACGATCACAGCCACTTGATGCTCACCACGGCGCACGGCATCGCGCAGCGCGTCGTCGGTCATGGCGCTATCGGCGCTCACATCCAGCACCGAGAACGGACCGGCATTCATCAGCCCCTCCCGCACGCGTGCCCCGACGCCATTGCCGTCCAGGTCCTTGAACACCACGAGCACCTGCTTGTCGTTGAAATCGCGGAACGGTGCATCCTGGACGATGGCCATGATCGCGACCAGCACCACCGGCATGAGATAGAGCAGCGCCAAACCTCCGCGGTCGCGCGCCAGTAACAGCAGTTCCTTGCGGACGTGGGCGAGGATGCGCGTGATCATGTGTTCATCTGTCGCGCAGCTCCCTGCCGGTGATGTGCAGGAAGGTCTCCTCCAACTTGGCAGCGCCCTCTGCGCCCGGCGCTTCGATGTTGCCGACCACCTGGCCGTGATCCACGATCACCACGCGGGTACAAAGCCGCTCCGCTTCCTCCATGTGATGGCTTGTATACACCAGCGTTGTTCCACCGGCATGGATCTCCTGCAGCAGATCCCAGATCGCAGCACGCGATTGCACATCGATACCGACGGTCGGCTCATCGAGGAACAGGACTTCAGGTTGATGCAGCAAGGCGGCAATGAGATTCAACCGACGCTGCATACCTCCGCTCCAACGTCCGATGCTTTCGTCCGCACGTTCCTTCAATCCGGCGCGAAGCAACAAGGCATCGCTGCGCTCCGCGATCGTTGACCTGTCCAGCCCGTGCATGCTCCCGAAGTAGGACAGGTTCTCACGGGCGGTAAGCGTATCGTACAGTGCGATCTCCTGTGGCACAAAGCCGATGATGGCGTGCACGCTGCCCGGTTCCTGAGCCACGTTGTGCTCGTTCACATGTACCGCGCCCGCACTTGCCCTGCGCACCCCTGTGATGATGGACAGCAGTGTTGTCTTGCCCGCGCCGTTCGGACCGAGCAGCCCAAGGAATTCACCGCGTGCCACGTCCAGGTCGATGCCGTTCAGCGCAGTGCGATCGCCGTAGCGTTTCACCAGACCGCGCACACGGATCACGGGCCCGCTCACAACGGCAGCTTGGCGAGTTGCTTGAACAAGGCCTTCTCCCCTCGCCCGATCTCCTCCAGCTTGTCGGCCAGTGTATCGTACGTGATGCTGGCTTCCGCGCGGCCCTTGCACACGCGTCCGGCCTCGAAGGCGAACTCGCGCCACTGATCGCCGATGCGTGTCATCTCCATCGCGTACTTCTTCAACTCGGGCTTGGCCAGCAAGCCGGCGGCCTCCTGCAGGAAGGCAGCGAACATGAAGCGGAAGCCCGCCCCACCGGTGCCGATCTCCTCCTGCATGCGGATGATGTTGCCGAGGAAGAGTTTCGCGCGGCGTTCGCCCAATTCCGCTCCGTACTTCCGGAGTTTCTTGGCGAGGTATGGGATGCCTTTCACCCCGAACATGGGCAAGGGCACGTTGCTCATATCGCGCGCAGTGCGGCGCAAGCCTTTGGCCACGGCCTTCTTCAGGTCGGCCCCGCCGTTCACTGTGATGGGGTAGTACATGCGCCCCTTGGTATCGGGGGTGCCTTTGGCGAAACGAGCGCGCACCAATGCCCGCCGATGGATCGTGGTGGTGCCTTCCATCACCGGATCGCTCACCAGATACTCGTCGCCTTTGCGACCGAAGACCACGATGTTGTGCGCGTTGAAATGGAAGCGGAACGCCTGCGGCAGGTAAGGCAGGTAGAATACGCTGGTGAGCATTCCCACCGGTAGCCCTCGGTCCAGCACGCGGTCCAGTTCAGCCATCGCCTCATCGGGATCGCTGAATTTCATGCGCTTCATCTCCACGCCCATGTTCTTGCTGAAACGCTTGAAGATGAGACCGGGCAGGATCCTGTAACTGGTGACAGGGATCCCGTTCAGCTTCAGGAACGGCATGTGGCTGTAGAACAATCCGCTGCCCACGCCGAAGGCCACAGGCTCGCTCACCTTCAACCCATGGAACCGCATGAGGTTGCTGATGACCCCCGATTCGCAATGCGCGCTCTGCTGATGGTCGAAGGGTATCGAAACGTCTTTGCTCATGCCTGATCGGAGGAAATGGAGCGCGAAGGTGCATCGGGAACGCACTTCAGGTCTTCCACCGTGGTGAGCAGGGCTTCAGCATAGTGCTGAAGCGTATCCGCGTCCAAGGCTGCGAACTCTTTCGGTTCCAGATGACGGCGCACTTTCCGCGCAGGGAGGCCCATGTGCTTGGACAGGAGTGCTTCGTCCATCATGTTCTTCTCCATGTGGAAAGCGAGCGGGCTCAGCTTCCCGGACAGTACATCCTGGCGGGCTTGCTCAACGCGTTCGTTGATCACATCCCAGGCCTGGCCCAACGCAACGTTCTCCGGCTCCCAACCCACGCTGGGCACCTTCACGTACTCGCCGTTCTCGTTCAGGGCGTACTTCACCACCTTGAACTTCCCTTCCAGCATGTTGGCATCGTCCTGCGGGACTTCTTCCTTCTTCATGGTACGCAAAGGTCAAAAATGCACCTCACTCCCGGCCTCTCTCCCAAGGAGAGAGGGGGCGCGACGCACAAGGTTATGACCAGGTCATACGCGTTGAGTCGGTTTCCATACAAGATGGGTTGTTATCCTCGCCTCTGAACATCCCCTCTCCTTGGGAGAGGGGGGTGGGGTGAGGTTACACCACCGTCAGCAGCGCAAAGGCATAAGAAAAGCGCGCGCTCTCGGGCACCATCAACAGGATCCTGTTGCCCTTCTTCAGGCGGCCTGACTTCACCAGATCGTGCAGCATGAGGTAGATGCTGGCGCTGCCCACGTTGCCTACTTCGCTGAGGTTGAGGAACCACTTCTCTTCCGGCACCGGAATGCCTTGGGCCGTGAGTTCCTCAGCCACTTTCGACTTGAAGAAATTGCTGGAGAGGTGGGGCATGAAGAAATCCACCTCACTCGCGGCCAGACCCTTCTCGCGCATCACTTCCGCCAGCCATTTCACGCCGATCGTCACGATGTTCTTGCCCAGCAGCTTCACATCCTGCTTGAAGGTGAAGAGCGACTGCTCCACCTGCTCGGTGGGTGTGAACTTCTTCCAGCTGATGATGCTGCCATCCTCGTCCTTTTCGGCCCCGAGGTACATGCATGCTTCCAATTCGTTGGCGAAGGACCGCGAGACCATCCACTCGATCTTCAAGTCGCATTCCCCGCGCGGCTTCGGTTCCAGCAGCATGGCCCCGGCCCCGTCGCTCAACATCCAACGCAGGAATTCCTTCTCGAAGCCGATGATGGGGTCCTGCTCCAACTGGCGGTAACGCTCGGTCTCCTTCTCGTAGTTGCTGGCCCGCATCAGGGGCGAGATCAGTTCACTGGCCACGCATGCCGCCGCATTGGTGCTGCCTGTGGCCACGCTCATGTAGGCGTACTTCATGGCCTGCATACCGGCCGAGCAAGCCCCGGAAGGGGACATCACCTCGAGGTTATGAGAGAGCAACCCATGCACTTCGCTGGCGTGGGGCGGCAGCATCTGGTCCGGTGCGGACGTGCCAGCGGCCAACAATCCAAGGTCCTTCTCCTCCACCCCGCGACCGGTCAGTGCCTTCACCGCGGCAGCGGCCATTTGTGCGTTGGTGTGCGTGATGTTGCCATCGGCATCCATGGCGTAGTACCGCTTTCGGATGCCGTTGTTGCGCAGCACGATGGACCGCGCGCGCGATGCATTGCCATCGATCATCCCCAAGCGCGCTTCCATCTCCTCGTTGGTAACGGGAGCGTTCGGCAGGATGCTCGAAAGCCGGGTGATATAAACCTCCTTCAACGTGGTGCTCATCGGCAATTCCCCCCCAAGCTTCGTTCCACTACCGGAGGCACCGATCGTACGGCGCTGTGTGAGGTCCGGGTGAACAAAGCGCGCAAAAATAGACCCACATCCATACCATGGCGATCATCCGGCGGTGGTTGCCAACGATGCCGCGCTCATTCCGGCGGAAGTCAATAGCGCAGCAGCCCCTCGATCTCCCGATCCAAGGCCTTCTTCTTGAAGACCGACATGAGCATGGTGGCCAGTGCGGTGATGGGCGACAGGATGAAGGCGCCGATGGGTAGCACCACGGAGAAGACCCCCACGCGCCTTTCCCGACTGGCGGGATCCTTGTGGACCTTGGCCAGGATGTAGTTGCGGTATTTGCCGAAGAGCACGAGCGCGCGTTTCTCCAGTACCAACAAGGAAGGCTTGATCCGCGCCGACCCTTGGGCCAGCAAGGCAGGGTTCAGCCGATCCAGGGTGCCTTGCTGCAGGTGATCGAGGATGATCGGGCCAAAGCGCTCCATGCTGGCGATATCCTGCTGTCGGATACCCGCCGCAGGGAACACGAAGAAGGGGTCCTTTTTCCCCCAGAACATCCAACGGATGATCGTTACCAGGCTCACCATGTTCGGGCTGCGGTCCTCGGCCAGGATGTTACCCACCACACGACCGCCAACAGCTGCGACCAGTCCGCGCACTTTCTGCTGGGCGTGCACCCACATGTTGCGCGCGCCGATAACCGTGAGCACCGGCCGGTCCTTGATGAGCGCCACCGCAGCCGGATGCTTCAGGAAGGAATGTGCCGGAATGCTGGGGTTGAGGTACCAGATGGTATAGCCCAGGATCACCAGATCGTACTGAGTTGATGGCGCCACGAAGGGTTTGAGGTCGACCGGATCGCCGTTCACCGCCTCGGGGAACACGCCGAAGAAGCGCATGCGCGTCCATGGGAAGGCGTACGGCACCACCGGCTCGATGGCCAAATGATCAACGGCGCAGCCTGCCCCAATGAGTGGTGCGCAAAGAGCTCGCAGCACATCGGTGAGCTGGCCGGTCTGGCTGTAGTGGATGACCAGTATGCGCTTCATTGTTCCCTGCTCAACTTTTGGTCAAATACTGCAACAGCTTGCCCATCGGCTTGCGCAGCATGATCAGCGGGCTGATCCTTTCGCCGTTGAGCTTCCATGCTTTGTACACCTCCACATTGGCCTTCCAAATGTGTGCGAGCGAACGGTTGCTAACGCCGCCCAACCGGAAACGCACCAACACCTTGGGCACGTAACGCGCTGGCAGGCGGTGCTTGTAGAGGAAGCGGAACATCAGTTCATAGTCCGCGCTCACCTTCAGGTCGCTGCGGAAATACCCGAAACGGTCGTATGCAGTGCGCCGGATGTACGTGCCGAGATGCGGCGGCATCCAGCCCTTGCGGAAATTCCCACGTCGGTACTCACCACCCTTCCAGAAGCGCTTCACCTTGGTGATATCAGCGGGATCCACCATCAGTGCATCGCCATAGATCACGTCGGCATCACCCTTGGCGAATTCCTTCACCATGCTGCTCACCACATCGCGCCGTGCGATCATATCACCGGCGTTCACGAAGGCGATCACCTCGCCGGTGGCATGGTGCAGACCTTTGTTCATGGCATCGTACACGCCAGCATCCTTCTCGCTCACCACATAGGCGATCACCTCGCGGTAGCGTTCGATCTTCTGCTGGGTGCCGTCCGTGCTGCCGCCGTCGATCACAATGTGCTCGATGTCCCGGTGATCCTGCATCACCACGCTGCGCAACGTTTCATCGATGTTCGCCACCGCGTTGTAACAGACCGTTATGATGGAGACCTTCATGATCCCTGGGGATCGTCGACAACAGGCGATGTGAACGTTGCACCCGTGTCCTCGATAACGCGCTCGCGGGCCGGTCGCGCCGGATTGCCGCGGTAGATCATGTACGGTTCCAGGTCGGTGGTGGCCACGCTGCAGGCTGCCAGCACGCTGTGCGTACCGAACCGCACACCCATCAGCACCATGGCCCCGGCCCCCACCCAACTGCCTTCTTCCAGCACCACCGGTTTGTGGATCGTGGGGTAGTCCACCTTCTTATAGTCGTGGCTGCCCATGATGATCATGGCACCCTGGCTGATGACGACGTTGTCCTCCAGCGTGAGTTGGTCGATATTGTCCAGCCACGCGCACTGCCCGATCCAGCAATTGTTGCCGATGCTGAGCTTCCAGGGGAACTTGATGTTCACCCGCGGATGGATCACCACTCCCTTGCCCACCTTGGCACCGAACATGCGCAGGATCCATGGTTTGGGCGCCCGGAACGGGAAGCAAGGATTGATGAAGAAGAGCGCATTGACGAAGTACCACACTGTGTACTTGATGAAGCCGGCCCCCACATCATAATGGGAGTTATCGAAGCGGCTCAGATCCACGCGGGTGCGGCCGTTGGTCATGGCGCAAGTAGCCTCAGTGTCATTTCAACGGGTCCGGGATCGGCCAAATATCGCGCGGCCAGCGCGAAAGCGCCGTTGATCCATACGGCGTACGCCGCATTCGACATGTCCATCAGTTCGTTCAGGACCCCGGTGAAGGCTGCGGGGTGGTCCAATGGCAGATCCCAGCCTGCCATCTTCTCCTGCAACCCACGCCACGGTGTGCGGTCGCTGATGAGCAAGGGCAACCCTGCAGCCAAGGCCTCGGCCATGGTGTGGCCGAAGTTCTCCCCCTGGCTCGGCATGAATAGGGCATGATAACCGGCTAACAGATCGGGGACCAGTGCAGGCTCGATCGTGCCTTTGTGCCGAACGCTGATGTTCTTCGGCAGTTGGTCGATGGCCTGCTGGCATTGCTTCCAGTAGTCCTCGTCGTAGATGGGTCCGTACAGATCGAAGGCCACCTGTCCCTTCACGCCACGTAAGCACTCGATGGCATAAAGCGTGTTCTTCTCAACGGCGATGCGCGCCACGCTCACCAGCCGAAGCTCACCGGGCTTCTTCTCCCGATTAAGTGGAACGCCAGCGATCAGTTTGCGACCTAGGTTGGGCACAAGGTGAACGGCCGAGTCAGGTTCCAACCAACGCTTGATGTCCGCAGCCTCCTCGGCGTTGGTCGCTTGGAACTCCACACCCTTGTAACAACCGAAGGTGCGCATCATGGCCAGGAACGAGCGTTTCTTGAACCTGCCATGTTCCATCATGCCACTGGCGAGCATGCCGCGCGCAGCCACCACACGGCGCGTTGCGCTGCCGAGGGTCAACCACAGGGGCATGATGCTGAACCAACGCGAATAGAGCCCGTTTATGTAGATCGTATCCCAGCGTTGTTCCATGAGCAGGCGTTGCCAGGCACCTTTATTGGTGCCCGACCCGGAAGCGTACCACGCTTGCTCGCCACCGGGCATGGCCGTCCACCGATCGGCCGCAACGCCGGGATAGGGTTCGCTTTCCGTGTACTCCGTATCGCTGGTGACGATGTGGAAGTCCACACGATCGCGCAAGTGGTCCACCATGTTCACCATGCTACGCACGGGGCCGCCTGCCTTGAAGCCGGGGCTGTACCAATCGATGAAGACGAGGACCTTGGGTTTGGGCACGGTGCGGAAGTGGGCCGCGGCGAAAATGCGGTTTTCGACCGGGTGCTGGACAGTTCCTGCGCCTATGTCACGCTTGACGCAGCAGGTCCATCACAACTTCACTCCAATCCTTCGGGCTCCATGCACAACCAAGGCGTGCGCTCACCTCTCCCATCGCGCGCAGTTCGTCGTCGCTGCTATGGATCATCATGCGCAGCATGTTCTTGAGCGTGGACTTGTCGTTGGCAATAAAGGTGTAGCCGTTCTCACCTTCGCGGAGGAACCTTTCCCTTGCTCCCACCGCTGAGCTGAGCAGCATGGGGAAGCCCGCACAGGCATGCTCGTGCACCACAACACCCCACGGCTCATATGCGCTTGGTAGCACGAAGACGCCGCACTCTTCCAGGACCGCCGGCATGGCATCGGCCTGCACGAAATCCAGGTGCTTGATGCGCTCGTGCCGCCCGCTCGCCGTACCCATCACTTGATCGCGGAGTGCACCGGCACCTGCGAACCAGAGTTCCCAATCACCGGCTTCACCGGCGGTGCATAGCTCGGCGAACGCATCGCACAGCAACTGATGACCCTTGGTGGGGATGTACCGCGCCACGCAGAGGATGCGATGCGGGAACCGTTCAGCTTTGGCAACCTTGAAGCGCTGATACAATGGCGCGAAGCGGTCCACATCGGCCGAGTAGAAGCCTTTGCGCACTGCACTTTTCGCGAATCCGAGCTTGTACGCGTAACGGGCCTGTGCTTCGCCCGTGACCCACGCATGACAGAAGGTGCGCTTCAACCAGAGCCGGGCAGCGATCGTGGCCGCGATCTGCCGGGCATCGCCGCGCCACGCCGTATCGCTGCACATGACCGTGGGCTTGCCCGCACTCCGTAGTGACCGGCACAGCTTCAAATAGCCCTTGTCCACCCAGCCGCTGGCGAAGGCGATGTCCGGCCGGAGTTCATGTGCCAACTTGAGCAACGCGGCATCGTCGTACCGGTCCCGTTCATACACATGCACGCGCGGGGCAAAATGGAGAGCGAACGGTGCTTCCTTGTTCACCGGCCAACGCACGATGTGGACTTCCAGATCGTGATCCTTCACCAACTGCTCGACACACGCGAGGAAGTATGGTGCGAGTTCAGTGTAGAGGAAGAGGAGTTTCATAAAGCAGCTTCAAGTCTCAAGTTTCAAGCTTCAAGTCTCAAGTGAAGAGGTGGTACCATCAGTCCTTGAAGCTTGAAGCTTGGGCTTTGGGCCTTGAAGCTTCCGCAATTCCTCTGCGAACGTCGTGAACACGAACTCGTTGAACAGTTTCCGCATCTTGGTTTCGGTGGTATTCAGCCCAACGTAACTCATGAAGCTCCTGCGTCGGCTCATCGGCAACCGTGGTTGCGCCGGATCGATCTCCCGCGGATGGAGGTAGAAGATCACCGGGCGATCTTCAGCCAGCACGGCTTTCACGCCATCGCGGATCAACCAGTAAGGGAAGAACCGCAGGTAACCGCCGCCGAAGAAGTACATCCGTCTGCCCATCAGGCTGCCCAAGGAGATCGGGAACTCGACCAGGTCGCCGTGCGCCGTACTCACTACATGCGGTACCGGATTCGCTTGCGGCAAGCCGCCATGGCCCCGACTTCCGGGGAACACACTGCTGTCGTACACGTAACCCGCTTCGCGCACGCGATCGAAGAACCAGGGCGTCTCCACCGTAACGCTGAAGCCCGGACAGCGGTAGCCCAGGACCTGTTGTCCACCCGCCTGCTCGATGATGTCCTTCGCCTTGCGGATGTCGGCGCTGAATGCTTTCTCGCTTATGGAATAGACGAGTTCGTGTGCATAACCATGGCTGGCCACCTCATGCCCGTCGGCCAATGCCTCACGTACCAGGTGCGGCCAACGTTCCGCAACCCATGCGAGGAAGAACAGGGTGCACTTCACCTGTTCCTCCCTCAAGATCCCGAGCATGCGACGCGTGTTGCGCTCCACGTCGCTCTGCAACGATGGCCATTGCGCCAATGGCGGCGTACTGGGCACATCCAAGATGTGGAACCAGTCCTCGACATCGATGGTGAATACGCAAGAACTCATGTGGCCGTGTGCCCATGTGACCATGTGGCCATCAATGCGCGCGGCGAAGTTGCGACAGAGCACTTCACCGTGTTCACCGGCGCCCTGATGATCGATCCCCTTGTCACCTCAAGGACCCTCCCAACCCCAATTTCACTTTGAAATCGTTGTGGGGGGAGCGGTTGTTCTTGTAGCGCCGGCGATAGTACCGAGTGGTAAGGATGATGCACGGAACACCGATCAGTGTTGGCCAGAGCCAGAGGAGCCAGGTGGGTGCGTGCGGGAACCAGTGCGGGAAGTTCACCGCGCTGAACGCGCTCACTGTAGCGATGTAGCCCGCCAGCATGCCCACAACGTGGTCGAACAACCACTCGTGCCGCTCGTGCTTGCGCTTATAGAACTGGTACACATAGCGCACCACCATGAAGCTGCCCAGCGCGCCGAAGACGACGAACACGTTGTACATCGGATGCCGATCCTGCTTCAGCAGCAACCCGCTGATGCCATAGAGCAGCAAGCAGAAGTTGATGGTACCAGCAGTGCCGTGCAGGATCCAATCCAGCCGGGTGGGCCGCTGTCCCTTGTGCAATCGCTTCAGGTACAAAGCACGCCAACCGCTGGCCACCAGGTGGAAACTGAAAATGGCCACCAAGGCCATGACGATGTTGGGTCGTGCAACACCTGCAATGAGAGCCGTGGCACAGACCAGCATCATGGTGTAAACGAAGATCTTCCCCCACAACCGGTGCCATCGCCCACCCTTCCGCACGGCCATGGCGATCGGCGCGGCCAGAAGCGCAATGCTGCCGCTCAGCGCATGCACCGCCATTACCGCGTCGAAGGAGGGATCGTCGGGTTCCATGGTGCTGCCGTATGGACGAACCTACGGCCCTGAAGGCAGCCTCACGTGGGTATCGTTCATTTTGATGAGGTGAGGCGCAATACCCGAACGTGCTACTGAACGATCAAAGTAGCCGAATGAACAACGCCCTGCTTGCTCGATAGGACGAGGTGGTAGGAGCCTGGGGCGAGGCCGTTCAGGTCGATAGTTCTTGAGTCCGGATCCAAACCCCATTGGCGTACGAGGCGACCTATGGGGTCGAACGCAGTGGCGATCAAGTGCACCCCGGAAGGAACACCGGAGACCTGAACTGCACGAGGGGTGAGCACTGGATTAGGATAAACGATGATGCTTGAAGCATTGGCACTCTCCCAAACGTTGATCGGGTCGAAGTAGACATCAACATCGAGACTACTGGTCTGACCCACTGAATCCGTCTTCACCACATACATGGACCTGAATCCCGGACCAAAATTCTCGCTCCAACCCGCAACAACATAGC
>JBATMK010000037.1:0-8971 GCA_049289815.1 Flavobacteriales bacterium
TGGAGACGGCGCTCTGTACTTCAGCGGTGGAAGTCGAGCGGTGGAAGTGAGCAAAAGCGAAAGGCCCCTTCCGGAGCCCTTTGCTTTCAACCTAGCGATCCTTTCTAGTCCACCGTGATCGCGGCGGCCAGGTTCTGCATCAGGGTCACATTCACCGCATCCGCCCCAACACCCGTAGGCGTGCCAAGCGCATCGACACCGGTGATCAATACATCCACTTGCACCTCCACGTGTTTGCTGATCGTGGCACCCTGGGTGATGTCCGAATGGTATTCCACCTCATCCGTGCCGAGGAGCGCGTCGGTTGAGCAGTGGTAGCTGAACGTGGGGTCGCTGGCATCGACAGTACCGTCGCCATCATCATCCACGCGGCCTTCTACCAGGAGGAAGTAATAACCGTCCGTCGTGCTGCCACTATGCATGCTGAGGTCGTTGAGCGGTGCGGCGGCCGATGCGGGGTCAGCATGGTTGAGCGCACTTTCAAGCCCCAGGCTGAATTCGCCGGCATGGATGTGCGTGCCTGTTACGCTGCCCAGCGTGTAGGTGACCTCCGGTGTGGTACCATCCAACAACAGCACCGTATCGTGGAACGCGACCACCTCCACATCGGCGTCATCATGAAAATGGATGTCGCTGACGAAGAACTTGATGGCGGTGAACTGCACGGCATGCCCGGCCCCATCGTTGTAGGTGCTGTTCATGTCGAAGTCGTCCACACCATAGTGGAACCCGAATTCCATTTCGATGGTCGCCGTGTAGTTGACGGGCGGCTGGTCGGCAGGAGGAGGATCTTCATCTTTCTTGCAGGAGGTGCTTGCGAGGAAAAGTGCTGCGAGGAGCAGCGTGATCTTGTTGGTGTTCATTGTGTGTTGTTGTTCTTGTTGTTGTTGAGTACGTACGTAAGCCCGACCACCATACGATCGCGGTTGGGCACCATGGCGCTGCCGATGTCGTTGACAACGGCGTGCTGCCAGGCACCGGTGAGCAACCATGAGCGCCACCACACGCGGGCCCCGGCGTGGGTGAAAAGGGTGTTGCCACCCGTATTGCTGAGGATCGAGCCGTCGTGTTGATCGCATTGGGCGAACTCACCATAGGCGCCTACCGATGGTGCCACCTGCATCTTCCCGCAGGTCCAGGATCGGAATACCTCCAGTGTGCTGTTGAGGCCATTGCCGAAACGGTAACCGCTCCCATGCGTGCCGTTGATGCGGACCACGTTGCCCAGGACCAGACCGTTGCGCCCCTTGCGCAGGGAATACTCCAGCGTCACAAGCGCATCCCAGGTGCCTGTGCCGGGCTGTAGGTCGTTGCCCACGTCGTAACCCATGTACGTGAGGTCGTCTTTGCCGAGCGGGAACTTCACGCCAGCACCCAGCAGCAACCGATGGATGGCGCGGTGCTCGTCGGGCCCGCACTTGGTATTGACCAGTTGATAGCGCGCGATCACCATCGGGTCGCCCACGCCGTACAGGTCCACCATGCGCAGGCCGTTGACACGCTGGTAAGTATTCACCAGAGGCACGCTCAAGAGCACCGACCACCTCCGGCGCACGCGTAGATCCGCGCGGAGTTCCACGGTCTGGAACAGTTCATCCACCTCGGTCGGTGCCAATGTCGGAGCCTGCTCATCGCCATGCTTGGCCACGCCCAGGGCAGGGAAGCTGCCGGAGAGCGAGCGCATTCTGTAGAAGAGACTGAACTGGTGCGTGCGGTCCTGCGGCAGAACGTTCAGGTAGATGCCGCAGAGATCACAACCCCAGGTTTGCACGGACAGCCACAAGGCCATCCCTGCGAGGAATGTTCGTTGCATGTGTTGGGTTGAAGCTTGGAAACACGACAGCCGCGTGGGCTGTTGTCCAGCTCAACCCCAGGGCACGGGCTCGGCGACATTGCGCACGCCAGCATGCAGACCGACTGAAGCCTCGAGCCATTGCAGGATCACAGCATCGCTCTGCTTAGCCACATCCATGACTTCCACAAACCACTCCGGTTGCGCCTTGATGGGCAACGACGGCGGGGTATGCTGCGCCGCAGCATGCTCGGCCGCGTGCAACTGTTTCATCATATGGCATTCGCCGTGGCAGGTACGCATGCCCTCGGTGCGTTCGCGTTGCACGCAGAGCTCGCGCGCAATGCGTTCCCGGTCCACAATGAAATCGGTGATGATGATGGCCGGCGCCAGCAATTGTCCCACGTACAAGAGGAGCAACAGCAATTGGGCAGTGCGGCGCATCGGGGGCGAAAGTAGAAGGCGGAACGGATCTCGGTTTCCGCCGCATGGACAACCCGTTCGGCCCACATACCCGGACAAGTCACGGAAAAGGGCTTTGGCATGCCAAAAAATACCGTGAAATGGGTATTGCGGAAGCCTCTCTGACTTGCCTGCTTCAACGGCTCCAAGCCTAGCGATCTTCTTCGCGCCAGATCGGTTCGGCAGCTTCGTAGGTTCACGATCATGAACACAAGCACTCTCATACAAGCCGCAATGCTGGTATGCGCATGGCCTTTGGTTGGTGCCGCGCAGAATTTGGTCCCCAACGGCTCGTTCGAGGACTACACTGACTGTCCGGATTACTGGAACCAAGTGACCAACGCGATTGGTTGGAGTGTTTGTTCACCTTCGCCTGATTACTTCAACGCCTGCAGAGATAGCACCGACTTTGGCGTGCCAGTAAATTGGCTTGGCCAACAGGCAGCCTCAGAAGGTGATGCTTATGTTGGACTTGCGCCTTTTGCATATAATGACCCGGAGTACCGAGAGATTGTTTGCGCCGAGTTGAGTCAACCCTTGGAGGTTGGGGTTCCCATCTTTTTGTCCTTTAAGGTTGCCTTAGGTGGTTATGGAAGTCTGTCCTTTCAAAGTCCACGATGGACAGCAAAAGGGGTAGGGCTATATCTCAGCACCCAGCCAATTGAATGGCCGATGGCGGCGTATCCGAATGCGGCAACAATTTACTTGGACTACGTGCTGACAGATACCACGAGTTGGGTAACGGTTGAGGATGTGTATGTACCAGATTCGGAGTACACCCATGTTGCAATCGGGAATTTTTTTGAAGACTCTTTGAGTGAGCCAACTCTAATGGATAGTTCTGCCGGGTTGAATGGAGCGTATGTGTTCATTGATGATGTCTGTATCGCATTGGAGCCTTGGGGTTGCAACGCAGGCACAGGGTTGGAAAGCAGACTGCGGCCCTCCGAATGGGGGGTTCAATCACCATTTGCCGACCACCTCTTGTTATGGTTTGACAACATCCAACGCCACCATGGGCAAGTGACAATCCAGGACACCCGTGGAAGAGCTGTTGCGGCGAAGGAAATAGCCCCTGGAATCAACTCTCTTTCATTTGAGACATCCGGTCTTGCAGATGGCGTCTATATCCTGACGGTGAAATATCCCTTGGAGGGTCCAGACTCCCGTGTTGTTGTTCATCTCTCACCCTAAATCCAGTAATCATGAAAGCTTATCTCGCAATGCCGCTTACAGTTATTGCCTTTGCCGCAGGCAGTTTCGAAGCACGAGCACAATGGTTGAACACTGCCTTTGGCGAGATATATTGTGATCCGGCGATCACACCGCAGTCAGTGACTATTGGGGACGGCACAACCGTGAACGAGGCCGCCCTTAGCGTTAGATCGGACGAGCTAACCAGTCCCCCCACAAGCGCAGCCGGCTACGAACTCTTCCGCACGGTGGTACCAAGTGGGCAGAACGGGCATTGGCGTGCGGTACGTAATACGGTGGACATCGGCGACATATTTACTACAGCCACCAACACAAGCTTTCATGTTCAGGCGGAGGACAATACTGGCTATCTCTGGTTACAGAATAGCCTTACCGATGGCTTATGCATTGCTCCTGACATAGGGTCATTGACGGTCAATGGCTATACGATGAGCCCGCATGGATTTGCTGCATTGGGAGATTATTCTGAGATCCTTGGCGCTGCGACTAATGCACCCTGGTCCCGATTGCATTTGGTACATCCGTCTGGTGGTACAAGTGCTGTAGCTCCTTACCGCGACTATATGCGCAATGGAGTGCTGTTCACAGGAAATGCGGACATGTCGTACATCGGCCACAGATACAAGATGGTAAGTGGTACTGAGCAATCGGATGAGAGCGACCTGGTGATAAACGCAGGAGAGAACAGTTTTAGTGAGAGCACGCGACAACGTATCAAGTTCACTCCGCACGCGCTCGGCTGTAGCGTAGCGCACGCGCTCGGCTTTTTGCCGAGTGCGCTTCAGGCCTAGGGGCTCCGCCCCGCCGACTGCAACGTCGACTCTTCAGAAAAGTCCCTTCCCCTCCTCCCGCTCCAAGTATCCGTTAAGCACCAATGGCCCATCCAGGTGGGCACTGCTCAAGAGGTAGTGATGTGCCTCGGTCACGATCCCGGCTTCCACCGGGTTATCGTGGATGTACTTGATCTTCTGCTCCACCACTTTCCCGCTCCATAATTCGATCGGATGACTGTCCTTCTGCCAGAATGCGAAGTGCTTGTTCTGCGCTTTACCCACCGCTTGTTGGCCGAAGAACGGGAGCATCCATTCCCTGCGACTTTCGCCGGGATGGCTGTCAATGAGCGCCAACAATTGCTTTGCGGTGAAGGCCTTGAAGTCGCGCAGCAGGTCACTGAGCAAACCGCCCTCGCGCCGCGCGATCAAGTGCAAATGGCTTGGCATGATCACATAGGCGAAGATCTCCAACCCTTTATGCTCCTGGCAGTACCGGAGGTTGGTCACCAACTCATCAACCAGCGCCTTGCGCGTAAAGACATCCACCCAGCCTTCCACAGTAAGCGTGACGAAGTACGCTGCGCCTTCCAAGTTGGCTTTGCGGATCTCGCTCACGCGCTCTTGTGACTTCGTGGTGGTAAAGACGGGTCGGAGACCCTAAAATACTGAGGCACTCGGCAAAAAGCCGAGCGCCTGCGCACCACCGTGTGACCTGCAGCCATGCTCTTCGTCCAGATGCCGAGGCAAGTCCCCCCGGCACTCATGCTCACTCCCGAACCCGGACAAGACCCTGAACTGGCGGCGCGCTTGCGCGAGAAGGTATTGGCGGCGATCAGCCCGCGCGAAATGGAGTTCCTCCTCCTCGCGAGCGGTGCGGACGAATACTCATATAAGCAGATCGCCGCGCGGATGGGGATCGGCGAGGAAACCGTGGATGGCTACCGCAAGTCGCTGTTCAGGAAGTTCGGCATCCGCAGCAAGCCCGGGCTGGTGGTGTTCGCCTATCTCTGGGGCATACAACCTTCTTCAGGGCATTGAACCGCGTTCGGGCCGGACGGGATCAGCGTCCGGTTGCCAGGAATTCGGTCCCAAGTGAGAGCGACTTGGTCCTGGTTCCCAAGAATTCAGATCCAATTGAGAGCGACTTGGTCCCAGTTTCCAGGAATTCGGGTCCAAGTGGGAGCGACTTGGTCCCAGTTTTCAGGAATTCAGGTCCAAGTGAGAGCAGCTTGGTCCCGGTTTTCAGGAATTCAGGTCCAAGTGAAAGCAACTTGGTCCTGGTTCGCAGGAATTTGGTTCCAGTTGAGAAGAACTTGGTCCCGGTTTTCAGGAGATCAGGTCCAAGTGGGAGCGACTTGCTCCCAGTTTCCAAGTAGTTGGTTCCAAAATGCAGGGTCCCATCGCCCTGCTGAAGTTCGCTTGGAGGATCCGCTGAAGCTCGCGAACTCCGCGACATTACCAGCATAACAGAGGACCGCACCTGTGCACGCTTGTTCCGGACCCCCGGAAAACCGGGGGATATCCGGGGGTCGTTTTTTGAACCCTGAGGGGCGTGACCTACGGATAAAGGTCACAAACCGCGCTACGGCGCACAAAACGAGAAAAGATGAGTACAGTAAAAGTCGGAACCTCAGGCCTCTCCTCCACCGAACTGGTGCCATACGGACAGGGCATACACGATGCGATCGTGGGCAACCCGAACTACACCACACCCACGCCCACGATGGCTGTGGTGCAAGGGGCCATCGACACGTTGGCGGCGGCCAACGCAGCGGTGGATAACAACGATGGCCGCCAGGAGCACACGGCACGCCGCGCCGCCGACCTGGAGCTGCGCCTGCTGCTGAAGCAACTGGCGAGCTACGTGCAACTGACCTCGAACGGCGATGAGGGCAAGATCCTCAGCAGCGGTTTCGCTGTGGTGAAGCGTGGCACACCGTACGGCGAGCTGAACCGGCCCACGAGTTTGAGCCTGCGTCCGTCCAACACCACCGGCCGCGTGGCCATGGGGTGGAAACGCGAACGCGGAGCCGAGCTCTTCCACGTGTACCGCAGCCTCAGCAGCGAGCCCTTCAAGTGGGAGCTGGTCGGGGTCACCACCAAGAGCCGCTTCAACTCCGACGGCAACACGCCGGGCACGTTCTACTGGTTCTCCGTAACCGCCATCGGCGCGGCCGGCGAAAGCAGCAAGAGCGAGGAGTTGCACGCCATGGCGGCCGCGTAAGCAGCGCCCGCACGATCAAACAGCAACCCCGGCCTTGCGGCCGGGGTTGCTGCGTTTTTGGGGGTGGGGCCACACCACACGCGTTCTCTTCTCTACACGTTCGCCACCTTCGCTTCATGACGCACATCGACACGTATTTCCGGGCGGAGAAAGCCGAAAGCATCCTGTTCCTGCTGATCGGCTTGGCGGCCATCGTTTTCGCGCTGTTCGCTTGGGTGAAATGGAACGAACCGTTCGTGAAGGGCATGACGATCCCCTTGGTGCTGATAGGCCTCATCCAAATGACCGTGGGCGGAACGGTCCTTTCGCGCACCGATAAGCAAGTGGCCGCACTCAATGCCCAAGTGCAACAGGACAGACAAGGCTATCGCGCTGCAGAACTGCCCCGGATGGAAAAGGTAATGAAGAGTTTTGCGGCGATCAAGTGGACGGAGATCGTCTTCATCGCGCTCGGCATTGCACTGCTCTTGCTCGCGAAAGGCAATGGCTTCTGGAAAGGCCTCGGGCTGGGCTTGATACTGCAAGGGGCTATTTCGCTCACCCTCGATGTGTTCGCCGAAAAGCGCGGGCAGGAATACATCGACGCGGTAAGAACGCTCACGGTATGAACGCGCTGGAATTCCTGCGCCTCTTGTTCAAGGGACCCACGACCCAACAGATAGCCGCGCAATTGCGACAGCCCAGCGGCCTTCTGGCGAAGAAGGTGGCCGAGCGCATGAACAAAGGGAACCGGTTCCTGTACGATCGGACATGGGAGGCACTTCAACTGGAGGACAGTATGAAGGTGCTGGAGATCGGCTTCGGCAACGGCCTGTTCTTCCCTGAACTCGCATCGAAAGCGAAGCACCTGAAGCTCTTCGGCCTGGACTTCAGCGAAGCGATGATGGAAGAAGCAAGCCGCCGCAATGCTGCATCGGTGAAGGATGGCACGCTGAACCTTCATTTCGGCAGCAGCGAAAAGATGCCGTTCGCTGATGGCAGCTTCGACCGGGTGTATTGCATCAACGTGATCTACTTCTGGGAGAACCCGGCCACACACTTGCGCGAGGTGAAGCGCGTGCTCAAACCCAGCGGGCAGTTCATCGCCGCGCTGCGCACCAAGGACACGATGGAAAAGATGCCGTTCACCCGCTTCGGTTTCTCCATGTACGAGGAGCAGGCATGGAAGGATGTGCTGATCGCCAACGGCTTCCAACCCCTGCGCACGGTGCACCTGAAAGAGCCCTGGGTCGACTTTGACGGCGGCCGCTATGAGCCCGAGAGCTTGGTGATGGTCGCGGCCAAGGCGTGATCCGCGACTTGCCCGAACGGGCGGTCGGCCTACATTCGCGCCCTCATTTGCAAGACCCTCTTCCCATGGCCAATACCAACGACATCAGCGTAGGCACCTACATCCGCTTCAATGGCGATATCTGCCAGATGATGGAGTGGCAGCACCGCACACCCGGCAACCTCCGCGCCTTCTTCCAAGGCAAGATGCGCGTGTTGCGCAACGGCAAGCAGATCGAGAACCGATTCCGCAGTGGTGAGGTGATCGAGGTGCTGCGCGTGGAAGTGCACGAACTGCAATACCTCTACCGCGAGGGCGACAACCTGGTGCTGATGGATCCCAACACGTTCGAGCAGTTGTACGTGCCCGCCACGTTGCTGGGCGATGCCATGGGTTTCATGAAAGAGGAGATGATCATGCAGATCGGCTTCGAAAGCGACGTGGCCATTTTCGCCCGCCCTCCCAAGCAAGTGGAACTGACGGTGACCAGTACCGAGCACGCCGTGAAGGGCGATACCGCGAACAAAGTGATGAAGGCCGCCAAGTTGGAGACCGGTCACAGCATCATGGTGCCACTCTTCGTGGAAGCGGGCACTGTTGTGCGCATCGATACCGAGACCGGCGAATACCTGGACCGCGTGAAGGAGGTGAAGCGGTAAGGACGGTTCAAGCCATCGATCATTTGAAGCCCCGTGCGATCCACGGGGCTTCGTTTTTTCCGGCGGATACCTTTAGCGCCACGTCGCCCACGCACCAGCCTCGGCGGCAACAGATGGACCTGAAGAACCCCCTGACCGCCGCAGAAATTGCGGCGATGGTCGACGGCAAGGTGATCGGCAACGCCCAGCGCGCCGTAACCGGGATCAACGAAATGAACCGGGTGCGCGAAGGCGACCTGATCTTCGTGGACCACGAGAAGTACTACCGCAAAGCGTTGGACAGCGCGGCCACCACCATCCTCATCAACAAGGAGGTGGAGGCTCCGGAAGGCAAGGCCTTGATCCTGTGCCAGGACCCGTGTAACGAGTACAACAAGCTGGTGCGCCACTTCATGCCACGCCAGGCCTGGGGCAGCGATGAACCACGGATCGGGGCGGGCAGCGAGATCCACCCGAGCGTGGTGTTCGGCGCGAACGTTTCCGTGGGGGCCGGTTGTTTGATCATGCCCGGTGTTGTGATCTATGAGAACACGACGATCGGTGACCGCGTGATCATACATGCCAACAGCGTGATCG
>JBATMK010000038.1:0-17023 GCA_049289815.1 Flavobacteriales bacterium
TGACAGACCAGTGACGCGTGAAAAATGAGCACTCAGCGCGCCTTCGTACCCTGACCGATGTAGGTATCGAGCCAGTCGAAGACCGTTTTGTGCCATAGCATGGAATTCTGCGGCTTCAGCACCCAGTGGTTCTCATCGGGGAAGCGAAGGAACTTCGAGGGCACACCCTTCGCCTGCAGCGCAGTGAAGGCACCGATCCCTTGTTCAACCGGTATGCGATAATCCAGATCGGAGTGGATCACCAACATGGGCACCGACCAATCGTTGGCATGCAGCGCAGGGTTGAACGTGTCGTACTTGGCGTGATCGGTGAGTATTGAACCGCCCTGCTCCCATTCCTCGAACCACATCTCCTCGGTGGTGTAGCCCATGGAGCGCGCATCGAACACGCCATCATGCGAGACCAAACACTTCCATGGCGACTTCCAATTCCCCGCGATCCAATTCACCATGAAACCGCCGTACGAAGCACCAAGGGCCGCGGCACGATCGCCGTCCAGGAACGGATAGGTCTTCAGTGCGTACGCCCAACCTTTCTGGAGATCCTCCAGCGGGCGATCACCCCAGTGCGTGCTGATCGCATCGCAGAACGCTTGCCCATAGCCCGTTGATCCGTGGAAGTCGATCATCACCACGGCATAGCCTGCGCCTGCATACGTCTGCGGGTTCCAGCGGAAACTCCAGCCATCGCCGAAGCTGCCTTGCGGACCTCCGTGGATGAGGAAAGCGACCGGATACTTCGTGCCTTCCACATAGCCTGCGGGCTTCACGACATAGCCATGTACGACTTCATTGTTCCAACCCGGGAAACTGAATTGCTCGTACGCGCCGAATTGCTTGTTCTTCAAAACCGTGTTCACCTGCGTAAGGTTGATCGGTGCATCGTCGATCGGCACGACCCCATGCACCTGTGGAGCTTTCCGATCAATAGGCTTGGCTCCGGCGGCATACAGCACCGAAGGGCTGTTCATCGCGCTCTTCAGGAACACGAAGCCCTTCGGTGTTTCAGCGAATGCATCGATGTGCCCGTCCTTCGATAAAGTGCTGACTTCCCCAGCGGCCGTCTTTCCGAGGATGGCGACGCGGAAGAGGCGCTGGCAACCCACATCGGTCGCGGTAACGAGCATGCTCTTACCGTCGGCACTCCATTGCATGTCGTCCACGCTGCGGTCCCATGTTGTAGCTACCGACCTCACCTTCCCGGTGGCCAGATCGCGCAATTTGATCTCGAAGCGATCCGCCTCGAAGCCCGGCTGCTTCATCGCCTTGTAAGCAAGGGTCTTCCCATCAGGCGAAATGCGCGGGCTCGCATCCCACGCTTTATTGTCCGCTGTCAAATTCGTGAGCGGACCACCGGTCATCGGCACGCTGTACACATCGAAGTTGGTGCTCCACGGCTCGGTGGTACCCGCCTCGCGTGCAGAGAAGTACACGGTCCTCGAATCGGGTGAAATGGAAAAGTCGCCCTCATCACCGAAGGGCTTGGAGGGTACATCGCCATCGTAACCCGGCGTAAGGGCTACCTGCGGACCGTATGGCTTGGTCGCCTGTGCCCTGCTGAACGGATAGTAGAAAAGGTGGTTGCGCGTGCCGTCCTTCCACGTGTCCCAGTGGCGAACGAAGACCCGGTCGTAGACGGTACCACTGCCCATCTTCTTTTCCGCAAGGCGGCTGGCCGTGCTGGCGATCTCATCGCCCTTCGCGTTCGGGAAGACCGCTAGGGCCACCACGGCGCCCTTGCCATCAGGTGCTACACGGAAGGCTTGCACGTCCAAGGGTAGGAAGGTCAGTTGTTCGGCCTGCAGGCCCGATGCGTTCGTCCAGTAGAGCTGGGTGATGCCACCGCGCCGCGCGCTCAGGAAGTAGAGCACCTCGCCATCGGCGCTCCATTGTGCACTTGATGCACCGCTGTCGGAAACGGCGAGCTTGACTTCCGCTGTGCCCGGAGCGTGAAGGTCCTTCAACCATAGGGATGAAACACCCTTGTTCTTCTCCATGTCGGTGGCGCGCACGTTGAACGTGGCGTAATGCCCGCTGGGATCCACGTTCAAGGCACTGATGCGGTCGAGCATCAGCATGTCGGCGTAGGTGAAGGGGGTTGATTGAGAGAGGACCCTCTCGGAAAGCGTTACTAAGACACACGCTGTGATGAGGAAGCGGTAGGGGCCGGTATGGCGCATGGCAATTGGGATGGTTGGCAATGATAGGATTGGTGAGGGCGTCGAAATGATCGCAGTAGTAAGTACTCCCGCCACTCGCTCGCGGCTTCATCGCGCATACCTAGTTCAATGCGTCGTGCGCCGGGGCGCGCTTGAACAAGGGGCCAAACTCGAGCCCGAGATCCAAGCCCATGATGGTGCGCGTTTCCCCAACAAAGACCTTGTCGCCACTACGGTCCTCCAAGCGCACGTAGTCGAATCGGGACTGTGGGACGAGCACAACATGGGGCTCAAGGAACAGGCCAAGCTTTGGAGAGAGCTTACGGGAACAACGCAGGCCAAGCCGAAAAGCCATGCGCGCGGGGATCTGGATCACGTCCGAATCCTCGTAGGAGGATGTATACGACCAGTGGATCCGGGCGTTGTAAGTAAAGCGTCCCTCGAACGAAAGGAACAGATCCCACTGCCAATGCGGGCGTTTGTATAGCTGGCGGCTGACACCTATCAATGGGGCATTCTCGATCACATCGAATTCCGTTCGATCGGGGGTGTCGATGCGGCTGATGTTCTTGGTTTTGACAAGTGTGTGCGTGAGCCGGCAATGGCGCCAACTGAGCAACAGCCCCATGCGTCTGCCAAATGCATGACGATAACCGATGCCATACTCGGATTCCACTGTTGGTGAGAAAGCCTGTGTGTGGTGGCGCTCACTGTAGTACACATGTTGCGCCGCTCCTGTTACGGTCAGCCATCCGTTCTGCGCATCACAAAGGAGGCATAGCGCGAGGGCGACGGAAGTGAGCCATACCCGGAGAAGCACCGACCAAGTTGGTGAACATGCGTAATTCACTCGAACACAATGCTTCCACTGTACCGTTGTGCGCCATCTCTCAACTCAACTTGAAAAACGCCCTTGGCCTGAGCACGCACATCCAGTCTTAGGCCCTTATCGGTGAATTCAAACGGCGTGCGTTGTACCAGCTGGCCGGTGTTGTCATAAACGCTCAGCACCAAGCCATCGCTGGCTTTCAGGCTTTGTGGCAAGTCAATGGTACACAGGCCATTGTTCGGGTTGGCATAGATGTGCAATTGCTCTGATACCGACATGCGCTCTATTCCTGTGAAGCCGGAGAGGCTATCGAACCTGGCCACGAAGAGGTCCTGTGCTCCTGTACCGCTTAAGGAGACTGTCGTTCCGTCTACGACCATTGTGGAATCATAGTCGAACGACACGAACAGACCCTTGTCATTGACCAACATCGATCCAGGGTTATAGGGCGAGACCCGGCCCATGCGCAATGCGCCAGTGCAATTACCGAGCGTGTCCAGTTTGACAACGAACATTTCGCTGCTTGCATCAATGCCAATGGTGTTACTACCGATCGTGAAGGGCGTTGTCGTAGCACCTTGCACATAAATGCTGCCATCAGGACCGAGCGCCAGATCGGTCGGCAATAGGACATCCTGGCCCAAGAGGGGGGTCGCCCAAAGGAGCTGGCCGTTCGGATCATAAGCCGCAATGAAATGCGAAAACATTCCAGAGGAGGCGGTCAGCGTATCACTACTGAAATAGGCATGCCCGTTGAAACTGCCTAGTACAATGATCTTCCCCGAGGGCAGACGTTTGACCTCGCCGAGACCTACGTAGTCGTCCGAACTCACCGTTGTTATCCATTGCAGCCCCCCCGATGTGTCCACTTGTGCCAAAAAGCCATCCGATATTGGCGAAACGCAGACCAATGGCGTTTCCCAAAGAGAATCACCCGGCAGGTATTCTCCGGCAAGGAGCAAGTCATCCCCGATCCATTCAGCATCGTAGATCGACCCATGCGGCATGACCCGCCTAGCACCATGCAGATCACCATCGCTCCCATATCGCGCAATGATGGCTCCTTCGCCACTGAATGTTTGTGGCGCTGTATCTACGAACAAGGCATACATATCGAAATCCAAGAACCAAAGGATCTCAGACGCAGGGTCGACCAACACATCCGAAACAGAACCACCCGTTCCAGTAAGCACCGAGTTGACCCAAAGGCAGTCACCGTCAGTATCGTAAGCCGATAGGAACATATTAGTACCGAAACAATCTCCACCCACCGTGAAGGAACCGAACGTTGCATCACCAGCAAACAGGCCGGTAAGAAGCACATGTTCAGTAGCCTCGTCGAAATGCACGCACCATGCCCCCTCTACGGCATTTGACCCTGGTTGACAATCACCCCCCGCAGAAATTGCCCAGACAGCATGCCCTGCTGTATCCAATTTGGCCAGCACGATGTCACTCTCATTATCCACCGTGACCACGTGCCCATCCATATCGAACGTCGTGGCACCGAATGTGCCGACGCAGTAAAGATCGCCGGCATTGCTCATGGCCATACGAAAGCCCGAGTTGTCATCATCAGACGTGGTATTGCCATAGTGCGACAACCACAGTAATGTTTGCCCGCGGATCGGTAGTACAAGCAACACGAGGACGGCGGGAAGGCACAGTCGGGCAGCGGCGCTTCTCATGGAATGTGGGTTATGGTTTGGCGGTATGAGCGGCCTTGCCAGGTGAGCCTCACAAAGTACTCAGCTGGGGCAAGGGTCATGAGAGAAATGATCTGTGAGGTGGTCTTGACCTCCTTGTTCAAGAGCAACGCACCGTGGTGATCGTAGACCGCACAGCGCCCGCCGGTCCCTGGCAACTGCACGGTGATAGCATCCTTCGTTGGGTTCGGGAATACCGCAAAGCCCAAACTAGGCAGCTCGAACTGAAGACCCAGCGTGCCGGTGGTGCCTTCCCTTTCAGGTTCGGACACGGTTTGAGGAATCGTGGACAGCACTTGGCCCGAGCTCCGATAGCTTGAACTGCCGCAATCGGGGAAGGTCTCGTCGTTCCAGATATGAACCTCGCTGCCTAGCTCAGCGTGGAACTCCTGTGCCACACCCCCGCACCCGCTCGCGTGGCTCCCTTTGCGCTGACGCTCGCGTGCCGCGAGTGTCCATCGGTCTAGGGCCTCCGGCCCGCCCCCTGCGCAACTCATGGCTATTACCGGCTTTCACTCCACAACCAGTTTGGCACCTGCCAGCCATGTTGTTCCATTGGCCAAATGCACGTAGTACAATCCGGCTGCGATGCCGGACAAGTCAAGTGTGTTGCCGCCCTCCTTTCCGGCCTGTTCCATTGCCACCTGCCCTTGGCCGTTCACCAGAACCAAACGCAGCGCACTATTGCCATGCATGCTCTGTGGTAACTGTACTTCCATGGTTGCGCTTCCATGCGCCGGGTTCGGGTACACTGTTAGACTGTTACCCAAATTGGTAACGACCTCCTGCACACCCACAGCATCGCAACCGGGCACTATGCAACCCAAACTGTCCACTTTCACTACCCAAGTGTCGGCACTGTAGCCCGGTGGGTATGGAGCCCCGGCTGGGTTGTAGGCAACACCGGCAGCTATGAAACCACCGTCGTCCGTAGGCAGCACATCGTAGAAGCGCCCAGTGCCGTCAGCGATAAGCGTGTCTTGGTAATAGTAGGTCCGCATCCAAAGGCTGTCCCCGGTGCTTGTGGCGCGAAGCAAGAGCCCCTGTTGGTGAAAACTCACGTACGAAACTCCGCAGGCAATGATGTCACCGTTGTTGCGCTCCTTGGCAGCGAAAAAAGAGGTGCCCAGAGCTATCGGTCCATACTCGTGATCCCAAATGGTCGAGCCATCCGTTGAGTCCAGCTTTGCCAAGTAAGGACGAATAGCATTGAACTCGTCGGCATAGCCCCAAGCGCTGGCCACCAGTACATGTCCATCAGCGAGGGTGATCAGGTGCGCGTTCGGTTCATCGAAGCTGCTGCCCCAAGAGCGTGTCCAGCGCACAGCACCGGTGCTATCGATCCTCAGTACCCAGAGATCCTTGTCATCCACTGACATGCGCCGCTGGCCTCCGCAGAAATAGTCGCCATTTCCGACCATGTCGATCGCCATGAGATAGTCCGACAGCCCTCCGCCGCTGTACGTTTCCCTCCACTCTTCCTCACCCGAACCATCGGTCTTCAGCACGAAGCCATCTGTATTCCCATTTGCGTCCGTATCACCGACTACCAAGAAACCGCCATCGGGAGTGCGCTTCACTTGGCGGCCGATCCAAAACTCACCAGCTCCACCGAACGCCCGGGTCCATATGGTATCGCCTTGGGCATCGAAGCGCATCAGGTAAACCTCGAAGACATTGACCGTGTCTTGTGATCCTGCACCGATGATGAAACCGCCACCAGGGATCGTATCGCAACAATTGGCCCAACCAGGTGCAGTATTCTGCCAAGGACGGAAGGCCCGCTTAGTACTTAGGTGCACACCTTGGTCATCGATAAATGTCAAGACCACTGAGGCGTGGAAGAAGAACGAATCCGGGCCGAGGCTGTCGAGATCTTCACTTGCACCAAGCACGGCATAACCTGCCGGGGTATACTCAATACCGAAACTGCCCTGAGGCCCTTCTAAACCAAAGGCATCATAACGTTTGTTGAAGCCCTGACCAAATGCCAGGGCTTCAACCAGCAAGCCTACTATGAGAGCTGCATAGCGCACGTTGTTCAGTGTTGAACCCCGAACTTCACCTTGGCCTCAACTACTTCTCCAACCATCCATTCTGCCAGATAAAAGCCTGGCGAATATGCGTCCGTAGGCATCTCGACCAATCCGGCACTACCTGTCACCGACAGGTGCGCCAATATCCTTCCGCTCAAGTCCGTGATGCGGAGTGATTGCCTCGTACGCGCTCGGCTCTTTGCCGAGTGCGCTCTTGACCTAGGGTCTCTGACCCGCCTCTTGAGCAACTCATGGACACAAACGGTTCCCATGCTCAAACGTAATCACGCCCCTCTGCGCGTGAACCGGCAGCGTGGTTTACACCGACACCCAGCCCCGAAGTACCGGGGCTCTTCGTTCAGAACAGTGCTTAAGCCGGCGGCCCCGTCCTGACGTCGAGCCCCCAAGTGAGCTTGGTGCGTAGCGTGTGGAGGAAGTCCTGGTCGGGCAGGCGCACGAGGCGTGCAGTGAGCGGTGCTTTGGTGACGGAGATGGGCGCGTGGCCATTGCACGTCACGCTGCGGCTGTCCATGTTCACGAGGTACTTGTCTTCGCGGGCATCAACGATGAGCGTGATGCGGCTGCGGTCAGGCAGCACATATGGGCGCACGTTGAGGTTGTGCGGAGCAATAGGCGTGATGACGATGCTGTCGCAACCTGGGTCGAGCACCGGGCCACCGCAGCTGAGGCTGTAGGCCGTGCTGCCCGTGGGTGTGGCCACGATGAGGCCGTCGGCCCAATAGGTGTTGAGGTAGCGGCCATCGACATAGGCATGCACCGTGAGCATGGTGCTGCTGTCGCGTTTGTGCACGCTCACCTCGTTCAGCGCAATGGTGTTGGTGCCGAAAGCGTGGTCGCCGTCCACCCGCAGTTGGGTGCGCTCCTCCAAGGTGAACCGCCGTTGCGCCACTGCATCCAACGCCTTGTCCAGCGCTTCCAACGGAATGCTGCTCAGGAAACCGAGCCGTCCCAGGTTGATACCGAGCACCGGTGTGCCGCTGGAAGCAGCAAGTGTCACGCTGTCGAGGAAAGTCCCGTCGCCACCAAGGCTGATAAGCATTTCAGCACCGGGTGCGAGCGCCTCTTTGGTGGTGTGCGTGACCGCACCCGAGAACCCATGGCCTGCGAGCCAGGTGCTCAGGTCGGGTTGCAGCACGGGTTGAAGCCCGGCCTTGCGCATGCGTGCCAGCAGGTCGTGTACGACAGGCGCTGTCGCCGCCGTCATTTCCCTGCCGTTCACCGCTACGATCATCACCTAGAAGGGTTGGGTGAAATGTAAGTAGAGGCCGTCCTCGCCGATGGAATTGAAGCTGTACTCCAGTCGCACCACCTGGTCGTAGCTGGTGACCATGTCCAGCCCCAGGCCCGTGCCGCTGAGCCAGTCGTTGTCGAGGAAGTTGGCAGCGGCATAGCGATCGTCCCACACGTAGCCGGCATCCACGAAGGCGTGCAGGTAGAGGGCGAAGTTGAAGGTGCGGAACTCCTCGATGGGCATGAACTCCACGCGACGCACCAAGGGTTTCACCAAGGTGTACACGATGTTGGTGCGGCCCAGCACCCAGTGCTGGCCGTCGACCACGTAGTACTCGAAGCCGCGCACAGCATTGGTGCTGTAACCCAGGCCTTCCTGCACGAAGTAGGGCACCGGTCCCCCCATGCTCACCTTGCCCCGCACGCTGCCGTTGAGCGTGAAGCGCTGGCGCAGCGGCACCCACTTGTGCACACTGCCGAAGATGGTGGTGGTGCCGGGTGCCTGGTCATCGAGCAATCCCAGCCCGTGGCGTTGCACTTTCAGGTCGGCGAAATGTCCCCGGCGCGGGAAGACGCGTACATCGCGGCGATCCCACGATACGCCGTACGCCATGGAGAGGAAGCGTGTGTGCGTGCGGCCATCGTTGAAATAATCGGGTGCGAGCGTGGCCACGCTGTCCACCACATCGGCCTGGGTGAAGCCGATGCGCAGGTAATGCCGCACATCGAGCATGGGGCGATAGGTGAGTTCGGCATCGGCATGCGTCTCCTCCCGCGCATTTCCGATGACCGGGGAATGGAAGATGCGCACGTTACCCCGCGTGCCGATGGTGATCTCCTTCTGTTCGAACCAACCACCTCCGATGCTCATCCCCCATCGCTGGCGCTTGTCGAACCACGGCACGCGATAACGGAGCCCGAACTGCCGCGCGTACCCGAACTGCAACTGCAGGTAGATCGTTTCGTTCCGCCCGCGGAAATTGTACTTGTTGAGGTAGAGGCCATAGTTCAACCGGTCGGGATCGCGCGTGCGCCACCACGTGTTGAAATTGGGATCGGCCAGTTCCAGGATCGGGCTGGGCCAGAGGTACCAGCGTTCATTCACCGTGACTTCCACGAGCACTTCAGTTGCGCTGATCCACAGCGGCAACACATCCACGGTGTTGAAGAGGCCGAGGTTCTGCAGGTTCTGGCGGCTGCGCTCCAACTGCAGGTACAGCCCGGTGGTGCTGAGCGTATCGCCTTGCCGCACGGTGAGTTCACGCAGGATGACGTGCTCCTTCGTGGTCTTATTGCCGCTCACCACGGCCCCCATGATGTGCACGGGAAGAGGCATCCCCCCGCCCCCTTCCAAGGGGGACACATGCGACGTATCCGGCTGCGCGAAAGACGCTGTGGAAAGGAGGATCAGGAAAGCGTACAGCAGGGAGCGGGGCATGGCCATGCGCGTCCGCCATGCGGCGGCTCAGCCGTTGATGAAACGCATGAGCTCATCGTAGCGCCCCCGCAGATCGTCGTGGAAGCGTGAGCCTTGGTACGTGCTCTTCACGAAGTACTCGTAGCGCTCGAAGCTCTGCAGCACATCGCTGATGTCCTCGCGGTTGATCTTCAACGTTACCTCGGTGCGCGCACTATCGGGCACCGTATGGGTGTACACGCTGAGGATCTTCGCATCATTGCCTTCCACGATGCGCGCGATCTCGTGCAGGCTGTAATCGGCGGCTGTCATCTCCAGCACGATCACGCTGCCGGGCTGGTTGATGTTGGCCACTTCGGCAAGGCGGCGCAGTGCTTCGTGCTCACCCACGGTACCCAGGAAATTGCCGGTCTCATCGAGCACGGGCACCACGGTGAGGTTCTGCTCGGTAAGCACCTTCATCACATCGTAAATGTGCTGCCCGCCACGTACGAAGGCATGCGTGAAACGATCGCGCACCGTGCCGAGCTCCGCTTCCGCATCGCCCTTGTCCACCAATGCACTGTCCTGTATCACGCCCACCAACCGGCGGTTCTCCACCACGGGCAAATGGCTCACCTTGAACTCCTCCATCCAATCGAGCGCGCGGCCAATGGTATCGCTGGTGCGCAACGGCGGGATATCGTCGGTGATGAGGTCGATGGCATGCATGTGCGGAGGGTGGTGCGTTGCGCTTCTACTTTTGGGCGCCCTGTCGCACCGGGGCCAAGGTAGAAGCGGAACCGTGACCCGTCTCAGCGTCAATATCAACAAGCTCGCCACGTTGCGCAACGCGCGCGGCGGCAACAACCCCGATGTGGTGCAGTGGGCCGTGGACATCGAGCGCATGGGCGCGCATGGCATCACGGTGCATCCGCGTCCGGACGAGCGCCATATCCGGCGCAAGGATGTGTACGCGCTGAAGGAGGTGGTGACCACCGAGTTCAACATCGAAGGCTATCCGGGCGATGACTTCATCGGTTTGGTCATGAACGTGAAACCGCAGCAAGTGACGCTGGTGCCCGATCCGCCCGGCGCGCTCACCAGCAACGCCGGTTGGGATGCGAAGAAGAACGGCGCCTTCCTGAAAACCACTGTTACGCGCTTCAAGGATGCTGGCATCCGGACGAGCCTGTTCATGGGCACCGACGCCGAGCAGATCACCGCCGCCAAGGAGACCGGCACCGACCGCATAGAACTCTACACCGAACCCTACGCGGTGAACTTCGCGAAGCACGCCGAGCATGCCGTGCTGCCCTTCGCCATCGCGGCCAAGTACGCCAGCTCGCTGGGCATGGGCATCAACGCGGGGCACGATCTCGACCTGCACAACCTCCGCCATTTCCATCTGAACGTTCCCGGACTGCTGGAAGTATCCATCGGCCATGCACTGGTCTGCGACGCATTGCGGTTCGGGATGGAGAACACCGTGGGCTTGTACCTCCGGGAGCTGCGATGAGCGTGGCGCTCCACTACCGCCGCATTCCTCCCCTCTCTACCGGAGAGGGGCCGGGGGTGAGGCCCGCGTTGGTCATCCTCCACGGTCTCTTCGGCAGCAGCGACAACCTGGGCAGCCTCGGCACGGAGCTTTCGAGCGACTTCGATGTGCTGCTGGTGGACCAGCGCGATCACGGACGCAGTCCGCACAGCGATCACATCACGTATCCATCAATGGCGGAAGACGTACACGCGCTCATCCTCTCCTTGGGCTTGAAGGACGTGGTCCTCGCCGGCCACAGCATGGGTGGCAAAACGGCCATGCTGTTCGCGCAGCGGTGGCCCGAATTGTTGAGACAACTCGTGGTGCTCGACATCAGTCCGCGCGAGCACGACGACAACCACGCGCACATCCTGCATGCGTTGCGCACGGCTGATCTTTCACAAGGCCGCACGCGCAAGGAAGTGGAGGAGCACATCAAAGCCCATATCAAGGAACCCGGGGTGGTGCAGTTCATCCTGAAGAATCTGTATTGGAAGACACCGGAACAACTCGCGTGGCGCATGAACGTGGAGGGATTGTACCGGGACCTTGAACACATCCTTGCACCGATCGGACCGGAAATGGTGCGCGTGCCCACGCTCTTCATCCGCGGTGGCCAGAGCGACTACATCACGCGTGAAGACCTTCCGCAGATCAAGGAGCAATTCCCCAACAGCCGTGTGGAGACGATCCCCTACGCAGGTCATTGGGTTCACGCACAAGCGCCACAAGAAGTCGCGGCGTTGATACGTTCGGTGTTGTGATGGGAACAACCCGCGTTGCCGTGTGCAGATCATTGGTCGTTCGGTCGGTACGAGCGACACGATGGCCAATGGGAAAGAACTGGCTCAACGCCTTCTGCTTCGCTGTTCCATTGCTCAACTGTTTCACTGCTCTGGGCCAGGACACCACGGACTATGCGTTGGAAGCACCCATTGAGGAGGACACCGACTGGGTGGAATACAAAGGCGGTTTCGATTTCCGCGAAGGGATCTACCGCACGTGGAAGGAATTCAGGATGAACGCTCCATCGCTTCCGTTGGCGTCATTGGTGAACAGCGAAGGGCAGTCCGTGACCGACCTGCACGCTTTCGAAGGGCGGCTGTTCGTTGTGGACAGCTCAGGAGCAAGACAACGTGTGGCCATGGACCGCACGTGGGGTTACTGCACCGATGACGCCGTCTACATGGCAACACGCAACGGGTTCCAGCGCATCATCATGCTCGGCTCCCTGTGCCACATGATGGTGGAAGAATGGCAGGTGGGCATGGGGATGGGCATCGAAGCCACCCCTGTGCGCATCCAAAGGATCCTGGACATGCGCACCGGCTCGTTCGAGGTGTTCAATGCGAGCAGCTTGGGGGCTGCGATCATCGGCGATCATGTGCTGTATGACGAGTTCATGGCCATTCCTGCACGCAAGCGCAACCGGGACGAAGTGCTATTCCAGTTCCTGCGGAAGTACAACCAACGGAACCCCTTGCGCTTCCCACCTTCTTGACTAGGCCTTGGCATAGGCTGTGCATCCGCGGCACACGATCGGATACTTTCGGCGGCCCATCTGCGCCACACCATGCTCCGCACTTTCTTCCTCACTTCTGTTCTCGCTGGTTCCATGATCGCGCGCGCCCAAGGGGAGCAACGCGTGGTGCCGGCGGTGATCGCCTTCTACAATCTGGAGAACCTCTTCGACACGATCGACCAGGCCGACGTGGACGACAGTGAGTTCTTGCCCACGGGCAAGAACCAATGGACCGGCGAGCGGTACGGCATGAAACTGCACAACATGGCCAAGGTGCTGGGCGAACTGGCCATCGACATCCACCCGCGCGGGCCGGCGCTCATCGGCGTATCGGAAGTGGAGAACGGCAGCGTTGTCGAGGACCTCGTGCATACCGCACCCCTTGCCGAACGCGGCTTGCGTACCGTAACACACGAAGGGCCGGACGAACGCGGCGTGGACGTGGCCTTCATCTACGATCCACAACAATTCACCTTGTTGCACCAGAAGGCGTACCGCTTGATCGTGCCCAACGAGCCCGACTTCCTCACCCGCGATCAACTGCTGGTGACCGGCATCCTCGATGGAGATACCATCAGTGCGATCGTGGCGCACTGGCCCAGTCGTCGCGGTGGTGAGAAACGCAGCAAGCCGTACCGCAACATGGCCGCTGATCTCGGGCGCCACATCATCGACTCGCTCACCGCACGGAACCCGAACGCGCGGGTCTTCTACATGGGCGACCTCAACGACGATCCCGTGAACGAAAGCGTACACCAACATTTGAAAGCGGTCGGTGACAAGAGCGCGGCCACCGGGCAATTGCTGTACGGACCCATGGAGAAACTCTACAAGGACGGCATCGGGACGTTGGCGTGGCGCGATAGCTGGAACCTCTTCGACCAGATCATCATGACCCCCGCGGCGTGCACCGGTGTGGCGGGCCGGTACAGCTATCATGGGGTTTACGTGCACAACAAGCCCTACATGCGCCAGCAGGACGGCAACTTCGCCGGCTACCCGTTCCGCACTTACGTGGGCAGCCAGTTCATCAATGGCTACAGCGATCACTTCCCGGTGTACATCGTGCTAACACGGCCGGAATGAAGTGAGTGAAAAACGAGAAAGCCCCCGACAAGTCGGGGGCTTTCTCGTTCAGGGAAGTCGGTTTCAGCGCTGCACCACCACGCGCACGTTGCGCACCGCACCATCGGCGGTGAGGAGCAGGTCGTACACCCCGGGTGCCAACGAGGACACATCGAACGCGTTGCGCTGTTGAGCGAAGGTGCCAGCGTTCACCATGCGGCCGGAAGCATCGCTCAACAGGTAGTTCGCAACCCCGTTCGGCAACAGCACCGTGAGCGCATCGCTCGCCGGGTTCGGCAGCACGTCAACAACGATGGCGTTCACATCGGAAATACCGTTGGCCAAGCTCACGTCGTTCACGTCGCGGGGTTCGATCTTGCGCTCGGCGAATGAATACCAAGCGATGCCGGTGACGTCGTAGTTCGTTCCGACCGCCGGTGTGTACGGGTACCAGATATCGTCCACCAGGATCGCCCCGGTGCCGTCGTTCACGGTCCACTGCCCGAAAGCATCGGGGGCAACGGTACAATCCGCGTTGCTCACCTTCACCAGGCATCCCTCCCACTCTTCGCCAGCCCCCTGCAACGTGCTGATATTGTCGGTGATGATCGCATTGCCACTGCTCACCACGGCGAAACCCGTAACGCCCATGAGCTGTGTCATGTTGAAGTTCTCCTGCACTGCGGCCGTGAACGTTACGCTGTCGCCGATGTCCGGTGCGTTCGTATCGAAGACAAAAATGCCGCTCCACGGGCCGCTCCCCGCTTGCAGTGCATAGCCCGTCGCGGAGGTCGCCGTAACACGGCCACCCGTGATGGCCTGTTGGCCGAGCAAGGGGCTGTCGCCGTTGGGCAAGGTCGTGTACTGGATGTCGTAGATGCTGCTGATCGTCGGAGGATTGACGGTGCCCACCCAGATGCGTACACTGTCGATCTCCACCACGCCAACCCCGCTGCTACTAAGGACGCTGAGGATGAACTCCGCGCCCACTGTATCGTTGGCGGCGACAACTTGCTGCGTGCTCTGAACCCAACTCGCACCGGCCGCCACATAACTGTTATAGGTGGCATAACCGGAGCTACCTCCTGGACGGCCATCGAACAAACCGGTGCGCACCTGGCCCTGGCCGCGCATGTACCAGCTGATATTGTACGCGGTGCCATCCACAACCGTCTGCGGTTGGGTGGTGAACCGCTTGTGGCTCGTACTGTTGTTCACCAACCGCACAGCATAGCTGCCGTAGGTGATGTTGACGGTGGCCTGTTGCACACTGTCGGGTGCGAAGGTGGTCTTGCTGCCGGACCATCCGTCGGGTACGGTACCGGTCCAGTTCTCGAAGCTGGTGGCAACAAGCGTTTGCGCGTTCGCGTTCAACGCGGCAGCGAAAGCTGCCAGGAGTAATGTTCTTTTCATGGTCTTGGTTGTTGGGGCCGATGCTTATCGGCTCGTGCTTTCTGTTGTTGGCCGCGGGATCAGAGGATCTGCACGTCGTCGACGCGGAAGTTGGTGTCCTGATTATTGGGGCCGCTGCCCGTGTAGCGGAAAGCCACCACGAAGCCGCCGGTGTAACCGATGGGCAGGTAACCACCTAGCTGGATCACACCGCTGTCCACCCAAACGAAATCGGCAGTGCCATCAACGGCGTACGTGCTTGTTACAGGTATCCAGTTGGCTGTGGCCAGATTGGTACCATCGAAGTTGGTGCAGATGAACAGGGCGAAAGGATCATGCCCTGCATCGCCGAAGGCGCGCTGGGTCTTGAACTGCAACGTGTTCGTGCCGGTGGCCTGCACGTTGGGGCTCACCAACCAGCTTACCGTGCTGCTCGCGGTGCTCGTGTACGCACTACCCTGTGCATACAACTCGGTTTGGAAGGCGGAGCCGCGCCATACGCGCAGATCGCTCGAGGTGGAGCCGTTGAACCAGCAAGCCAGATCGATGTTCACGTTGTTCGTCACCGTAGCGAAGTCCTCTTGCACGCCGGGAGCAGGTGCGCAAGGCTGGAAGGGCAATGGGCATGGGTCGCAGCGGTCACCGAAGAGCGCGACTTCCGTAATGTTGCGGATCACCAATTGGTTGGTGCCGTTGTACTGGCCGACGATGCCCGTGAAGGTCCCGTTCCCGGCGGCCACAGGAGCATTGGCGAAGTTGGCGTAGCCACTGCTGCGCACGATCACGCTACCGCTGCAATCGCTCAGGTTCCGGTCGATGCTCTGCTGGCCGATGGCATCCGCATACGGCAGCCCATTACAAGCTTCGTCCTGTACGAACTCTACATCCTGCATGCGGACGAGCACTGACTGCAGCGTGTCGAGTCCATCACTGTTCAAATGGGAAGCGTTGAGTTCAGCGATGGTCAACTCCAACGGCTCCACCTGGTTCAAGGTCGACTGCTTCACTACGTTGTTGTCCACATCAACGGAATCGATCTGGAGTACCCCGTTGTACTGGTTGAGCGTGGTGCCGGGCAGGTAGATGCGGATGCGATCGCCTTGGTACAGGCCCCCGCTGTTCTTCAAGCGGACGTTGACCGCCTGGCCACCATCCTGCACATAGACATTCTTGTACAAGTTGCCGTTCTGTTCGTCGCCGGTAACCGTACCGTAAACGCTGAGGGGCGCGGTGAACCGAACGGGGAGCTGGCCGCTATCAGCGAACATTTCGCGCAGCCCCTTGATCGTGATCGTTGCCCCCGAAGGGATCGTTGCCACAGGCGGTGCATCGAACTCCTTTTCGCAGGAGGCAAGGAGCGCTACGGCGCCGAAAGCGATGAAGAGGTTGCGCACGGAAGTCATGTTTTTCATGTGATCAGAAGCTGAAGGTGGCCATGGCGAAGAAGGTGCGGCCATACATGTAACTGTATTTGCTAGGGAAGCGGTCTACGTCCTGGCGGTCGTAGCGCAGTTGCTCGAAGCCGCCGGTGATGAAGTCGGTAACGTTGAAGAGGTTGCTGATGCTGGCGTTCAGCGCCAGGCGGTATTTGCCCTTGAACATCCAGCTCTTGCCGCCGAAGATGTCCACCATGAAGGCGCTCCCGAGTTTCTCCTGTTCGAGCAACAGCTCCACTTGCGGGTCGTCGGTAACGAAGATGGAGGTGGCCTCCTCCGTACGCCGATCGGGGTTCGGGTCCAGGTAGATGTCGTCGAAGTAATTCCCGTTCACACCCACGAACCAGAACTTGGGCGCATTGTATTTGATGCCGATGCTGGCGGCCGTTTGCGGCATCCCGCCCACGCGATAATTCTTCCAATACACCGTGCGATCGCTCGCCAAAACCTCCGAACTGTTGTCGCGTGTGATCGTGGCCGTTGGGCGGCTGCTGTACAGGTATTGTCCCGTGGCGTAAACGGCGGTGAGCACCCAGGTGGAGGTGATGTTCGCCTCCGCACCGAACTCGATGCCCATGTGCGTCTGGTCAACACCGGTCATGGTGTAGTTGATGAGCGTGAGGTACTCGTCGTGGTAGAAGCTGCGGCTCCAGATCTGGTCGGCGAACTTGGCGTAGTACGCTGTGAGGCG
>JBATMK010000039.1:0-8233 GCA_049289815.1 Flavobacteriales bacterium
GTGCAGTCCCGCATCTCATTGGCACCGCTCATTTCTTTTTGCTCGTACTGAGCGTGGTTTTCATCATGGCTGCAGGGAACATCATCAACGACTACTTCGACACACGCATCGATCGGATCAACAAGCCAAATGACCTCATCGTTGGACGGAGTGTCAAAAGACGGGTCGCCATGCTTGGCCATTGGGTACTGACTGGGACGGGCTGGCTGACGGGTGTTTACGTTGCCTTTGCGACCGGCAACAAATGGTTGTCCCTGATACCCTCCATGGCAGTGGGCGCCCTATGGTTCTACAGCACCACCTTCAAGAAGCGCCTGTTGCTAGGCAATGGCCTGGTTGCAACACTTTCAGCTCTTGTGCCCATTCAGGTCGCGTTGTTCGAGGCGCCGCAGACGACCGTTGGCGTTCACGACACGTACTTCGTTTTTCACGGTGTTAGGACATGGTTGTACATGTATGCAGCCTTCGCCTTCGTCAGCACTCTCCTCCGCGAACTCCAAAAGGATATGGCCGACGTGCGTGGTGATGCGGCAGCGGGTTGCCGCACCGTACCGATCGCTTGGGGAATGAAGGCAGCTCGGTTGCTGGTGGCCTTCTGGGCCATGATCATCATCGTTGCTGTGGGCCTGCTGACCGACCGGGTCTTCACCGAGCCGGCTTCGCGCACCTACTTGTACACACTGGTGATCGTCCCGATCCTCGTCTCGTGCATCCTCACCTGGAACGCCCGCAACCGCGATCAGCACAACAGGGCCGGCAACGTGATGAAGCTGGCCATGGTGTTCGCCGTGGCGTTCGGGGCCATCTATCCTTGGCTGATCGCATGATGCATCCACCGATCCGCAAATGGAGATTGATCCTGTGCAGCGCATCGCCGCGCCGCAGGCAATTGCTCCAAGGCCTCGAACTGCCGGTGGAGATCACCAGCGTGGACGTGGACGAAACGCCGCCCATGGGGCTTCCACCGGAGGAAGTTGCCGAACACCTGGCCCGGAAAAAAGCCGAGGCATGGACCGGCACCTTGGCCAACGACCAAGTGCTGGTGACGGCAGATACAACCGTCTTGCTCGACACTGCCAACGGCACCGTGCTCTTGAACAAACCTGCCGATCCTGCTGATGCCGGACGCATGCTTGCCCAACTCGGTGGGCGCACGCACCGCGTGGTCACGGGTGTATGCCTGCGCACATCAACCAACATCCACAGCTTCGCCGACACCGCGCGAGTGACCTTCCGTACCCTTTCGGCGGAGGATATCGCGTACTACGTGGCAACGCACAAGCCCCTGGACAAAGCCGGTGCGTACGGTGTGCAGGATTGGATCGGCTACACCGCCGTCACGCGCATCGAAGGCAGCTTCTTCACGGTGATGGGTCTGCCAATGCACCGCGTTTGGGAAGGACTGCTTCAACTATCGCGGTAGGCGATCAACGAAGCAGCACCACGTGCCCTTGGGCACTGTGCAACAGGTTCTCGCTATCGCGCAAGCGTAAGCGCCAGGCATACACTCCCTGTGGTGTTTCCATGCCCTTCTGGCTCCCATCCCAAGCTTCATCCACCGAAGCGCTGCTGAAGATGGGTTGGCCCCAGCGATCGAAAATGTCGAACTCGAACAGGCTCGGCTGGCGCACGCTGGTGATCGGCAGGAAGCCATCGTTCACCCCGTCGCCATCGGGGGTGAAAGCGTTCGGAACGAAGAGCGCGAACTCGCCTTCCACACAGACCAGGGTACTCGCAGTATCCACGCAACCTTCATTGCTGGTGACGATCTGCTCAACGGTGTAACAACCCACGTCAGCATACATGAACCCAGGCGAGACTTCCCCCGATACACTGTTTTCGGGATCACCGAAGGACCACGACCATTGGGATGCTCCGGTGGAAGCATCAAGGAAGAGGAACGACGGGTCGGTGATGATAGCCACCGGGGGGAACGGCTGGAAACCGGCGGTCGGCGCTGGAAGCACGTTCACGAGCTCCTGCTGCGTGATCGTTCCGCTGCATCCATTCGCATCGGTACTGATGAGTACAACCGTGTACAGTCCATCATCCGAATAGCAATGCTGCACGAGGTTGCCGCTTCCGGTATTCCCATCACCGAACGACCAATCGCTTGCCGCACTGCCGGGTGTGTCATCGGTGAAGGTGACGCACCAGGTCTCACATCCTTCGGCGAGTGAGTTGGAGAACTGCGCCTGAACGGGAGGAAAGACAGTGACGATGACACTATCCGCAGGTGAGTTGCAACCGTTCGCATCGGTGGCGATCGCAGCGAATGTGGTGGTGGTCGTCGGGGCCACCGCAGGGCCACTTGGCGACCAGACGACGGCGTAACCGGGTGTTCCCCCAGCTGGTGCGGCTTGCAAGAGCAACGCGTCACCGCTGCAGATCGAAGTGTCGTTCGATGCGGTGACGACGACCGGAGGAGGTGCTGTGATCGTGAAGGTTTCCACATCCGTACACGCCCCCGGGTCCGTGACCATTACGGAGTAGTTGCCCGGAGGCAGATCACCGATACTGGACATCCAAATATTAGCGCTGTCCACCCCTGCCGTGGGTCCGCCGGGGAGCCATGTGAAGCTGGGTCCTACAAGATTGCCGAACACCGATGCGGTTACCGATCCGCTATCACCGCTGCAGAGCGGCTGGTTGATGGCCAGTGAAACCAGATGGACGTTCACGGTGACCAGTGCAGTGATCAGGATACCGCACGGTCCAGAGACCTCAACGCTGGCAAGGAACGTCCCGGATCCGGAATAAACGTGGTAAGGGTTGGCCAAAGTGCTCGTGTTCGCCGAGCCGCTGAGCGGATCACCGAAATTCCAACCCACCAGGGTACCGCAGCCGTTGATCGCACTCGTGAAGTTCACCGTATCGCCGGTACATGGCAAGGCGGACGCATTCACGCTGATCGGTGCTTGGTCCACCAGGATGTCATCCACGGCCACACCATCGAAGTTGTTGCATGTGGTCCCGCTGCCGAAGAGGAAACGGAGCAGCACATTGGGTTGCCCGGCACAGCCCAAGAGGCAATGCTTGGCTTCCACCCATTGCTGGCTCCCGAAGCCGCCAACGCACGATCCAGCGGTCGGCCCTACCCTGCCGCTCCAACCGTGCTTGGGCGTTGCACCGTTCAAATTGGTGATGGAAGCGTGGTTGTACCAATTGTCATTAAGGCAATCGACCGGGTTGCCGAAAGCACCCACGTTGGTCCAAGTGGTCCCGCTGTTCAAACTATACTGCAGGTTCGCGCCGTCGTATTGCCGTTCCGTTTCCCAGAAGACCTTGAAGCTGATCCATGGGTTGGCCACGTTCGAGAAGTCGAAGCATGGGCTCTGCAACCAGCTGCTCTGGCCCAGGTTGTAAAAGCTCCCCGTGAGCCCGCCGATGCACCAACTCTTCGCACCGCCACCGGGACCTGTGATGATCGGTTTGTTCGGCGTTCCCCACGCCCAATCGTTACCGCTGCCCCCCGAGGTCCAGGCAGGTGCGCTCTCGAAATCCTCGGTGTAAGGGAACACGTTCACGCATTGCGCACGCATGGGAACGCTGGCTATCGTGGCCCCGAAGAGGACCGCGAACAAAAAAGCCGGTGATCGCGCAGTACGCATTGTTGATATGACGCTCAATGAGGGCGCGAAGTTCGTTGAAGTACATCCCACGGACTTCCGCGACAGGTCAGGGATCACTGGGCCTTCGCCCGTTCCCAATAGATATCCATCTCCTCCAGGGTCATGTGGCCCATCTGCTTGCCGTCCTTGGCGCTCTCTCGTTCCAGGAACTGGAAGCGCTGGATGAACTTGCGGTTGGTGCGTTCCAGGGCTTCATCGGGGTCGATATTGAGGAAGCGGGCGTAGTTGACGATGCTGAAGAGCAGATCACCAAGCTCATCGGCCTGCTTCGTTGAAGCAGCATCCACTTCGTGCTTCAACTCACGGAGTTCCTCGTTCACCTTTTCCCACACTTGGTCGCGGTGGTCCCAATCGAAGCCCACGCCCCGGGCTTTGTCCTGCACGCGGATGGCCTTCACCATGCTGGGCAAGCCACGCGGAACGCCGTCCAGTACGCTCTTGGGCTTCTCCCCGTCCGCGCCGCGTTCCGCCAATTTGATCTTCTCCCAATTGGCCTTCACCTCCTCCTCGTCCTTCACCTTCACGTCGCCATAGATGTGCGGGTGCCGGTGGATCAATTTGTCGCAGATCGCATTGCACACATCAGCGATGTCGAAGGCTCTCTTCTCGTCGCCGATCTTGGCGTAGAACACGATGTGCAGGAGGATGTCACCGAGTTCCTTCTTCACCCCTTCGATATCGTTGCGCAGGATCGCATCGCCGAGCTCGTAGGTCTCTTCAATGGTGAGCGGTCGCAACGTTTCGAGGGTCTGCTTCATGTCCCATGGACATTGCGCGCGCAACTCGTCCATGATCTTCAGAAGGCGCAGGAAGGCGGTGGCGCGGGGATCGGTCATTGAGGAAGCGCGGAATGGAGAATGGTTCAAGGCAGCTGTTCAAGTCGCACTGCTGTCGGTACGGTACCTCCAACGGTCTGTAGGATCGGATCGCGATCATTGATGGCGCCAGTGTATTTCACGGTGCCATCGAGGTTCACATCCTCCGGGAAATAGCCAGTGGTGGTGGCCGTAGGAACCGTTCCCCCGACGCGCTGCAGGATCGCGTCACGATCGTTGTTGGCACCCGTATACTTGATGCGGTCATCGGGGCGCACATTCCCGTTCCACTGCACCCGCACCCCGTTGATCGTGTGCATGGCATTGTTGCCGTAAAGCGGTGTACCGGGGTCGCAGAGGTCGATCACACCAAGTCCATTGGCAAGGGCGATCGCTTGTGCGGTCATGGCACCAAGGTGATTGCGATGCCGCACCGCCACATTGTATTGGCCCGGCTCCGCAGTGATGCGCGGCACGGAAGTCCCATCGAGATCCACCACATCCCCTCCACGCTGCAGCAGGCAACTCTTCGTGGCCACGATGATGGCAGGGTTGACGGCATCGCGCAATTCCACGAGCACCCAATCCACGATGGCATCCAGGCCAGTGGCCAACAGCACGGCCGGTGCGATGGTTTCGCCACCACCGGCACCCGCATGTGCGAAGCCCGATGCAGTGAACGGCTCGCTCAGTGGAATGATCCCCTGCACGCGCAGGCTGTCGTGCATGATGCCGGTCTGTTGCACATACGGACCTTCGAGGAAAGTCTTCACCGGCACGCTCACACGCGGCAACGAACAATTCTCTCCCGTCGGGTTGATCCGCACGCTGAGATCATCGAAATAGCTGTCGTTGTCGGTACCCACATCGCGCGTGCCTATGAGGATGGTACGGACGGTGCGCGTGCCCACCGGAATGGAGGCATCCAGGAGGACGTTCGTCCACGTGCCGGTGAAACTGCCGATGGTGTCAGTGCCGCCGATCACGGTATTGCCCGCATTGCGGAACTGCAAGGCCATCTCCGGCCGGTCGCCGCCCTGCCAATTGGCGAACCAACCGCCGAAGCGGGCCGTCGCGTTACCGGCATCGATCGCAGTGGCTTGGGCGGTCACATTGATATCCTGGTAGGCCACGGCATAAGCACTCTCAACGCAAAGCGCACCCACCGCGAAATACGTCGCGCCCGCATGCGGTGAGATGCCATTGCACTGGCCGGCAGTGAGCGATTCCAGCACGCCGGTCTGCTGCACCCAATTGGTGATGCCGCTTTCCGCATCGCCGTTCAACAGGAGGTTCGGACCCAGGCTGCTGTTGCCCGTGGTGAAGGTGACCGGTGTACTCCATGCGCTCCAACCAAGCCCCTTGTCGCGGTAACGGACGCGCCAGCAGTACTGCGTGTTGGGCAGGAGACCGGTGACCGTTTCATCCGTGAGGTCATCACCGGCTTGTGTGTCCTGCTCGTAGTAGAAGTTCTGGTACTGTTTCCAGCTGTCAACCACCGGATTCGTCCAGTTGCCGCAAGTGGTGCTCACCTGCCAGTGCGACGACCCATGCCCCTCCCCATCCGGATCGAAGAAGGCATTGGCCTGCAATACGAGGCAATCCGGGTTCACCACATCGCCGCTCATGGGGAAAAGGGCCTGCGGCTGGAAGGGTGCGTTGTTGTTCTTCTTGATCGTCACCAGGTCCTCCAGTGTGTTCGGATGTGGATTGGCGGCATCACCGATGCTGTAGCGTTTCAATGTGAACTGCGGATCGGCACCGGCCTGGGCCTGCACTAACACCCAGCCGTATTCGTCCTGGCTGATGATGTATTCCGGATAATCGATCTGCGCGAACTCGCCCCAGTAGTCGATGTTACCTCCTGCGGTGGCCACGTTCACCATCAGGTGCGTGTGATCGCGGCTCTGGCCACGTGAATACGCATGCGTATGCCCGAAGAAATGAACGCTGGGTTTCCCGGTGGCAGTGCTGAAGTTCTCCAAGCGCGTAATGATGTCGCCGGTGTAGGCGGTGTTGCCGTCGATCCATAATTCGCTCTCGAACGGGTGGTGCATTTGAGCGAAAACGAAATCGATGTTCGGGTCAGCGGCCGCCGAAGCCAGCACGCCATCAAGCCAATCGAGCTGGCTCTGCAAGCGGTACGGCGTGTTGCTGTCCATACCGATGATGCGCACGTTGCTGTGGTCCTTGTACCACCAATGCTCCAGGAAACCCGCAGTTCCGTTCGTTGGCAGGGTGAAGTACTTGAAGTACGTGGGTGAGTTGTTCTCGTGGTTCCCTATCACAGGGTACACTGGAACATAGCTGAAGAGCGGGTTGGCGGGATCGAAGAAGGTGCTCTCCCAGGTCGAGTAGATCGTTCCGTTGTCCACCAGGTCGCCGGGAATGATCACCATGCTCATCTCCTCGCTCAGGTCGGGACCGAGGCTATCGTTCACCAGGTCGATCACCCCGTTGTGGATCACCTCCCAGAACTTGTTGGGCTGGCCGCTGTCCTGTTGCATGTCGCTCATGGCGCAAATGCTCGTTGGCGATTCGGCGCTGGCCAGAGCAGGTGTCCGGAACCAGTAGGCCGTGGAATACGCCGTACCGGTTTTCGCCCGGTAGTGGTAGAGCGTTGCCGGGGCAAGACCGGTCAGCACCGTGGTGTGGATCTGTGATGTGCCGTTACCGACCACGGCCGTGCCGCTGGCGCTGCTGCCGAGAGCAGCAGTAAGGCCATACTCCACCGTGCTTTCCGTGCCACTGTTGCTCTCCCACATCACGGTCATGCTCGTGGGCGAAGCGTCCTGCAAATAGGGCTGAACGACAATGGTCTGCGCACCGGTGTTCACCGCCATTGCGCACAACGCCGGAAACGATAGGATCCTCATGCTGGTGGAAGTCCCGGCCAAAATAGGTCGGCACCGGAAGGTGATCAGCGCAAAGGCGGCGCGGTACTTTTCGCCCCATGACTTCCGTGCGTGCAGGCATACTGATGGCCGCCTTCGTTGTCCAGCAGTGCCACGCGCAGCAACCCGACTTTTCGTTGGGGGCCAGAGGTGGCTATGGCTATTTGATCGCGCACCACGACAACCTGAAGCGCATGGTGGATGGGCACATCCCCAGCATGGAAGTGTTCTACGAGCGGGTGGTGAGCGGTAAACAGCAGTGGCATCACCGGTACAAGTCGCCGAGTTGGGGGGTGGCGTTCATGGCAGCCGATCTACGCGCCGAGGAGTTGGGCAATGCGTTCCGGCTCACGCCGTACTTGCTGTTGCCATTGACGTTCGACCAGAAGCAAAGCCTCGATCTGCGGTTCGGCTGGGGTCTCGGCGCCGTGACACGTCCGTTCGACCGACAGAGCAATTACAAGGGCCATGCGATCGGCAGCACGCTGAACGTGCACATGCTGCTGGCATTGGAATACCAGCGGCACTTCGGGAGAACCAGCATCGGCATCGGGCTCGGGATCGATCACCTGAGCAATGGCGCTTACCGCGTGCCCAACCTGGGGATCAATCTGCCCGCTGTGCAGTTGAGCGTGCGTCAGGGCATCGGCACGAGAGCCTTAACCGATACGTTGATGACAGCGGGCGAGCGCGACCGCACAACCCATGTGATCGCCTATGCCACGGCCGGTATCAAGGAGACCTTCCCGGTGAACAGCGGCAAGCACATGGCTTACGCGGTGGTGGTGGCCGCGCTGAAACCGATGGGCAGGAAGATCGCCTTGGAAGGTGGGATCGATGTGTTCCACAACATGGCGTTGGAGCAACGGGCGCTCGAGGACGGACAAGACCC
>JBATMK010000040.1:0-14934 GCA_049289815.1 Flavobacteriales bacterium
ATATAGGATCGCGTGGGAGTGCTTCCCGGAAAAGAAAAGCCCCCTTGCGGAGGCTTTCCCGATCCGGAGCGGGATCGTCCCCCGACGTTGTCGGGGGATCGCGTCAGAACTTGTACGTGAGGCCCATGCCGAAGGCCTCCTTGAACTGGGTTGTGGGTCCGGTCTTTACCACGTTGTCCTCTGTACGGGTAATGTCGATGTCGTGATCGTAGAGCAGGATGGTGTTGAGGTTGGCGGCCAGCCAGTCGTTCACCTTGAAGGTCCACATGGTCTCCCAGATCACATCCACGTTCTGCGGCTCGCGCAAGTAGTTGCTGAAGAGTTCCAACCGGGTGAAGAAGTTGACGTTCTTGGCGATGTCCTTCTTGTACTGGGCGTTCAGGTATGCGCCGAACTGGAAGTCCAGGTTCTCACCCGGCGTGATGATCGTGCCAGCGGTATCACGCACGGCGGCTTCCACGCCGAAGGCACCGGCATCGGCCAACGTCTGGTCGCCCACGATCACGAACCGCGCCATGGCAGGGCTTATGAAGAGCGAGAAGTTGTCGTTGGGTTTGTAGTCGAAACCAACGCCCAGCAGCACGTACGCCGGTGCAAGGAACCTGGAGATGGCGATCGAATCATCAACGGTTTTGAAGCCATCGGCGAACTGCGTGCGGAACTGGAAGAGCGTACTGAAGTAGATGGACTTGCCGATCTGGTACCCATACTTGCTGTTGAGTTCCAAACGGTCGTCGGTCTTGAAGGTCTTCTTCCCTTCCTGGGCCATCAGCCCATAGGCAAGTGCAATGCTGTTGTCCCAGCTGTGCTTTCCCTTCTTTCGGTTGGCAAATGCATTGAACAGGCCATTGCCACTTACGCTGCTGATGCCACCCGCCGACCAATTGATCAGTTGCACCTGGCTGAAGTTGATGCTGAAAACGCCTCCGGTCGTCCAGATCTTGCCTGTGGTATCCGCTGCCGACTTGGCCTGCATCTGGCCCATTTGCGTGGTCTGCTCCACTTGGGCAAGTGAGGAAACTGAAAGGAGCGCTGCGAGCGCAAGAGGAATGGATCGTTTCATTGTTGAGGATGGAATGGGTTAGCGGGTCTTTGGGTCGTGGAGGAGGATCTCTCGTTGTGGGCCTTTAATGCCGGCTGTTATCAGCGCTTCGCGGCCTTCTTCATACACACCGAAGTACACATCCCAATACTGGTCGGGATGGCACCACGGACGAACAGCGAGCTCCACGCCGTCCTGATTGATCTTGTTCACAGTTACGGAAGGCTCCGGGGTGAGCAGCACGTTGGGGTTCTTTTTCATGGAGGCCACAAGCACTTCACGGGCTTTCAACAGCGACATGTCGTGGCCCATCCCGAACACCAGGTCCACGCGCATCCTGCCGTCGGCGCTGTAGTTGATGATGTTGCCGTTGGCCATGGGCCCGTTGGGGATGATCGCGGTCTTGTTCTCAGGGGTCAGCAATACGGTGGTGAAGATCTGGATCTCCTTCACATGGCCTGTCACACCTTGGGCTTCGATCAGGTCGCCCACTTTGTACGGACGGAACAGCAGCACCAACGTTCCGCCGGCGAAGTTGGCCAATGTGCCTTGCAATGCCAAGCCGATCGCCAGGCCCGCTGCGCCGATGATGGCCACGAAACTCGTGGTCTCCACACCGAGCATCTGGATGACGGTGATGAAGAGCAGCACGCGCAACGCGATCGTCACCAAACTGCGCAAGAACCTCTGGAGGGTCGGCTCCACTTCCCGGCTCCGCATGCCCCGCTCCAGAACGCGCGCCGCCAGTTTGATCAGCAAGTGTCCTGCCCAAAGGACCAACAATGCCATGAGCACCTTGGGGCCGTACTCCAGCACCAACTCCCAGATCTTTGATGTCCAGGACCCCACCTTGTCCACTTGTTCGTTCATCGTGTTCGTAATTGTTGGACCACCCTGCTCGTCGGCATGACCCTCATTCGGTGGAGTTGTCGAGAACTTCGATCCGTTCGCTCACCAGTTGCTTGGTCGGAAGCAGCACCAATTTGTCCGCCGTGCGCAGGGTGATGGAAATGCTGTCGATGCGTTCGATCACGCCCTCATCGTTACCCATCCGGATGCGCATGCCCGGTTTGAACCGGTCCCTGCCATAGTAGCTGCTCAGGATGTTGGTGAGGATCTCGCGCGCCGCGAAGCCGTAAGCGATGCTGAAGGCAACGAACAGCGAGCCCACCACGATCAGGATGTTCGAGGTGATCAGGGTCGTGTCCACACCGGCCACGTTCAACGCCGTTATGGACAGGAAGAGCATGATGATCACGAACAGGATCCGGCCGATCACCTTCCCACCAGTGATGCCGACGTTCTCGCTGAAGGAGCCAACGACGAACCGCGCTTTGTCGGCCATCCAAAGGCCCACAAGGAAAACCGCCAGTGAGGCGAGCAGGGTGGGCACGTAGGCGAAGACGCGTTGCAGCCCCATTATGAATTCCTCAAGCTCCAGCGCACTTGCCGCTCCCAGCAACGCCCCAAGCAACACCAACCAGTAGACCAGGATGCCCAAGGCATAGGGTATCGACCGCAGGCCAATGCGTTGGAGGGCATCGCCGATCCCGACCTTACGGGCCATTTGGTCGAGGCGGGCCACCGCACCCATCCGGTTCACGATCCACCGGAGCCCGCGCGCCAAAGCCAGACCGACCAGCATGACCAGGGCGGCGATCAAGAATGAGGGAAGTCCTTCCCAGATGCGGTGCAGGGCAACGCTGGCTGCGTGGCCTATGTTGTGGAACAGTTCGCTGAGAGCTTTCATGAAATAGTGGGGTTATTCGATGGGGTCATTCTTCTTGCCGGCTCGCCCGGGGGATGAACCGGACGAGGGGTCGACCAACCGGATCTTGCTGAACAGTACCTCTGCGAAATCAGCAACGAACAGTTGCGTGAACCTCATCATGAGGATGACGAACCGCACACTCCCGAGCACTTCCCTGCGCAACTGCTCCGGTGGCTCATCCGTAGGCCGGATGATGTGAAAGGGGTTCTGCTGGCTCATGCGTCCTCCCGATAAAGTTCATGGTACTTTGCCAACGCTCTCTCCCGCGCGCGGAGCATCCTCATTTTGGCGGCGCTTTCGGTCAGGACGAGCGTGTCCTGGATCTCTTTCACGGTCAACTCATCCTGGTACTTCATCAACAACAGTGCACGATCGGCCGGGTCCAGGTTGTCCAGCACGTGTTGGAGGCGGTCGGCGCGCAAGCCCAGCAGTTGCGCTTCAAAGGCGTCGTCGGGGTGTTCTCCTGGAAGGCGTTCTTCATCGATGTCGTTCGTCCTCGCTCGATGCGTTCTCCGGAGATGATCCAGGCAGTAATTGTGGGAGATGGTATAGAGCCACGTGCCGAACTTGCTGCGGTGATCGAACTTGGGCAGACCTAGGAACGCCTTCATGAAAATGTCGTGGGTGAGGTCCTTGGCCACATCCCGATCGCGTGTGAGCCCGATGCATTTCTGGTAGACCCTCGCCGAATAGCGGTCATAAAGCACACCGAAGAGTTCGGCGTCCATGGCGCGTTGCAGTTCAACCACCAGCTCGTCATCGCTGAGTGAGGAACCGTCGTTCTTGGGCTTTTTCCGGAACAACGTCTGGTTAGTGGGACCCTTCAGACGCCGAACCTCGCATTAGGTCACTCAAGGGACCCGACGGAAGTCGATCATGCCCTCGGGTGGTGCGCTGGGCACGGCAATGGCGATGAACGGATACCCACACTTGTCATGGCAACTGTTGCAGGTGTTCACGAGTGTTCCGAACTGCCCGGCAAAGTCCTTCAACCCGTTGGCCTTCATGTCGTCGGCAAAGGCATCCACAGCGCTGAGACCGTAGGTCTTCATGTGTACGCTCACCGGCACACCATCGTCATTGATGTTCGCTTGTTCCAGGTCTTCCATCGCTTCATCGATCTCGTGCACGTAGAACTTCGCTAACGGCAGATTTCCCGCCGTGCCCGCTGCCCAGAGTTTGTGGGCATACTGTTGGATGCGTCCCATGTACACCGCCACCTCAAGTTCCACTTCCTCCTTGCCTTCACTCCCGCCTTCCTGCGCGGGCATGGTAACGGTCTTTGCTGCCTTCAGGACCGCCAGTTCCTTCTCTGTGTTCCCGAGCCGCACCATCAAGTAGAATACTGCTGCGAGAGCCGCTATGGCGGTGATCAATGAAAGGCGTTGCATGATGTGTGGTTGGTTCACGCCGCCTTGGCCGGGGCGTCGGGTCATGGCCTCCTTGTTCCCATCCCGTAGGGACTTCGGTGACCACTGTGGGCGTTACTGGATTCGAACCAGTGACCCCTACCTTGTCGAGGTAGTGCTCTGAACCAGCTGAGCTAAACGCCCTGAAAGGGCTGCGAATGTAGCAGTGTGATGGATCGCCCATCCTTATCATCCGTATGCGATTGAAGACACGTATGTCGAGGCGCCAAGGCCCCTACGGCAATGCCTGGCGACAACATCACCCCACATGAACACGAACGCAATGCGACTGATGAACTTTACGGGCCTTTGCCTGCTGCTCCTGGCTACGGCATGTGCCCAGAAAACCACGGACAATTCCACCAACCAGAAGACCACCATGTCCCAGAGCCCGACCATCTTACTGACCAAAACCGAGGAAGAATGGAAAAAAGACCTGACCCCGGAGCAGTACCACGTGTTGCGCGAGAAAGGGACTGAGCGCGCTTTCACGGGCGAATACGTGGACAACCATGCCGACGGCACGTACTTGTGTGCCGCCTGTGGCCAGGAACTCTTCAACAGCGCTGACAAGTTCGAAAGCGGCACCGGTTGGCCCAGTTTCTACCAACCCATCGGCAAGGCCAATGTTGCCGTGGCGAGCGACATGAGCTATGGCATGCAACGGGATGAAGTGCTGTGCAGCCGTTGCGGAGGGCACCTGGGCCATGTGTTCAACGACGGTCCCAAGCCTACCGGTCTGCGCTACTGCATCAACAGCGTCAGCTTGAAATTCCAGGAGAAGAAGTAGGGCAAAGGCCACGGGTAACTTGGCGCAGCTTCCCTCATGCGCCGCCTGCTTCTTTCCGCTTCCGCCCTGCTAGCGATCGGTGCACATGCGCAGATCACGGTGCTTGCGGTCGATACGAGCACTGCTCGGCCTGATACGTTGCAATTGCACGAGCATCGGGTCCTTGGGTCGCTTGTACGCCGTGATCGGAGCCTGGCAGCTACGAGTTCGATGCTCGACAGCACGTTGCAATACGACTACGAGCGATCTTCTCTACAAGGTGCATTGGCATGGGCACCCGGAGTGCAAATGGATACACGCGGCCTGGGTGGAAGCGCACGCTTGAGCATACGGGGTAGCGTACTGCGCGCTCCCTTCGGTGTGCGCGGGGTAAAGGTGTACTGGGGCCCCTTCCCCATCACGTTGGCCGACGGCACAACGCCCTTGGAACTCTTGGACCCCGTCGTCATCGGCGACCTGGAGGTGGTGCGCAGCATCGGTTCACCGATCCACGGGAGCGCTCCTGCGGGTGTGCTCCTGGCCGGTCTGCCGGAACCCGTCAGCCAGGGTCCGGCACTGTCGCTCGCCTACACCCGCGGATCCAATGGATTCGATCGCGCTGAAGGTTCGTTCGGCGTCCGCCGCAAGGCGAGCTTCCTTTCGGCCGGTGCGGTATGGCAGGAGAACAAGGGCTACAGGGATCAGGAAGCCTCGAACAAGCAGCAGGCCTTTCTGGTGGGTGGAGCGAACAACGCGCGACGCTCGCTTACCTGCGCCGCTACGTTCCAGCACGCCTATTGGCAACTGCCGGGCAGTCTCGACAGCCTCACCGCGATCAATACCCCAACCACAGCGAACACCTGGAGCCAGGGCATCAACGCCCATGTGGACAAGTCACAACTCTTCGCTGGCGCGGAATGCGAACAGCAGGTTGGACGCCAATGGCTACTGCGGGCCACCATCACCGGCCAATACATCGACAAGAAGAACCCCTATGGCACGAGCAGCTTCTTCAGCGGGTTGAAGATCGAATCGTACCGCGCCTTCGGGGCCAAGCTCTGCGCCAGTGGACAGGCACGCACCAGGCGATGGCAGTTCGCTTGGGAATTGGGGGCGGAAAGCTTGTTCGAGCATGATGATCTGCTGGACAGCGCATACGGAAGCACAGCCGTGTTGATCGGTGCGCGCACCAACGCACAATTCTCGGCCACGAACGCAACTCCATACTTGATCACGCAAGCGCAATACAGGGATCGCCTCTGGCTCTTCGCGGGTGTGGGCGCCGAACTCAACGCGTACACGGCCGATGATCAACTCGCTCTGCGGACCGACGACGGGATAGGCAGGCAAAGCACTTGGCCCTACGTCGGCTTTCGTTCGCAAATCGTGCACAGCATTCACCTGCACACACGCTATGCTGAAGCTGTATCCCGTCCCACGATCACCGAGGTGTGGACCGGGGAAATGCTCAACACCGCATTGCGTCCCGAACACATCAGGGAAGTGGAACTCGCCGTGCATGTCGTCAACCCGGACAGTGCGATCAGGGCATCGGTCACAGGGTTCTACAGGAGTGTCAGCGATCGCATCGTTACGGTGAACGACCCATTGGGAAAGCCCACAACGATCAACAGCGGCGATGCGGTGATGCCAGGGTTGGAGGCAGAGGGATCGTACCAACATCCGATGGATGGTGGCTCCTGGTTCGGTACACGCGTCTTTGCTTCCATTCAAACCCTGCACGCTGGTCACGAAGCCAACGGTGCCGCACAACAACTGGCCGGCCTTCCCTTGCTCACCGGAGGCATCCATTTGCAGTTGCAGGACCGGCACAGGTGGCAATTCATGTTGGGCACACGCTTCACCGGTGATATGCTCACCACGGATGGGGGCCATGCGCTGTCGCGGGGTGCGGTGCTTTGCTCAGCACGGATCGGTCGCGGATTCAAGGTGGCACATCGCAGCCTGGTGGAGTTCTTCGTGTTGGGTGAAAACCTGCTCGATCAGCGCTATTCAAGTTGGGTGCAAGTGAACGATCCCAACGGCCGTTACTACAACCCCGCACCGGGGCGTTCATTCTTCGGCGGCGTGCGCTTCTGTTCGCGCTGAACAACACGCCCCGTGGGCGTTCTGTGGCTTAACACGTTTTAACCGGTCGTCACTGGCGCCTGCACACGATGCACTGAAGATTTGCCGTCATCTTCGCGACCCCGAAAACGCATCCTCCCCGATCAATGGAACCGACCCAAGTGAACAACCCGATGGGTGAAGTGATCACACCCGCCCCTGCGGTGAACTCCGCCGAGGGTATCCGGCAATTGAACGAACGCATCCAGCAAGCGAGCTCCTTCGTCGATCTGATCGACAAGGAAATGGAGAAAACCATCGTAGGCCAGAAGGACATGGTGCAGAAGCTGCTGGTGGGGCTGCTCGCCGATGGACACATCCTGCTGGAAGGCGTGCCGGGCCTGGCGAAAACCATGGCGATCAAAGCCCTGGCCCGCACCGTGGATGTTGCCTTCAGCCGGATCCAGTTCACACCGGATCTGTTGCCCGCCGACGTGATCGGCACCATGATCTACAGCCAGCGCAACGAGGAGTTCACCGTGAAGAAGGGACCCATCTTCAGCAACTTCATCCTGGCCGACGAGATCAACCGGGCACCGGCGAAGGTCCAGAGCGCCTTGCTCGAAGCCATGCAGGAACGGCAGGTCACCATCGGCCAGCAGACCTTCAAACTCGCGGAGCCCTTCCTGGTGCTGGCCACCATGAACCCGATCGAACAGGAAGGCACCTATCCCCTGCCGGAGGCACAGACCGATCGCTTCATGCTGAAGGTGGTGCTCGACTATCCACGGAAGGAGGAGGAAAAACTCATCATCCGCCAGAACGTGCGCGCCGGGTTGAACCCCGAACCACAGATGGTGGTGAGTTCACAGGACATCGTCCGCGCCCGCCAACTGGTGCGGGAAGTGTATATGGACGAGAAGATCGAGCAGTACATCGTGGACATCGTTTTCGCCACGCGCAAACCGGAGCAATACAAGCTGGCCGATCTCACCTCGTTGATCAGCTTCGGTGGAAGCCCACGGGCGAGCATCAACCTCGCCATCGGTGCCAAAGCCTATGCCTTCACCAAACGCCGTGGTTACGTTATCCCTGAAGATGTGCGCGCGGTATGCCCCGATGTGCTGCGCCACCGCATCGGCCTTACGTACGAGGCAGAGGCGGAGAACATCACGGTGAAGGAGATCATCGATCGCGTGATGAACACGGTTGAGGTGCCTTGATGACATGTGCCCATGTGTCCATGTGTCCATGTGACCATGGCCGATGGACACATGGGCACATGGACACATGAACACATGAACTCTTGACCACCGCCCAACATACCAAAGACCTGCTGAAAAAGGTCCATCGCATCGAGCTGAAAACGCGCGGCTTGAGCGAGCAGATCTTCGGCGGCGAATACCACAGCGCCTTCAAGGGCAGGGGCATGACCTTCAGCGAGGTGCGCGAATACACGCACGGTGATGAAGTGCGCACGATCGATTGGAACGTTACGGCACGCTTCGGCCACCCGTTCGTGAAGATCTTCGAGGAGGAACGGGAACTGACCGCCATGCTCGTGGCCGACGTGAGCGGCAGTGGCGATTTCGGCACGGTGAACATGCTGAAGCGCGAGTTGATCACCGAAGCCTGCGCCACCATCGCTTTCAGCGCGATCAAGAACAACGACAAAGTGGGGCTGATCCTCTTCAGCGACCAGGTGGAACTGTTCATTCCACCGAAGAAGGGCCGCAGCCATATCCTGCGGATCATCCGCGAACTGCTCGAGTTCAAGCCGACCGGCCGTGGCACCAACGTCACGGAGGCTTTGCGATACCTGAACAACGTGATCAAGAAGCGCAGCATCGCCTTCCTCATCAGTGACCTGATGGACAGTGGCTACGACGATGCATTGAAGATCGCCAACCGTCGCCATGACCTGGTGGCTTTGCGCACCACCGATCCACGCGAAGCGGATCTGCCCAACGTGGGGCTGGTGCAATTGGTGGATCCGGAAACCGGCGAAACGCGGTGGGTGAACACAGGGAGCAGTGCCATCCGCAAGGCCTACCGTGCGGAAGCATTGAAGTTGCAGGCGCGCACGCGCGAAGCCTTGAAGAAAGCAGGCGTGGATCATACGGTGATCAGTACTAAGGAGGGCTATGTGAAGCCCTTGATGAACCTGTTCCGTCAACGCGAAGGCGCACGATGAGATCGCTTTTGCTCCTCTCCTTCCTCGGCGCTGGAGTGCCCGGCGTTTGCCAACAGGTGGGGCCTGTGGCGGTGCTGGACACGTCAACTATCCGGATCGGGGAACAGGTGCAGTTGAAGTACTCCATCGCGTACCGCATGGATCAGGGCGGTGGCAACATCCAATGGCCCGTCATCGCTGACACGCTTCCGCAGCACATCGAGGTGGTACACGATAGCGGCGTGGACACGGTGATGCCGGACAAACAGAACGATCCATATGGCTTCGTGCAATCGCGCACGCTCACGATCACTTCGTTCGATAGTGGTTACTGGGCATTGGAGCCTTTGCGCTTCGTGGTGAACGGGGACACGATGGAAAGCAACGCGTTGGTATTGACGGTGAACACGGTGGAAGTCGATACGGCCCTGGCCATCCGCGATATCAAGGACATATACGACGTGCCGTTCAGCTTCATGGAATGGTTGAAGGCGAACTGGCCATGGGTGGCCGGGGGCGCGGCGGTACTGGCGGCGTTGATCACCGGCATCATCCTGTTCGTACGGCGCAAACCGAAGGAGAAGATCATGGCTCCCGAGCCCGTGTTGCCGCTGCACATCCGTGTGCTTGCCGCGTTGGATGAGATCGACAAGAAGAAACTCTGGCAACAGGGCATGCACAAGCAATACCAGTCCGAGGTCACGGACCTGCTGCGCAGCTACATTGAACAGCGCTTCGGAACCCCGGCCTTGGAAAAGACCACCGATGAACTGCTGCAGGAGCTGAAGTTGAGCGCCATGCTCGGTGCCCATCGCGAGCAACTGGGCAACATCCTGCGATCGGCCGACCTGGTCAAATTCGCGAAGCTCACACCTACGCCGAGCGAGAATGAACAACTCATGATCGCAGCGGTGCAGTTGGTGAAGGAGACCACCGCCTCCGCGACCGGAGATCCTGAACAGTCCGCAAAAGCCACTGTACATGCGCGCTGATCGCCAACTGCCGGGCTTGCTGGCGTGGATCGCCGCGGCGCTCATTGCCGTTGGTGCGACCGCCTTCTACATGCTGCGCACCTACGAATTGGAGAACCCGCTGCTGTTGTGGTTGCTGGGCGTTCTGCTGCTCGCTGCGGCCTGGGTGATCCGGCGGCGGGGCAAGCGCCATCCGCGTGTGGTGTTCAGCGCCATGCCTGGGCTTAGCGGTGGGCCCATGGACCTTCTCGCCCATCTGAGACCGATGTCCATTGCTGCTGCCATGGCAGGGCTTGGCTTGCTGATCGTTGCATTGGCACGGCCCCAGAGCAAGGACAGTTGGCAGGATGTAACGCGCGATGGCATCGACATCGTGATCGCCATGGACTTCAGCGCGAGCATGCTGGCCAAGGACCTGAAGCCCGACCGACTGCAAGCGGCCAAGAACGTGGGCATGCAGTTCATCGACGATCGGCCGAACGACCGCATCGGCCTTGTGGTGTACGAGGGCGAAGCCTTCACACAGTGCCCGCTGACGACCGATCACCAAGTGCTGAAAGACCTCTTCGCACAGGCCAGGTCCGGCATGATCGACGGTGGCACCGCGGTGGGTATGGGCTTGGCCACGGCCGTGAACCGCCTACGCGACAGCGAGGCCAAAAGCAAAGTGGTGATCCTGCTCACCGACGGGGTCAGCAACATGGGGTCGGTACAGCCGATCGACGCCGCACGGATCGCCGAGCAGTTCGGGGTGCGGGTCTACACGATCGGTGTCGGTACACGTGGAAAGGCACTGAGCCCGGTGGCGATGTATCCCAACGGCCAATACCAATACGATTACGTGCCCGTGGAGATCGACGAGCAAAGTCTGCAGGGCATCGCTGACGCCACCGGTGGCAAGTATTTCCGCGCCACCGATGAACGGAAGTTGCGCGAGGTGTACAGCGAGATCGATCGCATGGAGAAGACGCGCGTGAAAGTGACCGAGCACAGCCGCCGCAAAGAGGAGTACAAGCCCTTCCTGTTCTGGGGTTGCATGCTCATGCTCTTCTCCTTCGCGCTGGACCATACCATCCTGCGCACCATGCCATGAAGAGCCGGGCGCGATATTCCATCGGCGGTATCTCCGCGACCGTGCTCCTGCTGGAGTTCTTCTTCTGGGGAACAACACTCCCATTGCTCTTCCTCATCCAGCGCTTCGTGCCCCATTTCCGGATGGAGCGGCCGCAAATGCTCTGGTGGCAGCTTGCGGGCCTTGGGTTCGTCCTGTTCTTCCTCCTGAACCTGGGCTGGCGTAACCGAGCGATCAAGCGCTTCGGCGAAGCCGGACTTGTCGCGCGGCTGGCCCCTGGCATCAGCAATGTGCGCACGGTGGCGCGTTTCGTTTTCCTACGCTTCGGGTTCGCGTGGGTGGCCTTCGCGCTGTGCGGCCCGCAGTTGGGCACGCGTCAGGAGGAAGTGAAGGCGAAAGGGGTGGATGTGATCGTGGCGTTGGATGTGAGCAACAGCATGCTGGCCGAGGACCTTGCACCAAACCGCATGGAAACGGCACGGCGGGCGCTGGAGCAGCTCATCAGCAAGCTGCATGGTGATCGATTGGGCATCGTTGTGTTCGCCGGGCAGGCCTTCACTCAATTGCCCCTTACCAGTGATCGGAGCGCAGCGAAGCTGTTCCTCTCGAACATCGGGCCTGACATGGTACCAGCGCAGGGCACAGCGATCGGGGCCGCCATTCGGCAGGCACAGGAAGGCTTTGATCCCAATGGCGCCGGTGGCCGCACCATCATCATCATCACCGACGGGGAGAACCATGAGGACGATGCCGTGGCCGCTGCCCGGGAAGCTGCGGCTGTGGGTATAACCGTGAATACTGTGGGCATGGGCTCTCCCGGCGGAGCACCGTTGCCGTTGCGCGCCGGTCATCCTGAAAGCGGCTTCAGAAAGGACAAGGAGGGCAACACGGTGATGAGCAAGTTGAACGAAGGGATGCTGCAGGAGATAGCAGCGGCTGGCAATGGGGCTTACGTGCGCGCCACCGCACAGCAGACCGGGATCCAGCAATTGGTGGATGAGCTGCGGAACATGGACCAGGCAGACCTCGGAACGGTGCAGTACACCGGCTATGAGGACCATTACCAATGGTTCCTGGCCATCGGCTGCCTGCTCATCTTCGTGGCCATCGTTTCCGGCGAGAGGACCTTCAACGTGCCCGGCATATCCATCATCCAGTCATGAGAACAGCGGCGTTCCTCCTCCTCCTTCTCGCGGTACCACCATCCGTGTTGCGCGCTCAGGAAAGTCCCGCGGCCAACGAGGCTTTGCGCAAGGGCAACGCACTCTACAAGAAGGACGATGCGGCCGCTGCAGCCAAGGAATACGACCAGGCAGCGCTGTTGGCGCCGAAGGACGTGAGGGCGTTGTACAACCTTGGCAACGCGCAGTACAAACAGCAGCAGTATGCCGAAGCGGTGGGCAAATTCGAAAGTGCCGCAGCCATCGCACCTGATGCGATCTCCCAAGCCCGGGCTTACCACAACCTTGGCAATACGCACCTGCAACAGCAAAAGCCGGAAGAAGCCATCCGCGCATACAAGGAAGCCCTCAAACGCAACCCGAACGATGAGGACACGCGCTACAACATGGCCTTTGCGCAGCGCCTGCTGAAACAGCAACAACAGCAGCAACAGAAAGACGATAAGAAGGACGACAAGAAGGATCAAGAGAAGAAGGATCAGCAGAAGAAAGACCAAGACAAGAAGAACGACGAGAAAAAGGACCAGGATCAGGGGCAGGACAAGAAGGAAGAGCAAAAGGACCCGCAGCAACCACAACCCAAACCAGGGCAGATGAGCAAGCAGGACGCCGATCGGCTGCTGGATGCCTTGAACCATCAAGAGAAGAAGACACAGGAAAAGGCACGACAGAAAATGCGTGTTGCGGTGAAGGTGCCCATTGAAAAGGACTGGTGAGATGCTGTTGTTCGCGCGCCATATCGTTCTCCTTGCGTTGCTGTCATCGTTCCATGCCGGTGCGCAGGAGATAACGTTCGAGGCCACAGTGGACCGCAACACCATGGCCACCGGCGATCGTTTCAAATACACGCTCAGCCTCAGCAACGCTCAAGGCCAGATCAGCCCACCGGCTTTCGGCGAGTTCACCCCCATGGGCAACCCGAGCCAGAGCACGATGATGAACATCGTGAACGGCAGGATGAGCCAGAGCATCGGCTACACTTGGATATTGGTGGCTCCTGACAAAGAAGGCACCTACACGATCCCTGCGGCATCGGCGAAAGTCGGGGGTGGCAGCATCCAGAGCAAGGCGATCCGCATCACCGTTACCAAAGGCGCACCGACGGCGACCAATGACGACGGTGCCGCCGCTGCGGCAACCGGCGCCAACCGGGACATTTTCGTTTCACTCACTTTGAGCAAGAGCAAGGTTTACGTGGGGGAACCGGTGTCGGCCACTTGGACGCTGTGGTCCCGTTACCAAGAACTACAGTTGGAAAAAACCGATATCCCCGATCCCGAGGGGTTCTGGGTGGAGCGGATCGACAAAGGCGAGATCCATTGGGAGGACAAGTACCGCACGCTGAACGGCATACAGTACCGTGTTGCGGTGATGCAGCAGCAACTGCTCTTCCCGCAAAAGAGCGGCAAGATCAAAGTGGGGCCCGCCGAGATGACCGCTATTATTGGTCGCAGTTTTTTCAACCGCGGGGAGCGCCTGCAATTCGGCAGCAACGTGGTTGAGCTGAACGTACTGCCTTTGCCACTCGGCCAACCGGCGGATTTCAGCGGAGCAGTGGGCAAGCTGGACATGATCGCTTCACTGGACCGTGACCGTGTCGCTGCCGATGAAGCCATCACCTTGACCGTGCGTATCAGTGGGAGCGCCAATTTGAAACTCATTGACGCCCCTGAGCTCTCCTTTCCAAGTGATTTCGAGACATACGAACCCAAGGTGCTCGACAAGATCGGGGTGAGCGCAGGCGGAATGTCCGGGTCGCGCAGCTTCGAGTGGGTGGTGATCCCCAGGCATGAAGGCGAGTACGCAGTGCCCCCGATCACGTTCAGCTACCTGGATGCCTCCTCCGGCAGTTATCGCACCTTACGCTCGGACAGCCTGCAGGTGCATGTGGAAGAAGGGAAACCGGGCAGCGGGCAAGTACCTGGTGTGCATCGGCCCAATAAAACCGATGTCCAATTGTTGGACAACGACATCCGATACATCCACACCGGCGATCTTCAGCTGCGCCCGAAGGGTTCCATGCTTTTCGGTTCGCTCCCCTACATCGCAGGCATGACCGCGCCCGCTTTCGGGTTCCTGCTGTTCTTCCTCTACCAACGCAAGCGCCAGGGCGAACTGGCGGACGCCAAAGGCATGCGGCGCAAACAGGCCGATAAAGTGGCACGCCAGCGGTTGAAAGAAGCACACACGGCTTTGGCCAGCGGAGATCGGCATGCCTTCCACGCCGCATTGAGCAAGGCCATGCGCGGTTACCTCGGGGACAAGTTGAACCTCGGTGTTGCGGAAGTGAACGCGATCGATCTGCAGGGGAAGCTTGGGCAATACCCCGACGGGCAGGATGTGGTGAAGGGTATCGTGGCGCTTTTGGAGGAATGTGACATGGCGCGGTTCGCACCCACCGACGCCACACCCCGCCAGGAACTCTACGATCGAGCTGTGACGTTGATCGGTCGCACCGAAACCCTCTTGCGTATATGAA
>JBATMK010000041.1:0-10977 GCA_049289815.1 Flavobacteriales bacterium
GGGCAGCGTAACAGGCACGCATATCCATGCCGGCGAATTCAGCCTGGGGCTGGAGAGTGCCCTCAACCACGCCGACCCTGCAACGGCCGCAGCACCGCTCAACGACCTCAGCATGCACAGTGGCAGCACGTCTGAAGGATATTTCTTCCTCCTGGTGGAAGGCCGCGTGGACGATGATGGCGACGGTACTGTCGATGCCAGCGACCCCACGTTCAGCTACCACTGCTCAACCGATGCGCTCCTCGGCACGGATGAGGTGGAATACCACTCTGACATCACCCAGGGTGCCACGATCAGCAAACACGTGGAGGTGCAAGTGGATGTATTGATCACCGGTGTCGATGCGCTTGCCACGCCCACAGGCGTTGGTGCGGATGCGGTGAACGTGTTGTTGATGCAGAACCTGGCCACCGCGATCACGGTGGACTAGAAAGGATCGCTAGGTTGAAAGCAAAGGGCTCCGGAAGGGGCCTTTCGCTTTTGCTCACTTCCACCGCTCGACTTCCACCGCTGAAGTACAGAGCGCCGTCTCCACTGCCTGCCGGTTGCTCGCAACGATCAACGTGCGCGCGTCCAAATGCGCTGCCAGCAATTGCTGGAACCAATCCGTCCCCGCAGCATCCAAGTTGCTGGTCGGTTCATCGAGCAGCAGGAGCGGGGTGTCGCTGAGGATCGCCAACGAGAGCTTCAGGCGTTGCTTCATGCCGCTGCTGAAGTTGCGCACGGGCTTGTCCATGTTCGCCTCCAGCATGGCAGTGCGGGCAACGGCCTGCACATCAATACCGGCGCGCAACGGCTTGAAGCGGGCATGGAAACCGATGGTCTCCTGCAGGCTCAGATCTTCATAGAGGTTCAGATAAGGTGCCGCAATGCTGACGTGGCGGTACACCTGCTCCTGTTCCAGCTTGGTGCCATCGAATTCGTGCGTGATGGTTCCCTTGGTGAGCGTGAGCGCACCGGCCACGCATTGCAGCAAGGTGCTCTTGCCGCTACCGTTCGGGCCAAGCACGGCGGTGCGGCTGCCGCGTTCGAATACATGCGACAGGTCGCGGAAAACGATCTCCCTTCCGAAGGACTTGGTGGCAGAAGAGAGAGTGATCTTCATGTGCCCATTTGCTCATGTGCCCATGTGCTCATGAATGTATGGGCGATCCGGGCATAAGGGTGTCGTCCGTTCCACTTCCGGTCAACGTTTTCTGGCATCGTTGATGCGCTTTCGCGTTGTTGAAAGGATGGCGTTGAACAAAGGGAACAACACTTTCGTTCGGCGCACGAGGTCATGGTCGTGCGGGTAGTGCGCTTTGAGGTGGCAGAGGTCCAGACGGTAGTCGGTCTCTTCCAGTTCCTTGTGAGCGATCTTCATCTTTTGAAGAAAGTCCGCCATGCTCTCTGCTCCCTGCGCTTCCCTGGTGTGCGAGCCTACGGCAGTGCCGCTGCGCAGTATCTGGTCAGCGAAGGTGGCGTTGATCTTTTCCAAACGCTCGACATAGTCCATAACGGAACTGGCCAAGGCGAAGGTCTCGGTCACTACCGGATTCTTAGGCCTGTTCCCCGAACCATAAGCTGGGGCCTGTTCCGCCACCATCATTTCGCCGGACCAGAATGATGCAAGCCAGGCATCCGCATCAAAGTGATCCTCCTTGTCGTTCATCGTGTTCACCATAAGCGAAGGTGGAGTGCCTTTGCATGCGCACGTGGGCACATGAGCACATGGTCACATGTCTTCCTATTCCGCAAGGCCTCGCATAATGCCCTTCGGACTGTTGTTGATGAAGTCCAGGATCACACCGCGCTCCGGGCTTGGTGGCATCTGCTGCTGCACGTTCTGCACGGCGCGGTCCACGTTGGTGTTGCGCACGAAGATCTCCCGATAGATATCCTCGATGCGCGCCACGGCCTCGTCGCTGTAGCCGCGCCGGCGGAGGCCCACCACGTTCACACCGATGTAGCTCAAGGGTTCACGCGCAGCCTTCACGAAGGGCGGCACGTTCTTGCGCACCAGCGATGCACCGGCAATGAAGCTGTGCGCACCGATGTGGATGAATTGCTGCACGGCCACGTTGCCCTCCAGGATCGCCCAGTCATCGATGGTGACGTGCCCCGCGAGGTTCACGCTGTTGGCCACCACCACATTGTTGCCGAGGATGCAGTCGTGCGCCAGGTGCACGTAAGCCATCAACAAGCTATTGCTGCCTACGGCTGTTTTCAGCCGGTCGGCCGTGCCGCGATTGATCGTGACGCACTCACGGATCGTGGTGCCATCGCCCACTTCAGCCGTGGTCTTCTCGCCGGTGAATTTCAGGTCCTGCGGTATCGCACCGATCACGGCCCCCGGAAAGATGCGGCAGCGGTTGCCCACCCGCGCGCCGTCCATCAACACAGCGTTCGGACCGATCCACGTGCCATCACCCACTTCCACATCGCCCTGCACCGTGGCGAAGGGATCGATGGTGACATCCTTGCCGATGCGCGCATCGGGATGCACATACGCGAGCTTGCTGATGCTCATGCCTCGGCTTTCACTTTCGGTGCGACCTCGGAAGGAGCTTTGTCACGCGCGATCTGCGCCATCATCTCCGCTTCCATCGCCGGCTGGCCACCCACGTAGGCGGTGCCCTTCATGTGCACGATGCCGCGGCGGATGGGGGTGAGCAGTTCCAGCCTGAAGACGAGCGTATCGCCGGGCACCACTTTTTTCTTGAAGCGCACGCCGTCGATCTTCAGGAAGTAGGTGGTGTAGTTCTCCGGGTCGGGCACTTTGCTCAGCGCGAAAATGCCGCCCACCTGGGCCATGGCTTCTATCTGCAGCACGCCCGGCATCACCGGGTTCCCGGGGAAGTGGCCCGTGAACTGCGGCTCGTTCATCGTCACGTTCTTCACGCCGATGATCGTGTCGCCAGTGATCTCCATGATCTTGTCGATCAAGAGGAACGGATACCGGTGCGGCAACATGCGGCTGATCGCGTTGATGTCGTACAGCGGTTCCTTGGTGGTGTCGTAGTTGAAGCCCGCGGTCCTGCGTTCCTCGCGCATCATTTCCTTGATCCGCTTGGCGAAACTGGTGTTGCCGAAGTGGCCGGGACGCGCGGCCAGGATGTGGCCCTTGATCGGCCGGCCGACGAGCGCCAGGTCGCCAACGATATCGAGCAGCTTGTGGCGTGCGGGTTCGTTGAAGAATTTGAGGTCGGTGGTGTTGAGCACCCCGTTGCGGCGGATCTCCACTTCCTCGTACGGGCGTCCCAAGGTCTTGGCCAGATCTTTCAACTGGTCCTTCGTGGTGCCCTCACGGTCCTCCAGCACGATGGCATTGTTCAGGTCGCCACCCTTGATGAGGCCGGCTTTTGCCAGTTGCTCCAACTCGCGCAGGAACACGAACGTGCGGCACGGGGCGATCTCGTCCTTGAACTCTTCCGCGCGGTACATGCTGGCATGCTGTGTACCCAACACCGGGCTGTTGTAGTCCACCATCACGGTCAGGCGCAGTTCCCCACCGGGCGTGGGAACGCCGAGCATCTCGGTGCCCTTCTCCTTGGTCTCGAACCAGATGGGTTCCTTCAACACGTACCAATCGCGCGAAGCGTTCTGCTCTTCGAGGCCGACACTCTCAATGGCCAGCACGAAAGGCAGGGCGCTGCCGTCCATGATGGGTACTTCAGGGCCGGTGAGCTGCAGCAGGCAATTGTCCACGCCAAGGGCGTAGAGGGCGGCCAGCACGTGTTCGGTGGTGTTCACGCGTACGTCGCCTTTGCCCAATGTGGTGCCGCGCTCGGTGCTCACCACCAGGTCGGCATCGGCCGCGATGATGGGTTCGCCTTCGATATCGGTGCGCTGGAACTTGAAGCCGTGGCCGATGGGGGCCGGGCGCAGTGTGAGCGTTACCGGTTCGCCGGTGTGCAGGCCCACGCCTTTCACGGTGGCGCTGCCTTTCAGCGTGTGTTGCTTGTCGGGGTTCATTCTTCTTTCTTCGCTTGGGGCGTACCGATCGCTCTGGCCAACTGGGGCAAGTTGCGGAACAACACGTAACTGCGTTTGTAGTCGCCGATGGCGAAGGCCGGACTTCCCTGCACCGTGGCCCCGACTTCCGTGATGTTATGGCCGATGCCGCTCTGCGCGGCGATCTTCACCTGGTCGGCGATGATGAGGTGCCCGATGATGCCCACCTGCCCGCCGATCATGCAGTACCTGCCGATCTTGGTGCTGCCGGCGATCCCTGTTTGCGATGCGATCACCGTATGCGCCCCGATCTCCACGTTGTGGCCGATCTGAACCAGGTTGTCCAGCTTCACGCCCTTGCGGATCACAGTGCTGCCCATGGTGGCCCGGTCGATGGTGGTGTTGGCACCGATCTCCACATCGTCCTCGATCACCACGTTGCCCACCTGGGGCATCTTCTCGTAAACACCATTGGCATCGGTGGTGAAGCCGAAACCGTCGGCCCCGATGATCACACCGCTGTGGATGACGCAGTTGCTGCCCACCACGCATTTGTGATAGACCTGTACACCCGAGTGGATCCGGGTGTTCTTGCCGATGTGCACACCATCGCCGATGGTGCAATGCGGGAAGATCTTCACGCCATCCTCCACCACGGCGCCGTCGCCGATGTAGCTGAAGGCACCGATGTATGCGCCACTGGCCACCTTGGCCTTCGGGCTGACGAAACTCGGCTGCTCGATGCCTTTCTTGTCGTACTGCAGGTCCTCGTTCATCTTCAGCAACCGGCTGAAGCAGGCGCGCGGATCGGCCACGCGGATCAGCGTGAGCCGTTTGGGCAGGGACCTCGATGGTTGGAAGCCGCGTTCCACCACCGCGATGCTCGCGCCGGTGGAGTAGAGGAACTCGGTGTACTTGGGGTTCGCCAAGAAGGTGAGCGTGCCGGGCTTGCCTTCCTCGATCTTGGCCAGATCGCTCACCAATACCTGGGCGTCGCCATCCACCTCACCTTCGAGGAGCTCTGCGATCTGGCTGGCGGAGAATTGCATGTGCTCATGTGTTCATGTGGCCATGTGACCATGTGCCCATCCTGAGCACAACTGACCTCCTGAACAACGGTCGGCGAAGATAGCCGGGCACTCCCTCAATGCACCTCCACCGTCTTCTCCTCCACGCGAGCGCTGTCGCTCATCTCCACCTTCACTTCCATCTTGTCGCCTGTGCGTTTCACGTTCACCGTGCCACCGTCGATGGTGATCGTGGTATCGCCTTGGAAGTTGGAGGCCTTCAGCCCATCAATGACCGCGTGAACCCCAGCGTCGCCGTGAGCGTGACCTTCACCATGACCGCCTTTGCAGCACGACATTCCGCCGCCGTGCTCTTCGCCGTGGCCGCCTTTGCAGCACGACATTCCGCCGTGTGCTTCACCATGGCCGCCCTTGCAGCAGGAACCGCCACCACCACCGTGATCGCAACCTGCACCGGCATGGCAGCCGCCGCGTTCCGCAGAATTGCGGAAGCCGCAGCCGTGCCCCATGCCGCAATTGGCACCACAATGCCTGCCGAAAAAGAAGCCGATGGCCGTGAAGAGCAGCGCGACAAGAAGGAGTTTCACCCAAGGAGAGTTCATGCGTTCCGGTTTGGGGCGAAGCTAGGCGCTCCACCGGTGAGGCAGGCGATCACGCCTACGGCCTTCTCACTCCAGGCCTCGTGGCCACGCCAGGTACCATTTCTCCACGGGTGTTGACAACGCCGCAATGATCCGCATCGCTACTCTGGCTCCGGCATGTTCTCCACATCATCCAGATCACGGTGACGGCCACTTGCCTTCTTGTTCTTCAGCAGGTCATGGTAACCAATGAAGTCCATCGATAGACCATCGAAGGTCACTTGCTTTCGCGCAGGGTAACACTCGTTGAACGTGACACCGTCGATGGACATCAATAGATCGATCCGCAGCGGAGGCTGCCCCAGTTGGATGATGTTGTTCTCCTTGCAGAGGTCTTCCAAGGTGATGTTGAGCCCACCGAAGCCGAAGTCCTTTAAAGCGACGAGCACGCGCGCGGCGTTCACCCGGTCCGGTTTCAGCCAGATGTCCAAGTCGCCGGTGTACCGGGGATAACCATGCACACCCACGGCGTATCCGCCCACGATCATGTACTCAGCGCCGTGTTCTTTCAACAACGCGACAAACTCTTTGAAGTCTTTGCTCAGCATTGATGTGGCGGATGTATTGCTGGCGCAGCATTTCCAAGGCCTCCAGCCGTTCGGTAGCGGGGCGTGAACGCCAGAACGCGCTGTCGTTCACAACGAGATCCCTATCAATGATGCGCACGGTGTGTTCCACGCTGGAAAGTTAGGGTACAAGACGCCTTCACAACCCTCTCGGCCACGCTAGGTACCACTTCTCCACGGGGCTGCTCAATGCTGCAATGCCCAAGTTGTCGCTCGCTTCCGCGATGTCGCGGATGCTGCCGTCTTTGTAGAGCAGTTCGATGCGATCGGTGGTGGTGTCGTAGGCGTTGTTGACGATGCGGCCGGTGAGAACGAAATGCGTGGTCTGATCGGCCGGTATCCCCAACTGCTTGGTAACGGCCGCCCGTATATCGGCGATCTCCCGATCGCCCCACGGCATGCTTTGCAGTGCGATCTTGAAGGTGCGCCGTTGCACGATAGCGCTGCACAACGTTTGGAGGGACTTGTCCGGATGTGTGGCCCACACTTTCACCGCGCCCATGATGTCGTGGTCGTCGAGGCGGAGGAAATCGCTGAGCACGGCGGGGTCGTGGAAGTCTTCGCGGCCATGTTGCTTCAACAGGAACCGTTGCAATGCGGGTGAGCCGAACAACGGTGCACCATCGGCCACCAATGCCTTTGCCCGCTTCAGGGCTTCCACCAACATCACTTCGGCGCTCACCACCGTCTTGTGCAGGTATACCTGCCAGTACATGAGGCGCCGTGCAACGATGAATTTCTCGATGCTGTAGATCGCTTTCTCCTCCACGACGAGTTTGTCGTTCACTACTTCAAGCATCTTGATAATGCGGTCCCCGCCGATCACGCCTTCACTCACGCCAGTGTAGAAGCTGTCGCGGTTGAGGTAGTCCATGCGATCCACATCCAGTTGGCTGCTCACCAACTGGTGCAGGAAGTGTTTGGGATGATGATCGCGGAAGATGGCCAGACCGGTCGTGAGCGCGCCATCGAGTTCGTCGTTGAGGGCATCCATCACCAGAGCGCTCACTTCCTCGTGGGCGATGCCGTCCACCAAGCTGCTTTCCAAGGCATGGCTGAAGGGGCCGTGGCCGACATCGTGCAGGAGGATGGCGATGGCCGCGCCCTGCGCCTCGTCGTTGTTGATCGCATGTCCCTTGCTGCGCAGGGTATCGATGGCCTGGCCCATGAGGTGCATGGCGCCCAACGCATGGTGGAAGCGCGTATGCAAGGCACCTGGATATACCAAGTGGGAGAGGCCCAACTGCTTGATGTACCGCAGCCGCTGGAACCACGGATGATCGATGAGCCGCAGCACCGTGGCATCGGGCACGGTGATGAACCCATAGATGGGATCGTTGAGGATCTTGCGGCGCATCGGGGATGCGAAGATGGTGTTGTGCCGACATCGCAAGGAGGCTTTGCGACGAAGCCACCCATGCAACGTGGCCGGTATGTGGCCCGCTCATCACCTGCGCCACCCGTGCATGGATCGCTTCAGCCTAGGGAGGCTTCGCGATGACGCGCGGCTCATCCGTGGCGTTGCTGTGGAGTGGTGAAGTATTCTCCGCTTGCGCACCCAGTACCTTCACCCCCGCAGACCACAACAGCTTGTTGTGCGTTCCTGCTTCTCACCCGTACGGGCGCATCATCATGCGCCTTAACAACAACATCGCATATGAGCGTATCCATCCTGTGGGCCGACGACGAGATCGATCTTCTGCGCCCGCACGTGCTGTTCCTGCAAGAGAAAGGCTACACCGTGGATACCGTCAACAACGGGATCGACGCGGTTGAACGTGTGAAGGGAAAGGAGTACGGCGCCATCCTGCTGGATGAGAACATGCCGGGCCTAACAGGGCTGGAAACGCTCACGAAGATCAAGGCCTTCGCACCGCAAACGCCCGTGGTGATGATCACCAAGAGCGAAGAGGAGCACATCATGGAGGATGCGATCGGCAGCAAGATCAGCGACTACTTGATCAAGCCCGTGAACCCGAACCAGATCCTGCTCGCGCTCAAGAAGCACATCGACGGGCGTCGATTGGTGAGCGAGAAAACGAACACCAGTTACCAGCGCCAGTTCGGGCAGCTGAGCATGCGCATCAGCGACAAACTGAGCATAGAGGAATGGAAAGTCCTGTACAGCGATCTGGTGCGCTGGGAACTGGAACTGCAGACGAGCCAGGACCCCGGCATGGCCGGCATCCTGCGCAGCCAGTGGAACGATGCCAACGAGGTCTTCTGCCGCTACGTCGGCGACCGCTACATCGATTGGGTGAACGGCAAGGGCCAGGACGTGCCGTTGCAGAGCCACCAGCTGTTCCGCACGAAGGTCGCGCCGCACCTGAAGGATGGGCAGCCCCTCTTCATGGTGCTCATCGACAATCTCCGTTTGGATCAATGGCGGGTGTTGGAACCCATCATCGGCGAGTACTTCCGCACCGAGGAGCAGGACATTTTCTTCAGCATTTTGCCCACCGCCACGCAGTATGCGCGCAACGCGCTCTTCGCCGGCGTGATGCCCAGCGAGATCGAAAAGCGCTTCCCCGGGAAGTGGATCGGGGAGGAGGAGGAGGGCAGCAAGAACGCGCACGAGGAGGAGTTCCTCGGCGATCAGTTGAAGCGCCTTGGCAAGAACATCAAGTACAGCTACCATAAGATCACGAATCTTGCTCAGGGCCGGAAGCTGGCGGACACGCTGGACAACCTGATGGGCAATGGCCTGAATGCCATCGTGTACAATTTCGTGGACATGCTGAGCCACGCGCGTACCGAGATGGAGATGATCCGCGAGCTGGCCGAGGATGAACCCGCATACCGCAGCCTTACCAAGAGCTGGTTCGAGCACAGCCCACTACTGGATATCATAAAGGGCATCGCAGAGCGCGGCGGCCGCATGGTGATCTGCACTGACCACGGGACCATCCGCGTGACCGAACCCAGCAAAGTGGTGGGCGATCGCAACACCACCAGCAATCTGCGCTACAAACACGGCAAGAACCTGACTTATGAGCCGCGCGATGTGCTGGCGATCAAGGATCCCGCAAAGGCCTTCCTGCCCCGCACCAATGTGAGCACGGTGTACGTCTTCACGAAGAAGGATTTCTACTTCGTGTACCCGAACAACTACAACCACTTCGTCAACTTCTACCGCAACACTTTCCAGCACGGCGGCATCAGCATGGAGGAGATGATGGTGCCGGTGGCGTACTTGACGCCGAGGTAGGGGAAGAAAGAGGCCGTGAAACGAAGGCGCGTAGCGCCAATGCGCGTGAAAGCGCGTTCATACAACATCGGATAGCCGAACGCGAAGCTTACGGTAGATACAAGCGTTGGTCCGAAGAATCCTGCTCTCTTCAGTGAAAACGACACACTTCACCCTTGGTTCACCGTGGCGAATCGCCGTCCTAAGCAGATGGACGTCCTCGTTCGGGAACCGACAGGTTTTTGCTTTCAGCCGTGCACTATTCCAAGGTCCAAGCCAATTGAATTGCACCCTCGCAGAGTCTGGACTGGTGAGCAGTTCCAGAAACAGCTTGACGAAATCGTTTCTGGGTTGCCCAAGCTTCCTTTGATACTCCTCTCGAAGTTTCTCGCTCCAACGCACCAGGTAGGTACCATCTTGACTGGCTCCCAGAATCGCCAAGCGCGCTCTGAACTTCTCCTTTCTACCCGGTTCCGTTTTCAGCGGTGCATTCGCCTTGACCAGGATCATCGTATCCACGACACATGCTTGCATCATCATCTAGTGCTTGCTCGCAATGGCTTTGAGCAGAGTCATCCGCTCGTTGGAAGCATCCTCCATGAACCCAGCAGGCCAGTTAAGTATCTGCCCCATTTCATCCATGTTGAGCGCCTTGACAGTAGCGGCACCTGATTGATCATGGTCGACAAAGAGAATGCTGACATCATCGGATGAAAGTCTCCCTTTTGACTCAACGATTAACCTTCGCACCCTGAGTAGCAGGTGTTCACTATGCGTTTCGGCGATCACTCTTCTGCCGCTCTGTGCCAAATCGAATAAGAACTGGCCCATTTGAAGTTGGGCATCAGGATGAAGGTGTATTTCGGGCTCCTGAACTAGGAAGGTGCCCCCTTCCGGTGTCCGCAGACCTTCAACAATAACAGGGAAGGCTTGACCAATCCCTGAACCAACATCAGCAAAATTTGCCCATTGTCCAGTGTTGATGTCCTTCAATCTCAATTCAAAACTCCGTGAGCCTTTACCTGGAAGCTTGATGGGCAAAAGCTGAACACGGGCTACATCTTTTAGCCAAAGGTTGACTCCTCTCCACAATTGCTTGCGGGCTTTACCACGCCGTGTAAAATCATCAAGCAGCGCCTGTACTACGTATCTGCCAGTTGTGTCTGAGACGCTGCGATTAAACCCACCAAGTTCATAGCCCCTCCTCGGCATTTCGCGGAATGCCCCAAGCGGACTGAGGCTTCTAAGGATGTCTTCAATGTCAGCAAAGAGCGCACGAGCCTCCCTTCTGAGTGCTTTCGATGCAGTTGGTCGACCTTTCTTTGGCCGCTCATCACCAACAATAGGGAACAGACCGTGAACGGGAAAGGAAAAATTCGCTGCCTGTTCGCCACCTTGTGCCTTACCGTTAACGGACAACACGTAAGGACCGCCAGCACCCTTCCCGCGACGAATTTCCATGACTCTATCGTCTGCAAGGTGTACCGTCAAGCTCGATAGTTTCGGTTGATGAAGACCGTCATGCGCATAGTCGATTTCCACATTGGCCGGTTGTGATCCTTCGCGGCTTACTTTCAAAGCAACATGCACATGCTGACCCAGCTTGTGCCCATGAACTAGGT
>JBATMK010000042.1:0-19123 GCA_049289815.1 Flavobacteriales bacterium
TGCGCAGGAAGCCCGGTTCTTCGTTCTCTTCAACGTTGAAGGGGATGTCAACGAGCAGCTTGAATTCCTCCTCGGCCCAGGCTTCGCGACCCTTCGCCTTGAGTTGTGCGGCCATATGATCGCGCAGCTCCAACAAGTGCTCGGTGTCTTTGGCGGCGTAGTCGAGCATGGCGGGTTTCAGCGGGCGCATGCTCCAATCCGCCTTCTGGAATTTCTTGTCCAATTGCGCCCCCACGTATTTCAACAGCAGCGCCGCCAGGCCAAGGTTCGGTTCGTTCACCAGTTCGGCCGCCACCATGGTGTCCCACACGCGCACGGCGCGGAAACCACATTGCCGTTTGAAGAGGCGCAGATCGTAGTCGGCATCGTGGATCACGGTTTCCACCTTCGCATCGGTCATCAAAGCTCCGATGGGTGAGAGGTCCTTCACGGCGATCGGGTCCACCAGCCAGGTGCGCTTGCGCGTGCTGAGCTGGATCAGGCAGATGCGCTCTTTGAAGCGGTGGAAGCTGCTGGCTTCGGTGTCGAGCGCCACAGCAGGTTCTTTCCGCAGGTCGGCGATCAAGGCCTTCAACTCCCCCTCATCCTCGATCAACGGTACTGCGGCCATGGGGGGCTAAGTTGGGCATGCTTCAGGAATGACGGCTTCCCAACAGCTTGAGGAGCGCACACAGGTGTGCGAACAACACGGCAGGCACCACAATGGCCGGCAGGAGCACATAGGGGGCAAGGAGCACCAGCCGGTTCGGCACTTCGGGGTTGAGTACCTGCAGGGGGCCGGGTAAGCTGAGCACGGCCATGATCACAATGTTGAACAAAAGACCAAGGCACAAGAGGTTCCAGCCGACCAACAGGGCCTTGGAAGGGTGGGCCGAGCGGCGGAGGTAAAGCCAGATGAGGATGGCCGTGCACCCGCTCACAATGTCGAAGTTGCTCCCCTCGTAGGTCATGGCTTGTGGCGCCAACCCATGTTGCCAGGCTGCGTGCAGCACCAGTTCCACCGGGATCCGGCACACGTGCAGCAGCACCAGGGCTGGCATGCTGGCTCCCCGCATCAACCCCCGGCCCTTCTTCAACACCAGTATAGACACGATGATCGCCATGGCCGGCGCCAAGAGCACAAAGGCACGCGGCGGTACCCGCGAGGTATCCTCGAAGAAGCCGCCGGAGGCCAACAGCAGTTGGATGGCTCCCAACAAGAGTGTTACGCCGAGCACCTTGAACGATCGCGTGGCCAGATACAGAAAGGCCGCAGCCCAAACACAGGCAAAAAGGAACAAGAGGGCGTATCCGATAGGCATGGTTACCAGATGTTGCGGCCGATGCCCCAGCCGATCACTGCGGCCAGCCAGGTGAAGACAACGGTGTTGTATGTGGACAAGGGCCGTGGCAGGCCGCCCCAACGCCCAAAGGCCCACTGGGCCAGCAACAACGGAATGCTCAGCACCAGCAAGGCGTTATGCCCGAAGGCTCCGCTCACATTGAGGTGCAACAGGTCATGCAGTGCCCGTTGGCTCCCACAGCCGGGACAGAGCAGGCCGGTGAGGGAACGAAAAAGGCAGCCTGGGTAGCCGCCCTTCTCTGGATCGTGTAGGTAGAGGTATGCCACAAGTGAAATACCCCCAGCCCCAACCAGGAACTGCCTTAACAACCGCCTAAGTACTAGTTGTGTGTACGCATAGTGCACAACGGAGCTATCCGGGTGAGGGTTCTGATTGAGAACATTGATGATTGAGCAGCCTATCGTCGAACGTGTTCTTCATTTAGGTTGCCAGAGCTGTCCATCGACACTCGAATCCGTGTTTCGGTCTTGGCTTGCTGAACAAGCACAATCCATACAATGCCCCAAACACAAGTGAAAAGAGTAAGGAGTCCATGGAGCACATGGTTGACCTTCTTCGGCTCTTTTCGAAGCACAGCGGTAAGTGACGCTTCGTTCTTGTCAACGACAAGAAATCCTTCCATTGTCTTCGTCGAGATGTAGCTGTTAAAGCGACGAGTCAGATCTTCTTTATCCATGTTCGTGGGGATTTCAGTCTTGGCATTCGCGGGGCTTCAAGACTCGTTTGGGTTCGGTTGAGCGCAATGTAGCAGCCTATCCAATTCGAGCAAGGCACACGGAACAGATAACAAGAATGGGCAATGCAGCAAATCTACCCTCAGTTCATGTACTTCAAATTCACTGCATACAGTATGATAAAAAGTAGTGAAACAACGCCCACGATGCCCACGTACCCGATTCCGAGCACGTTGGCCCCAATGAAGTACAGCGGGCACAACGTTCCAATAGCGGTGGTCAACAGATAAACCCAGAATCCCATCTTCTTCAATTGCCACATCAAGAAAACGCCAACCAAGCCAAGGAGCCAACAGATGGCCTTAGTCATTGCCATTGGCCGGAGCGAACCAAGCATCCGGTTGGTTCCGTCTTGGACGGAATTCATTAGGGCGTTTGCCGTTGCTTCATCCTGGGGATTCATGTCCGAGTCACCCATCGCCTCGTCCAACACTGCGTTCATATCTGCGGCAGCAACGTTTGAGTCTATCCTGCCTGCATCGACGTAGTCATCAATGTTGGAGTATGTCATCCAAAGGCCTATGATGAAGCTGATGATGCATAGCACCGTCAAGAACATTGGTCGCGGAGGGGTGGCACCAGTGACTGTGATATTCATATCCGTCATGGGTAGAGGGGGTTTTGGTTTCCGGCCAAAATAGCGGCCGACCCGATCCGGCCAACTTGTCATCTGCCCGACTTTCCCACAGGGGTTTCCACGCAACGACCGTCAGGTCGTGAGCAGGAAACTGCGCATGCTGATGCTGCCCATGGCCATGCTGTGATGCACCAATTGCAACTGGTCTTTCGGGTCCCGTGTACCCAACGTGTACAGCAAAGGCAGGTAGTGGTCGTTGGTCGGGTGGGCCATTTGCGCCACGGCCCCCAGTTGTTGGTAATCCACCAGTGCTTGGTGGTCCCCGCTCTCAACATTGCGTTGAACGAAGGCATCGAATTGCTGGGCCCAGTCGAAGGCGGGTCCATCGGGCTGCTGCCAGTTGAGCCGACCCAGATTGTGGACGACGTTGCCGCTGCCCACGATCATGATCCCCTTGTCGCGCAGTGCGGCCAGTTCTTGGGCAAGTGCATAATGCCAAGAGGTGGACCTTCCCCAATCGATGCTGAGTTGGAACACAGGCACATCGGCATCGGGGTAGATGTGCCGGAGGATGCTCCACGCCCCATGGTCCAACCCCATTTCGTGGTCCTCATGCACGGCAATGCTCTTCACGCCAGAGATGACCTCGCGCACGGCAACTGGCGCTCCGGGTGCGGGGTATTGCACTTGGAAGAGTTCATCGGGGAAGCCGCCGAAATCATGAATGGTGGGCGGGCCAGGGTTCACGCTCACGGAAGTCGAGCCTGGTGTCAGCCAGTGGGCGCTTACGATCAAGACCGCTTTCGGCCGTTCCATACGCTGCCCTAGGGTGCGCAGGCTTTGGGTGAACGGGTTGTCCTCGATGGCGTTCATGGGGCTGCCGTGCCCGATGAAGAGGGCGGGCATGCGTGCGGTGTTGCTGCCGTCCGCTGCTTGTTGAAGGAACGTCTTGGTGCTGATCATGGCTGTGCCTCCGCCCGCTGCGGCCATTGCTATGAAGGTGCGGCGTTGCATGTTCTTCTTCGCGATCCGTCATAGGCGGTTGGACGCGACAAAGGTCGAGGCCTGCACAGCCTCTTCGCATTGAACAAGTTCAAGAACACGATATGGGCTAAACGTACTTCCCTCCGTTCAGGGCGGTAGCGTCGTTCACGAACTGCTTGATCTGCTGTTCATCGCGTTGGCGGCAGACGAGCAACACATCCGGGGTGCTCACTACAATGCAGTTCTCCAAGCCTTGCAGTACCACCAACCTTCCGTCCTCGGTACGGATCATGTTGCCGGTACTGTCATGCAGCTTCACGTTCGGGCCCACCACCGCGTTGCCTTTTTCATCCTTGGGCAGATGGGTGTACAACGACCCCCAGGTGCCCAGATCGCTCCAGCCGAAATCGCTTTGAACGGTGTACACGTTCTTCGCTTTCTCCATCACACCGTAGTCGATGCTTATGTTCTCACACTGCGTGTAGATGCCATCGATGAACGCCTGCTCCGTTGCCGTACCATAGACCCCGGTGCCCGCTGCGAACTGCGCTTCCATTGCAGGCAGGTGCTCGATGTATGCCTTGCGGATGCTCTTCAAGCTCCAGATGAAGATCCCGCTGTTCCAGAGGAAATCGCCGCTCTTGAGGAAAGTCTCGGCGGTGGCGTGATCGGGCTTTTCGCGGAAGGTCTTCAATCGCTTCACGCTGGGGTGCACCGTTCCGGGCTCATCAACCCACTGCAGGTAGCCATAGCCGGTATCGGGGCGGGTGGGCACGATACCGAGCGTAACGAGGTTATCGCCCTTGGCCGCTTGCTTGAACGCATTGAGGACGGTGGCGTGGAATTCGGCTTCCTTGAGGACCAGATGATCGCTGCTGGCCACCACGATCAGTGCATCCGGGTCCTGCGCAGCGATGCGATGGTTTGCGTAGGCAATACACGGGGCGGTATTGCGGCGTGCAGGCTCCAGAAGGATCTGCACATCGGTCATCTCCGGCAGTTGCTCCTTCACCAGTGCCTTGTATCCTGCGTTGGTCACCACCAGGATGTTCTCCGGTGGGCACAAGGCCAGGAAACGATCGTACGTCTGCTGCAACATGGTGCGGCCCATGCCGAGCACATCGAGGAATTGTTTCGGCCGTGCGCTGCGGCTCATGGGCCAGAAGCGGCTGCCGATGCCACCGGCCATGATGACGCAGTAGTGGTGCTTGTCGATCATTGAGGGGGGAGGCAATGTCGGTTGTTCGTTGTTTACCTGCGATCGTTCGGCGTTGGATCAGGTTGTGTTGTCAGTCACCCACCAGACCCACGATCGGTCGGGTTTTCACCCGGCCCTGCGCGCCAATACCAATCCGTTCACCTGCACTTCTGCCACGGCATCGATATGGTAGGTCCGGCGATCGTTCAAGCAACGGCATTTGAAACGGGTGCGCAATCGGGCACCCTTCACGAAGAGTTTCCCATTGAGGCGGAAAATGCTCCGGTCCTGTAGTTCTTCCACGAAGATCACCGGGTCGGGATCGTAGCGTTTCAGGATGCGCAGCAGGTTGTGATCGGTGCAACTGCTCGCGGGCGCATCGCGCAGATGATGTTCCAATGCTTGCAGCACATCGGCCGGGAAGATCTCGCGGCTCAGGAAGGGTCGCATCAGCTTGGAATATTCCTCCTTCCATGCGGTGCCATGCGGGTTCTTCATCCGGCGCGTCCGAACGAACGTGGTGTAATGCGCGAACTCGTGCACGAGCGTAACCAGGAAGGCGTACTTGTTCAGGTTCGCGTTCACGCTGATCCGGTGCGGTTGCGTGTTCGTGGCGTTGCGGAAATCGCCCAACTTGGTGGTGCGCGGCCGCGATACGCGCACTTGCACCGCGTTACGGCGCAGGAAATTCTCGACCACTGGAACGGCGGAGGAAGGAATTCGGCGGCGCAACGCCTCCGAGGCATTCGTATGGGCAGTGAGCATTACGCGTGCGAAAGCGTTGAAGGTGGGGAAGGAACCGGTATTTCGCCATGCACATCATACGCCCGCTCCGGCACCGGTAATTGATCCCATTTCGGGCAGTCGCACGGTTTCTTGAACAGGGCACAACCACTGGAAAACAGCAGCGCAACGCACGCGAGCGCGAGGATCTTTTGCGTGTTCAACAGCCTGGCCATGGTGATCGGCCAAATGTAGAGGAAGGACCCACCACCCAGTGTGGACGGAAGCACTTCGCGTGCACCCGTCCCGGAGGGGGCACCCCGATATCTTCGGCCCCGCCCGCAATGCGCATCATCTTCCACATAGGCCGCTACACCCAGCTGCTGGGCGAAGTCTTCGGCCGGCCTGAGCGCTTCAGGATCTACTGGCGGCGCACCCTGGAGGAGATCGACCTGCTGGGGGTGAAGAGCCTGGGTATCGTGGCCATGCTCAGCGGTTTCATGGGGGCTGTCATCGCCCTGCAGACCAAGAGCAACATCACCAGCGCCCTGATCCCGGACAACCTTGTCGGTTTCGCAACACGGCAGAGCACCATCCTGGAGTTCAGCCCCACCATCATCGCGCTGATCCTCGCCGGGAAGGTGGGGAGCACCGTTGCCGCGGAGATCGGCAGCATGCGCGTGAAGGAGCAGATCGATGCGCTCGACATCATGGGTGTGAACAGCGCGGGGTACCTCATCCTTCCCAAGGTGGTGGCTGCTTTGCTCATCTTCCCGTTCCTGATCATCATCAGCATGTTCCTGAGCGTGTTCGGCGGTTACCTGATCGTGGCCGCGACCGGCATCATCAGCACGGCGGCCTACGATGAGGGCATCCGCCTGGATTTCGACCCCTTCACCATCACTTACGCACTCACGAAGACGGAGGTCTTCGCTTTCATCATTACCACAGTGAGCGGCTACCACGGATACTATACGCAGGGTGGCACGCGCGAAGTGGGGATCAGCAGTACCACCGCTGTGGTCTACAGCATCGTGGCCATCATCATCAGCAACTTCGTGCTTACCAAGCTCTTGCTCGTATGATCGAGGTGAAGAACCTCAGCAAGCGCTTCGGCAGCACACAGGTGCTCACCGACATCAGTGCCGTGTTCCAGAAAGGCATGGTGAACCAGGTGATCGGCAAGAGCGGCAGCGGCAAGAGCGTACTGGCAAAGTGCATCGTGGGCCTGCACGTGCCCGAAGAGGGAGAGGTGTTCTACGATGGACGTTCGTTCCACCGGTTGGAGAAGGACGAGAAGCGGCAGGTGCGCCAGGAGATCGGCATGCTCTTTCAAGGCAGCGCCTTGTTCGATTCGCTCAGCGTGATGGAGAACGTGATGTTCCCCTTGCGCATGTTCGGTACCACCGATACGACTGCCATGCGCCAACGTGCCGAACATTGTTTGCAACGCGTGAGCATCGAACCGGAAAAACACCGGCTCTTCCCCAGCGAGATCAGCGGCGGTATGCAGAAGCGCGTCGGTATCGCCCGCGCCATCGCCATGCAGCCGAAGTACCTGCTCTGCGATGAGCCCAATAGCGGCCTCGATCCACAGACCAGCATCGTCATCGATCAATTGATCGCCGAGATCACCGAGGAATACGCCATCACCACGATCGTGATCACCCACGACATGAACAGCGTGATGGAGATCGGCGATAACATCATCTTCATCCATGAAGGCCGCAAGCATTGGCAGGGAAGCCGGGAGGACCTGCTGCGCACCGACAACCCCGAACTGAACGCCTTCGTTTACGCAAGCGGGTTGATGAAACAGGTGAAGAAGGCGATGGGAGGATAACCGGAGGCGGCACAAGGACCGTATTGAGAATTGTCAAAAGCAGAACCCCCGTCCCGATATGTCGGAACGGGGGTTCTTGTCTTCAATGACCTTGATCTACTTCCGCACGAACAAACCAGTGCTACGCTGGCCATCCACGGCAAGCGTCCAAGTGTAAGTTCCAGCAGACAAGTCGCGACCATCGATGCTCATCTGCTGGGCACCGGCCTGCAGCTTTCCGAGGTCGCTGCTCAGTACCAAGCGTCCCGTCATGTCGCGCACCTCCAATTCCACACGCCCACGTTGCTCAAGGTTGAAGCTGAGCACCGCGCCCTCGTCCATCGGGTTCGGGGCGAGCACGGCACCATTGATCGTGCTGCCCGTTTCTTGAATGGACGTGTTGTTCTCGAAGATCGCGCGCACCATCGGTGTTTTGGTGACGAAGAAGATCTCCGCAGCCGTCGGGTAATTGATGATGCTCACCTGGGCCGCGCTCGTTCCGCTCGTTGCGAAGGACACTGCGTCGGTACCGCCGTATGAGCCAGCCATCACCAGCACCACTTGGCCTGTGACAAGCGTCAACGGTGAGTTCAGGGGGAGGTCCACGAAGGTCGATCCACCAAGCGGGTTCAGGTCCGCCGCCATCACCTCGTAATCGTCCGTCTGGTCGATGAACCCGGGAGGGTTCTGGTCGTCGTAAACGACCCCATAGATCAGCATGCCGGGGGCGGTATTCTCATGCAACGCGACCCGGATGCTCAACAGATCCTGGTCCTGCACCATCTCGTAGTAGTTGCCCACCTCGAACTGGTCGCCCACGTTGTCCAGGCCTTGCACCTGGTATTGCTGCACCACGCCGTCATCGTGCGCAAAGGCGTCCACACTCACCTTGAACGACATCGTACGATCGTTGTCGGATGGGTCGTCGTCCACTTCGGTCTGCGTGGCGTGGAACGAGACATCGTATTGGCCGACAGCGCCGGAAGGGGTGAAGCCATCATCTGTCACGGCCGTGACTTCCGCCGGCAGCAGATCGCCCACCGTGGTGGAGGAATTGTACTCCGCACCGCCCGGCCCGGTCACGTCCACGGTGTAGTCAATGGCGGTCTGTGTGGCGTATCCCTTGTTCTTGAGATCGGCCTTCAACTGCATGGGCCTTACCTGTTCCTGTGGGTAAATGGAATACTCGATCTCCGTGAAGCCCGTGTTGTCGAAATCGAAATTGGTGTAGTGCGTGTTCAACAAGGCAATGTCGTTCGCCTCAAGATCGGTGATGTGGATGTTGTCAACCTGCCAGCCGTAATCCCAGATCGCGCTATAGCGGAACCCGATCTGTACCGTTGCGGGCCCCAATGCCACCCAATCACTGATGTTCAGGTCCACCAGTTCGGGATTGGGCCGGCCATCGCGGCCAACACCATCGTTGATCGCTACTTGGTTCCAGCTTTGGCCACCGTCCACGGTGATGCCGACATAGGTGGTGTCGGCCGAGAATTCTTGGAAGTACTGCTCGAACTCGATCTTGAGGAAGGTCGGTGCCAAGCTGAGGTCGATCACCGGCGATACCAACCAAGTGTCCGTTTCCACCCCGTTCTGTCCCAGATAGTCGTCATCAATGATCGCCCAGCCTCCGGTGGTGGTTCCCAAGGGAGGGACGGGATACGTGCTCGTTGTTGTACCGGGGCCCACATCGGTCCAGGTCCAATCCAGGTTGCCCAGATCGTTCACTACCGTCCAGCCGTTCAGGCTGCTGGTGAATTCCTCGGTGTAGTAATCCACGCTTTTGGCGCGGGTCGTTGGTGGCATCGGCGCGGCAAAAACGTTCCCGCTGTGCTTGCCTTCGGGATGCGCCGGGAACGGTGTGCGTGCCTGTTGTGCCGTGGCCGCGGTAGCCATCGAAAGCAACATGATCGAGTAAAGGTTTTTCATTTCAACAAGGGTTTAGGTGCAATGTAGGAGCGGAAGTAGCACATGATCCCACGGGCAGTTGATGTTGTGCCGGATGGTGGGGATCGTTGTGGATGTTCGGCCTGCCTGAAAGTGGAACGTCCCCCGCAAAGCAGGGGACGTTCCAGGAAATACTGATATGAACTAGCGAGCGGCCTTCAGCAGCTTCACGCTGGCAGCGGCGCCGTTGCTTACCACGCGCACCATGTATGGACCTGCAGCCAAGCCATTGCCGTCGACAGTGATGCTCTGGTTGCCTGCTCCCAGTGTTCCGAGATCGGCGGTTCGTATCACTCGGCCGCTCAGATCCAGCAGGCTCCAGCTGGCGTTACCGCCTTCATGGAGGAACCGGACGGTGGTATTGTCCGTGAACACCGAAGGAGCGGCGCGCAATGCGATCTCCCTCGCGGCATCCTCCTCGATACCCACGCCTGCGTCGAAGTTCATGCGCACCATCGGGGTCTGGCTCTGCCAGAACCAGGTGGCCTGCGCGTCGTCGAACACGAACGATGTTTGGGGAACGCTCCAACCGCTGATGGCGGTGACCACGTTGTCAGTGCCACCCAGATGCTGGATCACGGCAACGTAATCGCTCTGTCCTGTGAGCACGACGGGCGACGAGAAGACCATGTGGATCCACTTCGCTTGGTTGTTCCCGGTCAGGTTCGCCGAAACCACAGTATGTCCGTCGGTGAAGTCGATCGGATCGAGGTTCGCATCCAGTATCTGCGCCATGATCTCCGCACCTACCGTGGTGCCAGAGCCGGGTTGGCCAGCAGCAGGACCAGCAACACAAACGTCGATCGCATAAAGCGTGGCATCGTTCTCAAGCCAGAAAACGTTGCCCATCAGGTAGGCTTCGCCGGAGTTGTCCAACCGATCGGTGAGGGAACCATCATCCAATCCGTAGATGAAGGGATCGACTTCGAATGACTTCGAATTCGTGTTGTCCGTCAGGAGGCTGTCCGTTTGGTCGGCCGAAAGCGTGAAGTTCACAGTGTAGACATCCGCCGTTGCCGCAGGGGTGAAGCCGTTCACCGTGATGCTGTCACGGACACCTGCCGCCAGGTTGGCCAGTGAAGCACTTTGGTTGAACACCGATCCGCCAGAGCCGACGACCTCAGCGTTCAGCGTAACGTTCGTGAGGGAGGCCGCACCTGCATTGCGGATATGGGCACGCAGGTTCAACTCGCGTGCCTGGTCGAACGGATATACCGTGTACTCCAGGTCGGCATCGCCTTGGTCGGGGTACTGATCGTATTGGGTCGAGATCAGGGCTGCATCCGTCTGGTAGCTCTCAACGATGTTCACATCGTCGATCTGCCAGAAGTAATGGCTCACCGATCCGGGTGCCACGCAGTTGTAGCACTCGTGGTTGAAGCGCAGTTTCACATTGCTCGGGTTCGGGGCGATGGCCGCCGCCAGATCGATGCGCTGTTTGGTCGTGCCGATCACTTCGTTCACGTGGATATCGGTGTTGATGGTCACATTGTTGACCAGGTCGAAGCGCGTGGGCCATGTAGCGCCCCCATCGGTGCTCACCTCCAGCCAGTGCGTCGTTTCCTGCACGCAGCACCAACGGATGGCTTGCTCGAATTCAATGTGCACGCGAGGTGTCCCACTAAGGTCCAGCAGTGGGCTTACGACGGCACCGACACGGTTGGTGCCTACACCGCCGGGATTGCTCACGTTGCTGTCGAACATCATGAATCCATTCCCTGCGGTAACGCTGGTGATGATCTCCGATACATCGCTGAAATCGCCGTTCGGGCCATCGCTATCACCCATCCATATGGCTCCGTCGGGCCCTGATGTGGTCCAGGCCCCAATTCCATTGTTCCCCGCAAGACCATTGGCGAAATCCTCCCCGAAGACCACGGCACCGCCGAGTTTCAGTGAACCTGCTGCTTCGGCTGGTAAGGCTTGCGCATGGGCCTTCATCGGCATTCCCGGAGCGCGTGGTTGAAGCGGTCGGGTGACATGCTGGGCATTCACCGCGCTGGCGGTGATGGCCGCCAACACTGCGATAGTGTATCCGAGTTTCATGATGGTTGGTTTTGTTCGTGTTGAAGGGTTGCGAATGTAGAGCGATGCTCGATCCGTACAACTGCCTGTGCGGCAGTGCTGGGGTCGAAGGTTGGACGTCTTGCTGCACCCGAACGATGCCTGGAGATCGCCATTCTGCGGTCCGTTCTATACAGGTCAGATGAAGGCGAGCAGGGCGCGCCCCTCAAGACGCGCCCTGAGCATGACCCCAGCCTCGACATGCCGCGGGGGGCGGCCTGGTTATTCCTTCACCAGCCGGATGGCCACTTGGTCGGACCCACTGCGAAGGATGCAGGTGTACGGTCCTGGTGCCAGGGCGGAACCGTCCACGAACAGCTCTTGCTGGCCAGCGCTTGCAATGCTTGTGGCCTCTTTTACTTGACGGCCCATCGCATCGTGGACGGTCAACTCCACCGGCCCACCTTGAGGGTTGTTGAAGTGGAGCGTAGTGCGATCGTGGAAGATCGATGGCTGCGCGTAAGCACCACGGATGAGAGAAGCTCCTTCACCCACCGATACCGACGGCGATAGGTTCATCCGGACCATGGGTGTGTTCGTGACATAGAACCAAGTGCCGGTCCCATTGTCCAGAATGAGGGAGGTCTGTTCAATGCTGACGCCGCTGGTGGCGCACCATACTTCTTCGGTGCCACCGTAATGGTGCATCGTGATCAAATAATCCGCATCCACATCCAGTGGCAGTGGGTTGTCGAATTGAAGTGTGATGAACTTGGCCTCCCCGATGTCGTTGAGGTCGCTGGACTGCACGGTGTACTCCTCCGTTTCCATGATCAGGTTCCGATCGCTGTCGTACACATCACCCCGTACCAGCGTACCCACGTCGGTCCGGTTGCTCAAGGCTACATCAATGCCGTAGAGCGTGTTGTCCCAATCCACCGTATGGAACCAATTGCCGAGTTCGTACTCATCGCCTTCGTTGTCGTATTCCCCGGCCATCGCTCCCTCATCACGGGCGAAGGTGTATGCGCTCACGGCGATCACCGCTTGCTTCGTGTTGTCATCCGGATTGTCCTCCGCTTCATCCTGTATCAATGCGTAGGTTACGGCATAGTCTCCCAGAACAGCCGGCAGCGTGTAACCCGTGATGAACAAGCTGTCAGTGGCGATCGGGGCGAGGTCGATCGTGTTGCTGGTCAGTGTCACATCGTTCGAACCTGGACCATCGATGGCCACCTCGAGGTAGACGTTGTGCTGTACCTGGCTGCCGGTGTTGGTCACGAGCGCGCGGAACTTGAGTTCGCGCACTTCATTCTCGGGATAGATGGTGTAGGGCAGTCCCTTGAAGTCGGATTCGCTCAGGTCCCATGCGGCGTGCGTCGCGGATAGGATCTTCAGGTCGTTCTCACTGGCTTCGATCAATTGGATATCATCCACCTGCCAGCTGTAGGTGAAGCCCTCGCTGCTGATCCAGCGGAACCGGATGCGGATGTCGTTACTACCACCATTGAGCGCATCGCTGATGTTGAGGCTGACCAATTGCGACGCGGGAGCGCCGGGGGTGCTCTGGTTACCGGGTACGTCGGTGTTCACTTCGTAAGTGGTCCAACCCAGACCTCCATCGCCGCTCACTTCAACCAGGGTCTGATCATCGTTCAGCTGCCTGAAGCTCTGCTCGAAGGACAGTAGCATATAGGGTACCGTATCGTAGCCGGTGATGGCCGGGCTGGTGATGCTCGTGTTCTCGTTGAAGCCAGCTGTTCCTTCAGCGTCGCTATCGGCCACGATCCACTTTCCACCCGGGAAGCCTGTGGTGCTTTCCAGCGGACCAGGGGTGAAGCCACCCGTGTTGCCGGTTGCGGTCAGCTGCCAGTCCACGGTGCCGGTCGCCGTGTTCACGGTCCAGCCGTTCAATCCGTTCTCGAAATCCTCGCTCCAGAACGAAGTGCCGGAAGCGCGCAGCTGCCGGGCCTTATAGCTTGACGGTCGAACTTCCCGCACGTGTTGTTTCACGTTGGGTGTCGGTAGGTTGTTCTGCGCCTGGGCATGTGTGAACGGCCAAGCTTCGAAAAGCAGAACAGTGGTTGTGAGAATGAGTCCAATACGGCGCATGGCAGTCGTTTTCGGGGCGCAGGTTCCAGCGCCCGCAGGTTGTTTTTCGTGCCAGCACAAGGGGAAACCGGCTGTCGAACGTGAAACTAGCCTCGCTGAAAGCGGCCGTGGTAGCGGAATGTGACGCGTCGCGCGCCAAGGGCCGTGGTGTTGGCCCCGGCATAGAACATGAAAATTATCGGGGCCTGGTGTGAACGAATGTGAAGGAGGGAGGAGCGGTGTGCAGTGGGATGAACCGGCCTATCCATCCACCCATCAGTTGCTCATCCGGTTCACGCCTCTGCTTTCTCGTATGCCTCCATCGGTGGGCATGTGCACACGAGATTGCGATCGCCGAAGGCATTGTCCACACGGCTCACGGCCGTCCAGTATTTCCACTCGCGCTGTTCGTGCGCCGGGAATGCGGCCTGCTCGCGTGTGTAAGCGTGCGTCCAATCGTTCGCACAGACTTCCTCGTTGGTGTGCGGTGCGTTCAGCAGCATGTTGTCCACTTTATCGGCGTTGCCTCTTTCAATGGCGGTGATCTCCTTCCGGATGCCGATCATGGCATCGCAAAAACGGTCCAGTTCGGCTTTGTTCTCGCTCTCGGTGGGTTCCACCATCAACGTGCCGGCCACAGGGAAACTCACCGTGGGCGCGTGGAATCCATAGTCCATCAACCGCTTCGCGATGTCGCCCACTTCGATGCCGGCTGTGCGTTTGAATTCCCGGCAATCCAGGATCATCTCGTGTGCCACCGTGCCATTGGTGCCGGCATAGAGGATCGGATAATGCTGCTCGAGCCGTGCTTTGATGTAGTTCGCATTGAGGATCGCGTTCTCGGTGCTCGCCGTCAAACCGATACCACCAAGCATCTTGCTATAGCCATAACTGATCAATAGGATCAATGCGCTGCCCCAAGGAGCGCTGCTCACCGCACCGATGGCTTGTTCGCCGCCCGTTTTCACCAAAGGGTGACCACTGAGGAAGGGTTTCAACTTGTCGTTCACGCAGATCGGCCCCATGCCAGGTCCGCCGCCGCCGTGCGGGATCGCGAACGTTTTGTGCAGGTTCAGGTGGCACACGTCCGCACCGATCTCGCCGGGACTGGTCAGGCCCACTTGCGCGTTCATGTTCGCGCCGTCCATGTATACCAACCCGCCATTGGCGTGGATGATGCCCGTGATGTCCTTGATCGTTTCTTCATACACACCGTGCGTGCTCGGGTAGGTGACCATTAAGCAACTCAGCGTGTCCTTGTATTGCTCTGCCTTTGCCTTCAGGTCGGTCATGTCCACATGGCCTTCCTCATCGGCCTTCACCACCACCACTTCCATCCCGGCCATCACTGCGCTGGCCGGATTGGTGCCATGCGCCGATGAAGGGATGAGGGCCACATGCCGTTGCTTATCGCCGCGCGCATGGTGGTAGGCACGGATCACGAGCAACCCCGCGTATTCGCCTTGCGCACCGCTGTTGGGTTGAAGGCTCACACCGGTGAAGCCGGTGCACTTGGCCAGGATATCGCTCAGTTCAGCGAACACCTCCTGGTACCCTGCCGTTTGTTCCACCGGCGCGAAGGGGTGCATGTTGGCCCATTCCGGCCAGGTGAGGGGCATCAACGTGCTGGCCGCGTTCAACTTCATGGTGCATGAGCCCAGCGGGATCATGCCGTGGGTCAGGCTATAGTCCCGGTTCTCCAGGCGCTTGATGTAGCGCATGAGTTCCGTTTCCGTGCGATGCGTGTTGAAGACCGGGTGCGTGAGGTACGCGCTCTTGCGCTGCATTTCGGCCGGCACGGCCAACGAGGCACCGTTGAGACTTGTCGCGCTGGCTTTTTTGCCAGCTGCTTCAGCGAGTGCGGACAGGATATCGTTCACATCCTGCTCCTTCACTGTCTCGTCAAGACTGATGCTCACAGCGTCAGGTCCGTAACGGAGATTGATGCTCAGCGCCTCCATCGCATCCTTCACCTTCTTCACATCCTTCACCCCGGTGAGTGTGATCGTGTCGAAGAAGGAACTATTGCCGAGCGTGTATCCATGTGCCTTTGCACCGTCGGCCAAAGCCCTGGCAGCAGAATGGGTACGCTGGGCGATCGACTTCAGGCCATCGGGACCATGGTATACCGCATACATGCTGGCCATAACGGCGAGCAGGGCCTGTGCTGTGCAGATATTGCTTGTCGCCTTGTCCCGGCGGATGTGCTGCTCGCGCGTTTGCAGGGCCATGCGCAATGCGCGTTTGCCGCGGCGGTCCTGGCTCACACCGATGATGCGTCCCGGGATCAACCGCTTGAACTCATCGGTGCAGGCGAAGAAAGCGGCGTGCGGACCGCCGTAGCCCATGGGCACGCCGAACCGCTGGCTATTGCCAACACACACGTCCACGCCCCATTCACCCGGAGGCATCAACAGTGTCAATGCGAGCAGGTCGGTGCACGCCGCCACCTTCACACCAGAGGCCTTGGCGTTCTTCACCACTGCACGTAGATCGTTCACGCTGCCATCCACTGCCGGGTACTGCACGATCATCCCGAAGAAGCTGCCGTCCTGTTTGAAGTCCCAGGCGTTGCCGTGCACCAGTTCGATGCCAACGGGGACCGCACGTGTGTGCAATACCTCGATGTTCTGCGGATAGAGGCTCTTGTCGACGAAGAAGCGATGTGCCGTGGCCAGTTCTTTCGGCCGTGCGCTGTGCAACATGAACATGGCCTCGGCTGCAGCCGTCGCTTCATCCAGCAGCGATGCGTTGGCGATGGGCAGCGCAGTGAGGTCGCTCACCATCGTTTGGAAATTCAGCAACGCCTCCAATCGCCCTTGGCTGATCTCGGCCTGATAAGGCGTGTAGGCCGTGTACCAACCGGGGTTCTCCAACACGTTGCGCTGGATCGCCGGCGGGATCAACGTGCCATGGAAACCCAGCCCGATGTAGTTGCGGAACTGTTTGTTCTTCGCCCCCAACGCCTTCATGTTCGCCAGGTGCTCGTGCTCGCTCAGGGCATCGCCCGTGGCCAGTGCGCTTTTGCTGCGGATGCCGACGGGCACCGTACGCTCGATCAATGCTTGAACCGAGGGCACGCCGATCGTTTTGAGCATGGCATCGGTCTCGCGCGCATCGGGGCCGATGTGGCGTTGCTGGTAGTTCGCGGACATGGGATCCAAATTGGGACGGCGAAGATATCGGAGCAGCACACCTCCCTCACGTGGGTGGCGGGTGCTGGGGTCTGCCGACACTCGCCGCTCGCCACTCATCGCTCCGGACATACTTTCGGCACCGTTGCCATGCGACTTGTCCTTGTCCTCCTTGCCTTCCTCGCCAGCGCTTTGTTTGTGCGGGGCCAGGACCGCATCCTGCTGATGAACGGACAGACGATCGATGCCAAGGTGATCGGCCAGAGCACCTTGGAAGTCCGCTATGCCCTGATCAAGAACAACAAGGTGAAGGAGCGGGCGGAACCGACGGAGCAGGTCTTCAGTGTTACCGACAGCCTTGGTGTGGAGAAGCTCTGGTACTTCCAGGATTCCATGTTCGGGAATGACTTCAGCGTGCAGGAGATGCGGCACTACATCCGCGGTGAACAGGATGCCCGCAAGGGCTACAAGCCCATCATCCCCATGATCGGCGGTTTCGTTGCCGGCGCCGGCTTGGTGATCGGGCTCGACATCGAGTTCATGGCGGTGTTGATCCCGCCCGTGTACGGCGCTGCCATGGCCTTGCCCCGGGTCCACGTTACGCGGGGTTCCATCACCAACCCACTGATGGACGGGGACAATTTCTACGCCTATGGGTATGCCCGCGCCGGCAAGAACAAGCGCATCATCCGCAGCTTGCTGAGCAGCGCGGTCGGCGTGGCTGTTGGCTACGGCGTGAACCAGCTGATCATAAAGCCCAACCGGGAACTGTACGACTGATGCGCACCGATGCGGAACCGGTAACTGGGATCCGCAACCCTGTGCTGCGGGTGCTGGCCTATTCCCACATCTGGTTGGCGTTGGGTGCTGCAGCGCAGGTTTGGCTGACCAGCTTGGCCATGGTGGAGGACGATCAGGCCATGCGGGTCGCGGCAGCCATTTTGCTTTTGACCATCGGCGGATATACCTACATGCGAACGGTGCGAAGCCGTGCGCGGGGTGCCGAGTTGGTGCCGGTGCTGCGGTGGACCTCGGAGCACCGCACTTTGCTGATGATCATGGGAGCTTGTTGCATCGCCGCCGGTGCAGCATTGCTTTGGCCATTTCCGCATCGTGCAGCGCAGTGGTGTGCCTTCGCGCTAATGGTATCGTTGCCGTATGTGATGCCTTGGCGTGGAAAGCGGACGATCGGCCTGCGCTATGTTCCAGCGCTCAAGGCGATCTTGATCGCAGCGGTTTGGAGCGTGGTCACGGTGGCCGTACCCCTGCAATATCAAACCACGGCCGAAAGCGATCTTGTGGTCGGCCTATCCGTCCTGTTCCGCGCGCTGTTCTTTCTTGCTCTTGCCATTGCGTTCGACATACGCGACCTGCCTTACGATCGCCGATCCCTTTGGACCGTGCCCCAGCTTATCGGTGCCCGGACGGCCAGAGGTTTCGCAATTCTGCTGGTATTGATCTCCGCCATTTTCGAGCTGCTCAGGCTGTTGTGGCTCGATCTGTCGAATGCGGTCTTCCCAGCCGTTTTTGCCTATCTCATTACGATCATTCTTCTCTTGTGCGCGACGCAAAGACGCTCACCTCTTTTCTATGCGTTGCTGCTCGATGGTGCGCTCATCCTCGTCCCCGCTGCGGTTTGGCTGGGGATCCGGATCTAGCGCATCGCTTCGTCCAAGGCCCCGCACCAAGCCTCGGCAATTCGCCCAATGTGGATATCCGTATGTGCCGCGCAGATGAAGCCGACTTCGTATCCGCTTGGTGCCGCATAGATGCCACGTTCCAGCAAGGCGGCATGCAGCTTCGCGTAGCTGCGCATGCTCGCTGGGTCGATGGCGCTGGCGGCCTGGATGTGCTCGTCCTTCGCGAAGAAGCCCCAGAAAATGGAGCCGAGATGATCGATGCGGTAGTCGTATCCCTTGGACTTTGCATACGTGTTCACACGCTCGCACAGCGTTGAAGTCTTGCGTTCGAGATCCGCGTAGAAGCCGGGCTTCGCGCACTCCTTCACCTGTGCGAGTCCTGCCGCCATGGCCACCGGATTTCCGCTCAGCGTGCCCGCTTGGTAAACGTTGCCTTCGGGCGCAATGTGCTTCATCAGTTCATGCTTCCCGCCATAGGCACCCACCGGCATGCCACCACCGATGATCTTTCCATAGGTCGCCAGATCGGGCTTGATACCGTAATGTTCACTCGCTCCTCCGAAGCCGATCCGGAAGCCGCTGATCACCTCATCGAAGATCATTATGCTCCCGTGCTTCGTGCAGAGGTCGCGCAACTTCAGCAGGAAGGACTGGTCCTGTAAAAGCAACCCATTGTTCGCCGGAACCGGCTCGATGATGGCCCCGGCGATGCGCTCACCATGCTTCGCGAACGCGGCTTCCAAGGCAGCTTCATCGTTCAAGGGAACAACGATGGTGAGTTGGGCCAACGCTTCCGGAACACCGGCGGAGGACGAAGTGCCGAATGTGGCAAGCCCACTTCCGGCGTTCACCAAGAGGCTGTCGAAGTGCCCGTGATAGCAGCCATCGAACTTGATGATCAGATCGCGGTTCGTTGCTCCGCGCGC
>JBATMK010000043.1:0-4775 GCA_049289815.1 Flavobacteriales bacterium
CCCCATCGGTAGTTGATCTCAGCGCCTCCGGTGAGGCGGATGCTGAGCTGATCGGTGGTCAGGTCGGTGATCGCGTGCGAATCGAAACCCAGTCCTGTGTCCACGGTGTGTACGTCAAGGTCGTACCAACTTCGTGTCCATCCAGCGCCGAGCATCAGGTAGCCACCGCGATAGAGACCGCCGGGACAGAAGATGCAGCCGTAGGGCCATTTCATGTCGATGGCGATATCCAGTTTCGATAGCGATCCTTCTTCAACGATGGTGATGTTCCCGAACGGCTCTTTGTTCCGTGCATATGACTCTGCCCGGGTCCACGATCGCGGCCAATGCCAGGCCAACGAACCCCGGAACGTGAACATTGCACTATCGGTCTTCCGCCCTTCGACCAAACCACATAGACTCCATGTGCTCCGGCCTTGCCATGTATGATCAAGGCCGTTCGCGACCGCTAGGCCTGCGGCTATCTGGGCTTGACAGATCGCTGGTGGTGCGAGGAAAATGCAGCAAATCCCCCTCCTCGAAGCGCGTCTGATGTGCAACAGTTCCATCGGGTGTGTGGATCACTGCTTGTGCAAGGGATGCGCGAACCCGAACCGGATACCGTAGCACTCCAATGACATCGGGGCTTGGTAAATGCTCTTGTCCGCAACGTATGACCACACATCGGTGACGGCCTCCACGAACAACTTGCCCGCACCCGCCCCCATGGACGCACCGAATCCCGCACGCAACGCGAAACGATCGCGCAGCACGCGCCCGCTCACCTCCACCACAGAACCCGTCTTCGGATCGGCAATGCTGCTCTCGTAGTCGAAACGCTCGTTGCGATAGCCGGTTCCGCCCAGCGTATACACTTCAACGTTGCGTTGTTCCGATCGCACCAGACGCAAGAGCATGTCCGCATCGCCGTCCATGCCCCAATATCGATCGTAGGTGGGCAGGTAGTTGTTGGTTGCATAAGGCGTGCTCGGTGCTGGCCTGCCATCGAACGGGGTCCAGCTCCGGCCGAACGAGGGAATATGGCATACTGCGGAACCCCGGGCCTCCATGCGGCCCTTCATGAACGTGTGCGTGTATTGCAGCCCGGCGTTCACCGTGCTGCGGAACCAGTGATCGCTGTGCGTCCAACCCACCATCCCGCCAATGCTGTGCTGTGCGCGCGTTGTGGGTGCGCAAAGGACGCCGGCGACGACGGGAAGAAGGACGGCTGACCGTAAGGAAGGCATCGCTCGGTTGATGCCCATAACGGCGGGCCGCTCCGATCATTACGGACCGATCCCCTGAAACAACAAGCCCCCGGTACGACCGGGGGCTTGCTCGTGTTCGCTATCGGCGCGATCGCTTGTCCCAGCCGAAGTAGTACATGAGGCTCAGTTGCATGCCCATGTTCACGGTACGCCCCGATGGTGCGCCGACCCCGATCAGCAGCGGGCTGCCGTATGGTTCGTACTGATCCAGCAGGCCCATGAAGCCGCGCAACCCGATGCCGAAGCCGCCCGAGGAGATCCATCCGGCACCAGCGGTGAAGCCCACGTCCAACGGCTTGTACTGCGTTGTCTCAATGTCCAGGTAGTCGTAATCGTCGGTGGAATAAGCGGTATACCGGGGATCATCGGTATTGTACAGCGTCAAGGCCGCTACGGAGATGAAGATGCCCGCCTCCCCATACAGGCCCATGTTCGCCCGGTAACGGAACAGGATGGGCACATCAAGGCAGAACCGCGTAACGGATTCCCTCACCTCCAAGTGGGTGGTCACGGTATCGTCCACATCAGCGAAGTAGTACTGGTCGTAGTAATAGTTCCCGCCCTTCATGCTGAAGAGCACGTCGAACGTGAGGCTCGCATTGCCGTGCCGCCCAAAGCCCAGGCTGAACGTGGCCCCTGCATGTCCACCGGCCCTGAACTTCGACTGGCGGGCGAATCCTTCATCGTACTCCAACCAGGTCTGGTCGTTGCCGACCATGGTGGTGAGGTTAAGGCCGCCCTTCACTCCGAGCTTGAAGCCGCTCTGGGCGTTTACGGCCATGGGTGCCGCGCTCAGCAACAAGGCGGCGATCAGTATTCTGCTCATCGGGGGTAAGAGGTTGTTCACAGCGAATGTAACGGGCCTTCCTCCACCCCCTTCTACATTGCGCGCCCTTTCAACGGTGGCACACTACGCGAACGATCTCGTCCTGCGCGCTGCGCGCGGCGAGCGCACCTCACGCACTCCCGTGTGGCTCATGCGGCAGGCGGGCCGTATTCTCAAGGAATATCGGGCTGTGCGTGAGAAGGCCGGAAGTTTCCATGCCCTTGTCACCACGCCCGAACTGGCTGCGGAAGTCACCATACAACCCATTGATATCCTCGGTGTGGATGCCGCCATCATCTTCAGCGATATCCTGGTGGTGCCCGAGGCCATGGGACTGCCTTACGTGATGGACGAAGGCAAAGGCCCGCGCTTCCCCCGTACGGTCCGGTCCGCAGAGGGGCTCTCCATGTTACGCGTGCCCGACGTGAACGATGATCTGCAGTACGTTGCCGAAGCCATCCGCCTCACCAAACTGGGGCTTGCTGGCCGGGTTCCGTTGATCGGCTTCGCGGGAGCGCCTTGGACGGTTTTCTGCTACATGACGGAGGGCAAGGGCAGCAAGACCTTCAGTGAGGCACGACGCTTGCTTTGGGCGGATCCCGCCTTCAGCCATACGCTCTTGCAACGAATCACCGACACCACCATCCAATACCTGCACATGCAGGTGGAAGCCGGTGCCGACATGGTGCAGGTGTTCGATTCGTGGGCTGGCGTGTTGGACCGCGCCACCTACCAACGTTTCGCCATCCCGCACTTGGATAGGATCTGCAGGTCGATCACCAGCGTGCCGGTGACCATTTTCGCCAAGGATGCGTGGTTCGCCATGCCGGACATTGCTCGATTGCCCTGCGCCACCATTGGCTTGGACTGGGCCATGGAGCCGGAATGGGTCCGCTCCATCACCGGCGAAAGCAAGACCCTGCAAGGCAATCTCGACCCGACCGTTCTTTACGCCGACCAACGGACCATTGCCCGAGAGACGAAGAGGATGCTCACCGACTTCGGCCCTCACAGGCACATCGCTAATTTGGGCCACGGCGTTTATCCGGATACTCCCGTGGACAACGTCCGCTGTTTCATCGACTCGATCAAAGCTCACCAACATCCCCCGGCATGACCGTCCGTTCGTTCCTCATTTCGGCAAGCCTGCTCGCATCCTCCACCCTGTGCGCCCAGGAAACAACCAACCCCGACTCCTTGAACCTCGTGCCCAATGGCAGCTTCGAGGAAGTGGAAGGAAAGTTGAAACGCGTCGGCAGTATTGAAATGGCCAAGGGCTGGAAGAGCCCGACGGATGCCAATGCCGATCTCTTCAGCGAGATCGTCGCCAACTCACCCATCAGTGCGCCCCGCAGCCAGTTCGGCGACCAGAGCGCGCTGAAGGGTACCAACTACGCCGGAGTGCGTTGGTGGAGCTACCAGAACAAGCAGCCCCGCACCTACCTCCAGGCCAAGCTGAAAAAGATGCTGAAGAAGGGCCAGAAGTATTGCGTGCGCTACTACACCAGCCTTGGCGATCTGAGCAAATACAGCAGCAGCGAGCACGGCGTGTTCCTGAGCAAGATGCTCGTGAAGAAGGACAACGAACTGGGACTGACCTACAACGCGCAGATCCCCACTTTGCGAACCGAGATCTACAACGACATGTTCGCCTGGAAAGGCGTCTGCGGTGTATATGAGGCCCAAGGTGAAGAGCAGTACATCGTCATCGGCAATTTCGCCGCCAACGAGAAGACCACCACAGGCAAAGCGAAACGGCCAAAGGGTGAAACGCGCCAGCAAACACTGGATGCTTATTACTTCATCGACGACGTGAACGTGTTCCCGATCAAGCTCATGAGCGAATGCTCTTGCACCCAGTTGGACAAGGCCGAAAGCGAGTTCATCTACAGCAAGAAGACGGCGCTACCCTTGAACCTGAAGCCGGATATGGCGATCGACCAGAGCACGATCTATTTCAAGCGTTTCACCCGCACGATCGACGGCGCCATGGAATCCTTGGTGGCTGAACTCGCAACACTGCTGAAGAACAATCCGGAGATCAAGGTGAAGTTGACCGGGCACACCGATGCCCTGGAACACGACCGGATCCGCATGCGCCCGGACCTCACCGATCTCGCCAAGGAACGCGCCGATGAACTGAAAGCCGCGTTCATTGAAGCCGGTGTGGCAGCGGAACGGATCACCACGATCGGAGTGGGCCACGAGACACCCGCCGATGCCGGTGATGATGATGTGGCGCTGAGCAAGAACCGCCGCGTGGAGATCGACTTGGAGCCCTGAGCAACCGCATTCCTGTAGGAAGGAAGGCCCCCGAATGGATCGGGGGCCTTCGCATTCGTGCACCTACCTTGCCCGTCCCGGCTTCACCGGAAGAGCATGCAGAAGGGCGATCCGAAGGTCATACGTGCTTGGACCATGTACGATTGGGCCAACTCGGTGTACTCGCTCACGATCACCAGCGCCGTCTTCCCATTGTTCTATGCCGGTGTAACGCGCGGAGAGGATGGATCGGATCTTGTGTCGGGCCGATATGGCATTCCCGCGCAGTCCCTTTACTCGTACGCGCTGAGCGCTGGTTTCCTGGTCATCGCGCTCATCGCGCCATTGCTCAGTGGCATTGCCGATCGCATGGGGAACAAACGCGCCTTCCTCAAGGCTTTCTGCTACTTGGGTGCGGCCTCTTGCGCCGGGCTGGCCTT
>JBATMK010000044.1:0-51175 GCA_049289815.1 Flavobacteriales bacterium
GATATCATATGGGTCCTTCTTGCTCATTTCGTTTGTCGACCCAGTGGGTCGACGCTACAGGTGCAGGGATCGGGCGTGTGCGTGTTGCCGATCATTCGCCGACGACCACCTTGGCGTAGCGGACCACTTTGTCGTGCAACGTGTAGCCGTTCTCCACCACTTCCAACACACAACCCTTCAGGCCGGGTGTAGGTGCAGGGGCCTTTGTGATGGCCTCGTGCTTGTCGGTGTCGAAGGGTTGGCCCTTTACATCTGTCATCTGCCTCACGCCTTGTGCGCCGAGTATGTTCAACAGCTTGCCATGGATCAGGATGAAGCCTTCTTTCACGGCGCTGATATCCTCCACCCCGGAATTGTGCGCGATGGCACGCTCCATATCGTCCACGGCCGGGATCACGTTCTTCAGCACGTTCTCTCCGGCGAACTGCAACAGCTCAACACGTTCCTTGGCGTTGCGCTTGCGCATGTTGTCGAACTCGGCGTGAAGGCGGAGGTTCTTGTCGTTCAAGATGAAGTTCTCAGCCTTCAGTTTCTCCAGTTCGGCAACCAATGCGTTCTCCTGATCGGCCATGGTGTGTTCGGCCGCAGCTTCACTGGCATGGCCCAGTTCTTCAGCAGCGTCAGCTGCCTGCTGTGCGGCATCGCTTACAGGAATACGCTTGGATGCCGTCTCCCGGCTGTTGTTTTCCGTTTTCTCGGACATGGGCTTGCTTGACTTTCTGAAGGGATTCCGCACTGGTCAACATCCTTGCCCTGATGAGGTCCGGGACAAAGAGGCGCGAAGGTGGGGACAGATCGGCAGATGGCGGACAGCGAAGATCAAGACCGGTCAGAAACGAGAAGGCCGCTCCTTGGAGCGGCCCCCTGCAAGGTGTCGGGGCGGGTCAGCAATATTCCGCATAGGCCATTTCCAGATGCTCAGCGATCATCTGGGCATTGCGGCCTTCAATGTGGTGGCGCTCCACGAAGTGCACGAGCTTACCATCCTTGAAGAGGGCAATGCTCGGGCTGCTGGGTGGATACGGCAGGAAGTGTTGGCGGGCCTGGTGCACCGCGTCGGTATCCACGCCGGCGAAAACGGTAACGAGTTTGGAGGGGCGTTTGTCGGCGCTTAACGAGGCCTTCACGCCCGGACGGGCAGCGCCCGCTGCACATCCACATACGCTGTTCACCACGCACAGCACGGTGCCGGGGGCGGCCAGGGCCTTATCCACTTGATCGGGGGTCTTCAGTTCCTCGAAGCCGGCACTGGTAAGATCGGCGGCCATGGGAGCGGTGAGTTCTGCTGGATACATTGTTGGTTGGTCGGGGCGGTGAACGCAGCGCCCGCTTGTTGGTTTGAACGGGACAAAAGTAGGCTGCTGTCACGGTGAGCCCGCCGAACCGCGACCAGACTGCGGAAATCATGGTTCGACGAGCTCACCATGACAGCGCGGTCGCCCTGAGCTTGTCGAAGGGTCGCCATTACAGGGAACCAGGCCGCCCCGCCGTTCCCGATCTTGAGCCCATGACCGATACGGCATTGTTGGAAGCTTGGTTCGAGCGCTTGCCTGAGGCGTGGCAGGCCCGCGCCCAACGTGTGCGGGAACTCGTATTGGAGTCCGCCTCGGGAATGGAGGAGAAGTGGATGTTCAAGAGCACCCCCTTCTACCTGCACTGTGGCTGGATGTGCTACTTCGGGTTCAAAACCAACGCGAAAAAGTCCTCCGCCCGCGGACAACTGATCCTGGGTTTCTGCGCAGGAGTGCATATGAACGATCCCGAACGACTGTTCGCCGTAACCGAGCACACGCTCATCCGGTACTACTTGGTCCCTCCGCCCACCGAGCGGCTGAATGAACCTGCATTGCGCCGTTTGCTCCACGAGGCCGTAGGCGTGAATGAAGCCGTCGCCGAAGAGCGCAGAGCGAAGAGGGGCGCGGAACGCAAGCGCTAGTGCTCAACAACGAAGCGGCTTGTGGTCACAGCCGTCGCTGTTGTGAAGCGCGCCAGGTAAAGCCCTTGATCCAGCACGTGGATGTCGATGGTGGTAGAGTTACCACGCACGCTGTTCTGCTTCTGGACCACGGTGCCATTGGCTGCTATGATCTCCAGTGCGTACTGCCCGGCAAAGGGTACCGCGATGTTCAAGAGATCGTCGGCGGGGATCGGATAAAGCGAAGGTGAAGCGGATGCTTCATCCTGCACACTGCCGGTACACAGGCTCACGCTACCGCGCACGTCGTCGACCATCCAACCATCGCGGTTGTTCGGATTGCCCTGGCTCTCGAACACGAAGCGCAGGCGCATGAGCGGATCGTACCACTTGGCTCCTTTCTCTCCTTCATTCCAGAATACTAATAGGCAGGGTGCTTCCAGCCAGACGTCCTCCCAGCCTGCTGTTTGGCCGGTCCACGCGAACCCGTTGATATCCTGGGTCCAGCCACCGTTGATCATCAGGAATTCATCGTAGTTCATGCTGGCGCCGAAGCGATGCCATGTCTGTGCGAAAGGGTCGAACACTTCCACGGAAGCCACGGTGGTGGAGTCCATATCCAGCCGTTGCTTGTATTGGATCGTGCGTCCCACATAGTTGAAGTCGGTTGCAAGCAGCGTGAACTCAGCGTAACACGTGGTGTTCGGCGGATGTGGCAGAAGCGTATCCGTTACCAGGGCCTTGCCCGGTGAGAACGCACTGGAAAAGACAGGTTTCGAAGGCATACCCACCTGCCAGCAACCGGCAGGATACACGCTGTCCAATTGCAAGGGCTCGCCCGGTGCATCGAAGTACATGCTGAGCGTGTCGCCGGGAGATTGGGCGGACGCAGCGATCGCGAACAGGAAGACCGAAAGGGTAGTTGTTGTTCTCATGGGCCAGGGGTTTCCATCAAGACCACCCGAACCTACATGCTGCTGCCTACAACGATCGTTTCTTTTTGAAGAATGCCTTCATCAGGTCGGCGCATTCGGCTTCGAGCACGCCTCCGGTCACCTGGGTCTTCGGGTGCAACAGCGTATTGCCGATGCGGCGGTAGCCGGCTTTCTCATCGAACGCGCCGAAGACGATGCGGCTGATGTGGCCCCAGTTGAGCGCGCCGGCGCACATGATGCAGGGTTCCACGGTAACGTAGAGCGTGCAATCGTCCAGGTACTTTCCCCCGATGAACTCCGCTGCGGAGGTGATCGCTTGCATCTCTGCATGGGCGGTCACGTCGTTGAGGCGCTCCACCAGGTTGTGGCCACGGGCAATGATGCGGTCCTTGCACACGATCACGGCACCGATCGGCACTTCATCCGCCGAGAACGCCTGCTCCGCTTCGCGCAGCGCATGGCGCATGTAATGCTCGTCGCCGGGCGGTTCGATCATCGCAGCACCACGGATCTTCGCGCCATAACCTGCCCGAAAGCACCACAGACCTCGCACACGTATGTGCCGTGCGCCAGCCCATCAACGCCCATGGCCGTGAGCCCACCAGCATAGCGCAGGCTCTTCACCACTCGGCCGCTGGCGTCCAACAGGCGCACCTCGCGCCCCCTTGTCGCTTGCACATTGATGCGATCGATGACCAGCGTGGGCCACACGTCCACGTCCGCATTGACCACGGTTTCCTCCAGGCCGATGTTGAAGTCGGTAGTGCAGTTGAGGTGGTGGTCGCCGTGCGCACTGTTGTCGATCACGGTGAGCGTATCGCTGGGGAAGCCGAACGCCCAAGCGAAATAGAAGAGCATCATTTCATCGCTGGTGGCTTCGCCGAGGAAGACGTATTGCGTCGCCGTGTCCTGCGGGTTGTTGGGGTTGGTGATGGTGTTGTTGTACGTTGCTTCACCGTGCAGCACGCTGTTCGTTGGCAGGAAGACCGGCTTGCGGAACTCGTACAGCCCTTGCCATTGGAAATCCCAGTTGGGGATGTCGATGAGCGGGATCGTGTCGTTGCCCGGTGTGGTGGCGAAGGCCTTCATGCTCGTGCACACTTTGTGCGCGTGTGGCCCGATGGCGGTGACGATGCCTTGTAACGGCACGGTGAACGCGTTGTGGAAGGTTTTGATCTGGTCCGGCGGGATGATCAACGGACCATCGGTCATGGTAAAGAAGTGTTCCAGCAGCGGATCGATGGAAAGGCCACGCAACGGGGTGCCCGTGAGTTGCATGTTGACGCGTGTACTGTCCAAGGCCGCATTGCTGCCGGCCGGATAGTGGATCTGCATCACGATATCCGCGCCCGCGGTCAGGTTGATACCGAAGCCCGCAGGGGTGAAGTAGGGCGATGAGCCGGGCACCCAGATGCCGATGAGTTTCGCATCGTCCACGCCGATACCGCCGAAGTTGGTGTAACCCGGTGCCGGGTCGGCGTCATCGAGCGCTTGTGCTTGTCCGGTGGCATCCTGGAACACCAGCACGTGGTGCACCACTTCCGTATTGCCGGGGATCACTTCCATGCCGGTGATGAACTGATCAACGCTGGTGTTGCCCGGCATCACGAAACAGCGGTACAGGTCGTCCGTGCTGGGTGGTACCACATAATCGTCCATGATCACCGATAGGTCGGGTTGGTCGATCACCACTTCGTTGAGGTATTCGGGTGGTGTGGGTGCGTTGCCCGGCACACCTTCCGGAGCGTTCCCGTTCACCCATTCGGAAATGATGTCGATCTCGTCCTGGGTCAGTGAACGTTCATGGGCCAGGCTGCGGTAGTTCTCATCCGGTGGCCATGGCGGCATGATGCGCGCAGTGGTGAGCAGTTGCATGTCGCCACGCTTGCTGTACGCATCGGTATAGGTCATCAAGCTGAAGTGGCCGGCACCGCCTTCGTGGTGGCAGGTGGTGCAGTGGCTGTATACGATGCACGCAACATCGTCGGCCCACGTGGGGGTCTGCGCGCTGGCCGTGTAACTGCACAGCAGGGAAGCTGCGAAGCAGGAGAGAGGAGCAGCGATGAAGGGAAGGCGCATCATGGTGTGTCGTTACGAGCGTACGCCCCGAAAGTAGGGCGCAGGTCTTCGGACCGGCCGATGTGCCGAAGGATTCATTCCAGCATCACCCGCTGGTGATGCAATTGCACGCCGGACAGGTCGAACACCGTGCACAGGTACGCACCGCGGTCCAGGTCATGCACGGGTACCACGTTCTCACCGGGCTTCAAGGGGAAGCGTTCCACCAGGCGGCCTGACATATCGTGCAACCGCATTTCGCCATCGTCTCTGAGCGAAGTGCTCACGAACAGCCGGTCGCTCGCTGGTACCGGCCACACTTCAACCAGGTGGTTCCGGGGTCTTTCCACCGAGGTGATGATCCCACCCTCACATCCGAAGATGTGGGGCCAGTGTGCAGCGGTATCGACAATGATGTTCTCATCGCCCGGCTGGTGATACGTCAGGCTCATGCTGAAGAGCATCATCTCCTCATCGGTCGACTCTCCCTGGTAGATCCATTCGGGTGGATCGTTCGGGTTGAGCGGGTTCGCGTCGGTGTTGTCATACGTCGCGAAACCATGAAGCACAGTACCTGTAGGCAGGAACACGGGTTGGCGGAACTGGTAGAAGGCCTGCCACATGAAATTCCATTGCGGGATATCAACGAGCCGCAACGTGTCGTTGCCGGGCTTCACCGCGTAGGCGCTCATGGCCGTGCACACCAAGTGCGCATGCGGTCCGATGGAGAAGAGGGAGACATCGTCGGAGAGCAGCTGCTCTTCGTGGTACTCCACGCATTGGCCGGGCGGTACTGCTATGGGGCCGTTCACCATGTTCTGCACATGGTTCAGCACGTAGTAGTTGTAGAGCTCGCGCGTTCCGGTTGCCGTTGTCACGCGCAGGTTCACGCGTGTGCTGTCCAGTTGGAACGAGCTGCCCGACGGATAGTGCACCTGTATGATGATGTCACTCCCGGCCGGCAAGCGGATACCGAAACCAGGCGGCGCGAAATACGCGCCAGCTCCCGGCACCCATCCACCGATCAACCTGACACCCGAGATGCCCGGTCCACCAAAGCCTTCCCAGCCGATACCGGGGTCGTTCTGGTCCAGCACCTGGCCTTGTCCGGTAGTGTCGCGGAACACCTGCACGTGGTGTACGATCTCGCGGTTCCCTGGTACCACCTCCACGGCATCCACCCATGTTTCGGCGGTGATGTCGATGGGCAGGATGAAACAGCGGTAATAGTCGCTGCTGCTGGCGGGCAACACGTATTCTTCCATGCGTCCGGTCAGGTCCGGCTCGTCGAGTTCCCAGTTGCTGGTGTACACCGGCGGGTCGGGTGCGAACGCGGTGTTGCCTTCGGGTGCGCCACCGTCCACCCAATCGGCGATCACGTCGATCTCGTGCTGGGTGAGCACACGCTGGTGCGCCAATGGGGTTTCCTCCTCATTGGGCGGCCAAGGCGGCATAAGGCGATAGGTGGTGGCCGGTTTGATGTCCGTCCGATGGGCGTACGCGTCCGCGTAATCGATCATACTGAAGTGCCCGATGCCACCGGGGTTGTGGCAGCTGGTGCAGTGACTGTAGACGATGCAGGCCACGTCCTCGCTCCAGGTGGGTGTTTGCGCCAGAACGCTGGATGAGAGCGGTAACGCCCCTATGGCGAACAAAAGTGCAGCGGAGCGTGAACGGGACATGGAGCCTTTAAGGGAAGCAAAAATCGACCTTCTTGGCCTGAGGCCGCAATAGGCACCTTGGACTTTTACGGCCGTACGTGTGGATAATGGCGATGGATCTACAAGGCCAGTGCCTGTGATCCCAGGGCTTCGCTGGTCACCACGCCCTCTGTGCCGGCCTTGATGTCCTTCACGTTCAGTTGCAGGGTGGTGCGCCCTTGCCACTCGTTCTCTTCCAACGTGTACAGTACGCTGAACGGTTCGCCGCTGTGCACCAGTTCATCGTGGTGTGCTTGGCGGAAGGCGATGGCGTCGAACCGCTTGCCGGGATCGCCCGGATGGAGCAGGGTCATCTTCAAATGCGCCTCGCCCACCACACGCGCGCCACCAGTGTCCACTACGCCCCGGGTCAGGAACACCGGTTTCATGTTGCCCGGACCGAAGGGGGCCATGTGGTTCAGCAGGTTCATCAGCTTCATGTCCACATCGTTGAAACCGAGCTCCAGGTCGACCTCCTCGATGGGGATGCGTTGTTCCGGCAGCATGCGTTCGCGCACCACCTGCTCGAAGCGTTCAGCGAACCTCCCCACGTTCTCCAACGGCAGTGTTAGGCCGGCCGCGTACATGTGCCCGCCGTACTGTTCCAGCAGATCGCTGCACGCGCCGATGGCTTCGTACAGGTCGAAATCCTTCACACTGCGCGCACTGCCAGCTGCCTTGCCGTTGCTTTCGGTGAGAATGATCGTGGGGCGGTAGTAGTGGTCGATCACGCGGCTGGCTACGATACCGATCACCCCTTTGTGCCACGATGGGTCGAAGAGCACTGTGCTCCAACGTTCATCCACATCGGATTGCTGGGCGATGCGTTCCATCACCTGCCGGGTGATGTCCTTGTCCAATCCCTGGCGGTGTGCGTTGTTCTTATCGATGCGCAGGCCGCTCTGTTCGGCGTGCTGTTCATCGTGCGCCAGCAACAGTTCCACGGCCATTGCTCCATGCTCCACGCGACCGGCCGCGTTGATCCGCGGCCCGATAAGGAAGACCAGGTCGGTGATGGTGAGCGCGCGCTTCACATTGGCCATCTTCAACATGGCCTTGAACCCGGGACGCGGTTCGGTATTGATGCGGCGCAATCCCAAGTGCGCCAGCACACGGTTCTCGCCAACGATCGGGACGATGTCGCATGCGGTGCTTACAGCCACCAGGTCGAGGAGGGGTTCAAGTTCCGTCCACGGCAGGTCGTTGCGCTGGGCCAGGGCTTGCATGAGTTTGAAGCCGATGCCGCAACCACTGAGTTCCTTGCATGGATACGGACAGTCCTTCCGCTTCGGATCCAGCACCGCCACGGCATCGGGCAATTCATCGCCGGGGAGGTGGTGATCGCAGATGATGAAGTCGATACCCTTCTTCGCCGCATACTCCACCTTGTCGATGGACTTGATGCCACAGTCCAGCGCGATGATCAGCGTAACACCATCCTGCTCCGCGCGATCGATGCCCTTGAACGAGATGCCGTAGCCCTCGGCGTAGCGATCGGGGATGTAGAACTGCAGATCACCCGTGAACTTCCTAAGGAAGCTATATGCGAGGGCCACGGCTGTAGTACCGTCCACATCGTAATCGCCGTACACCATGATGCGCTCGCCGTCGCCCAGTGCGCGTTCGATGCGCTCCACGGCGGCTTGCATATCCTGCATCAGGAAGGGATCATGCAACTGGTCGAAGCCCGGACGGAAGAAAGCGCTGGCCTGTTCAGGTGTACTGATGCCGCGTTGCGCAAGCAGTTTGGCCACCACCAGCGGGCAACGATCGTGCAGCAGGGCGTCCACCGCGTGTTGGTCCGCAGCAGGCTTCAGGCGCCAGCGTTTGGTGGGATGCATGTCGTGATCGTGTGATCGCAATCCGATCGTGGGGCAAGGTAGAAGTTGGATGAACGGACCGGTCCGGCGTTGCCCACTTCCGCGGTCGCTTCCCAGCTACACGTTCCAAGTCCTGCAAAGCTTAACTGCTGCTCTGCGTCACTTTTCCTCGGCCAAGAGCTTCCGGGCTTCCACCAATCCAGCCTTCGCTTTGGCGTTGAGAACGGGTGGTTGCAGATCCATCGCTTCCAGTTTTTCGCGTACCAGCTGCGCAACGGTCGCGCGCGTTTCCCATTGCTCATCGGCAGGCACCATGTACCAAGGGGCATGCGCTGCGGCTGTTGCGCCGATCGCCTCTTCGTAGGCGTTCATGTAATCGTCCCAGCGCGCGCGTTCGCGGATGTCGTCCACGCTGAACTTCCAGTTCTTCAGCGGATCATCGAGGCGTTCCATCAATCGCTCCTTCTGCGCATCGCGGCCCATGCGCAGGTGGAACTTCATCAAGGTGATGCCTTGCTCGGCGAGGTGCTCCTCGAAGTTGCGGATGCTTTCGAAGCGCTTCTTCCAGAACGCTTTGTCCACATCCTCCACCCGCTCAATGCCGGGGATCTTCTGGTCCATCAGGTACTCCGGATGCACGCGCACCACCAGCACCTCCTCGTAGTGGCTGCGGTTGTGGATGCCGATGACGCCCCGTTCCGGTAAGGCGCAGGCGTGGCGCCAGAGGAAGTCGTGCGCTAGTTCCTCCCGGCTGGGCGCCTTGAAACTCCAGGTGCGCACACCAACGGGGTTGACACCGCTGAGCACATGCTTGGCGCAGCTGTCCTTGCCGCTGGCATCAAGGGCTTGGAAGAGGATGAGCAGGGCATGGCGATCATCGGCATACAGCTTCTCCTGAAGCTTGATGATCTTCTCGCGTTCCTCCTCGACTTTCGCCTTCAACTCGTCCTTCTTCGGCTTCTCCGGAAGTCGCGTAGGGAACTTGTCGAGGTCGATCGTGCCTTGCTTGGCAATGACGAAGCGGGGATCGTGAAGGAGGGAGGGCATGGGGCTCAGGTGCTGCGGCGCATTCGCGAAAAGGGATTGCCGGCCGAGGTGCGAAAAGTACCTCGCTTACTCCACAACCACCCGCACCGCCGTGCGCTGCCCATGCGCATCCAATACCCGCACCATGTACAAACCGCTTTGCAACGCACCGCGTTCGATCGACACTTCGCGCGTGCCGTTGCCTTGTAGTGTGCGCGCAACGCGCCCGTGAACATCGATGAGTTCGATGCCGAAGTCCGCGCCAAGCACTTCGTCGCAGAACAATACGGTGGCATCCGTGAACGGGTTCGGCCGTGCTTTCATATGCAGGCCTTGTAATTCGGGTGAGGCCAGGATGATGAACGGATACGGATCGGAGGAAAATGTGCAACCGAATTCATCGGTGAATTCCACCGAATATGTTCCGGTCACCTGCGCCAGGAGAACCGCACCAATGCCATCGTTGGGGATGTAAATACCGTTTCCGCCGGGGATCACACTGCCATCCACATTCCACTGGTAGGCATAGGTCATTGTGTCGTTGGTGCCCGTGTACGCGTACAGTGTGTTCGTGCCGAAGTCCACAATAGTGATCGGCCGGTGGGTAGCCGTGGCACAATCGACGATCGTGCTCACCACGGTATTGGTGATCACCGGCAGGTTCTGATCGAAGAAGATGCCCGTGTTGTTCTCGATGCGCGTGAGATGCGGAAGCCCAGGCTGTGGCGCGATGCGGTAGGTCACGAAGCCGTGACTTTCCAACTCATTCGCATTGCTATCCGGCAAGTTGATGTTGTCGAAGCGGAAGGTGGCCTTGCCACCGGCATTGATGCTCAGCCCGGTGAGGTCATGCGACGCGCCCAGGAACTGCAGCGTGTTCCATTGCAGGTGCTGGCTCAATTGGTCTTCGATGAACACGGTATTGGCCGTATCGGTGCCGGTGTTCTGGAAGTTGATCGTGTAGTTCAGCCAACCCTGGTCGGCGGGAATGAGGGGCTCCTGGAGTACCTCCTTGTTGTTCGGATCATAGGAGCACGTGATCACACGTGCGATCTGTTCGTTGTGCACCACGGACAGGTTGCCAAGCCCATCATCGGAGAACACGGTGAACCCGGTGTTCAACGTGTCGCCAACGACCCAGGTGAACGGGATGAGCTGGAATTCCATGTCGATATCCATGATCGCCCCGAACCAAAGACTATCGAAGTGCCAGTAGATCGTCTGGCCCGAAGTCGAATCCATCGGGGGTTGCGCGTTCAACAGCTGCATGGATGGGTCGTAGGTGTACGACACGACACCCTGTGGTGTAGTGGTGCCCGAATTGCGCACCCTGAGATGCTGGGCGAACGGGAAGTTGCAGCTCACGCCAAGGACATGGGATCCCACGAGGATGGTGGTATCGAGCACGGGATCGTAGCCGAAGTCGAGATCCTCGAACAGGGTATCCGTTGCCGTGAACGTTGGATGATAAGCGGCCGAGTCGGAAGTGATCGCCCACCATTGTTGCGGCAGGGAAGGTGTAATGGTGAAAGTGTCGGCGATGTCGGTCACCAGTTCGTAGTTGCCGCTGGAGTTGGTAAAGACCAAGCCCGTTGCAGGTGAAATACCGATCGGGTACCACGCAAGACCCACCTCTCCGGGATCAAGCCCGCCGTTGCCGTCAGCGTCGTAGTAAACGTTTCCCGTTGCGCGGTACAACTGCTGGTAGCCGCCGCACTGCTCGTGCACGATGCTGTACAACGCGGCGTCGTTCGGTACGAAATGTTCCGTGAGGTCGGAGACCGGGCCGTTCGAAGTGGACCCCTGCATTGTGCCGGTGTTCCATGTCATTGAACCCAGCACGGGACTGAGCGCCTGCTGCGCGCAACCACCTGCCATGCCCATGCTATCGGTTCGGATGATGAGCGGCCTTCCGGTGCGCGCTGAACCGATGAGGAACACATCGCCGCTGCCCGGCACCACTTCCATCGACACCAGCTTCAGGCTGTCGCCCGGCTCGCCATCGTAGCGCCAAGCCCAGTCCACTGTGCCTACGGGATCCACCTGCATCAGGAAGGCATAGCTGCTGTCGTTGTACACGTCCAAGTAGCCCGTACCCGCGATCAGCATTTTCCCGTTGGGCTTGATCCGCATGTCCGCCGGCACCGCTGTGCCCGGCAAGGTGAAGGTGGCGTTGCTGTTGATGGCGCCACCCGCCGTGAAGTGCATCAGTTGGAAGGGCTTTGTGGGCAGGCTGTAATGGCTGGGTACCACCACGCCCCACACGCTTGCATCCGGTGCCTGCTCGGCAATGAGGCAGGTTGAGTAGCTATCGAACCAAGCCAACCCGAACGTGGTTTGCCACTGGGTGTTAAGGTCGCTGTCGGAGATACGGACCCAGAGTTCCAAGCCCGCGTCAGAAGTATGGCCCGCGCTCACACATCCGGAATCGAATGTTGGGCGCAAGCTGGTGATACCTGCATCATTGTTGGGCCATATCTCTGAAACAGCGCTTTTCAGGCCCGTGTGCACATCCATCTTCTCGACATCCAAGTACGTGTTGATGCCCGTGCTGCTCACCGCGTACACGAACGCCGAACCACTCGTTGCCGGAACAATGTGGTTGAAGGAATTACCGCCGGACATGAAAGTGGGGAATCGCGTCCACAGCGTGTCGCCCAGTGGGTCCATCCCCATCGCCAGGAACTCGTTCGACAAGTAGAACGATTCAAAGGCCGAGCCTACGAGCAACACACTGCTGTCAGGGTTGGTGTGTATATCGGTGTAGGCGATGTTGGAAAATGGCACGGTCGTACCCGCAACCGGTCTGTATCCTCCATCGTGCTCGCGCACCCAGAGCACCTCGCCGCTGGCATCGGTACGTATCACGAAGCCGCGCCCCATGCGTAAGCTATCGGCACCATCCGATGCATAGCCGCAGAGCATGAGCCCACCGTCGGGGGTCAGGGTGCTGCCGTTGATGTGGGTGGGACGTGAGAGCAAGTAAGAGTGCGCGAACGGGGCCTGGGCCGATGAGGACAATGCGAACGCGATACAATGAAAAGCGAAGAGATAGCGCATACCAAGGGTTGAAGGTCGGTGAGGCAATGCGAAGACGCAGGATGGCGTTTGCTGTTGCCCGACAAGTCTCAGCATTCCCACTCATTGCCTGCAACGCGGTTGCGCAGCAAGGATGGAGGGTCCACTTTCGCGGCAACAACCCCTACATGCGCAACCTGTACGCCCGGCTCTGCTTCACTGCTTCACTGCTGTACTGCTTCAACACACAAGCGCAACTGGAGCAGCAGCGCTACGATGCGAACTTGAGTGCGTTGCCGCAATGGGTGCAATTGATGTACAGCGCGAACCCAGATCCTGGCGCGGTGATCGCGGCCTTTGAAGCGTACTACGCCAGCCATCCCTTCGTGAAGAACAGCCATACGCAGTATTTCAAGCGGTGGAAGCGTGAACTGGGCCACGAACTGGTACCGAAGGACCCTGCACAGCTCGCGGCATACGGCCAGACCTCCCGCGCATATCTCGATGCGACGGAAGACCTGTTGCAGCAACGCACTGCCAATTGGACCTGCATCGGTCCGTTCGACTGGGATCACGGAGCGGTTGCCAAGAGCTACGCCTGCGGCGCGGCGCATGTGTACACCGTGGAGCAGAGCGCGATCAACACCAACCTGGTCTATGCAGGCACTGCGAACAGCGGTGTTTGGAAAAGCACCGACAAGGGGCTCAACTGGACGAACATGACCAAGAACATGATGGTGGGCGAGGTGCTCAGCATCGAACTGGACCACACGGTGCAGAACACGGCCTACTTCGGTGGGGCTGACGATCTGTGGAAGACCACTGATGGTGGCACCACGTGGAACCCAGTCGGCGATGCGACTTTCCAAGGCCTCACGCACACGATCCGCGACATCGTGATGCACCCCACGAACAACCAACAGCTGTACGTGTTGAGCAACCAGGGCTTGTGGCGCAGCACCAACGGCGGCACCAGCTTCACACAAGTGAAGACCGGAAGTTGGCAGGAGCTGGAGCTGAAGCCCGGCGATCCGAACACGGTTTACGCCGTGAAGCAGATCAGCAACCGCACCGAGTTCTGGCGCAGTACGGACAATGGTGTTTCGTTCACGCAGATCGGCACCAACTGGCCGTTGCCTGTTGCCCCCGACGAACAGGAACGCACCGAGATCGCAGTGACGGCCGCCGCACCCAATACTGTTTACGCGTTGTGCACCGGCGCTGCCAACAGTGGAAGCGGCTTGTACGGTGTGTACAAGAGCACCGACCAAGGCGGCACGTGGACCTTCCAGTGCTGCGGCACTGGGCCGGGCGGCGTGCCTTCAGCCACCAACTTCAACCTGATGGGTTGGGATGATGGTGGGCAGGACGATGGTGGGCAGTATTACTACGACCTCGCGTTCAACGTGGATCCCTCCAATTCCAATAAAGTGCACGTATGCGGTGTGCAGCGCTGGGTCAGCACCGATGGGGGAGTTTCGTTCACATGCCCAGCGAAGTGGAGCCACAGCGGTGATCCCGATTACCTGCACGCCGACATCCACGACATGAAGTTCTACGGCAGTGAGATCTGGGTGGCCAACGACGGTGGCATCTTCTATAGCAACGACGCGGGTACCACCTTCAACAAACGCATGTTCGGCATCGCCGGCACCGACTTCTGGGGCTTCGGCCAGGGTGGATGGACAGGCAGCCAGGTGATGCTTGGTGGTACCTATCACAACGGGACATTGTTGAAGGACAACAACGTGTACATCAACGGTTGGGTGAGCACCGATGGGGGTGATGGCATCCGCGGTTACGTGCATCCGCAGTACGATCGCCGTGCCTTGAGCGATTACGGGTATAAGGTCCTGAGCGGTGATCGCACGGTGGCCAACACCAATGGCAGCTGGGATAAGGAGCCGAACGCGGATTACATCACCGGGCACAGCAGCGAAGTGGCCTGGCATCCGAACCTCGTGAACACGGCATACGTGGGCAGCGGTAATGCGCTCTGGCGCACCGATGACAATGGCGCATCGTTCACACAGGTGCATGACTTCGGCGAATACGTCACGAGCATCGAAGTCGCCTTCAGCGATCCCAATACGATCTATGCATGCACCTACCTCGGTTGGTGGGACGCGAAGAAGGTGTGGCGCAGCACCAACGGTGGCGCGAACTGGACGAACATCACACCATCGGTCGCGCAGGTGAACGGCAACGAATGGGTGCCATACGACATTGCGGTGAGCGGCACGGATCCGCAGACGATCTGGCTTGCGCGCACCAGCCAGTACGGCGACTATCCGAACATCAACGGATATGTGGTGTTCAAGAGCGTGAACGGGGGCACGGCCTGGACGAACATCACCGATGCGAACCTCAACGACGAGTGGCCGAGCAATATCGCGCACCAGCTCGGCAGTAACGGAGGTCTATACATCGGTACGCGGCGCGCGGTGTATTACCGGAGCGATGCAACGGGCAGCTGGAACCTATGGAACGCAGGGTTGCCGGCGCGCATCTATAGCACACGATTGCTCATCAACTACCGGGAGGGCAAGATCCGCAACGGCACCGACCGCAGTGTTTGGGAAAGCCCGTTGGAAGCGCCCGCACCACCGCTGGCGAACTTCAGCGCCGACAAGCGATCGGTGACCTGTCTGGCCCCCGCGGTCCAGTTCTGGGACAACAGCGCGTTGAACGTTTCCGGCGCCACCTGGAGCTGGAGCTTCCCCGGTGGAAGTCCCTCCACGAGCACCATCCGGAACCCGTTGGTGACTTACGCAACCGCAGGCTCTTACGACGTGTCCCTCACTGTTACCGATGTGAACGGCACGAGCAACAAGACCATCACAGGCTTCATCACGGTGTCCAACAGCGGTGCAACAACGCCTTTGATCGCCAATGCGGAGGACCAAGTGCTCACACCTTCCGGCTGGGCCTTGGAGAACCCTGATGGTCTGGATACGTGGAGCAACACGGGGATCACCGCCGGTAGCAACGGCACTGCGGGACGCGCATGGCGCATGGACTACTACTACTACAATGCCCCGGGGCAAGTGGACCGCTTGGTGACACCGGTGATCACTCTCGCCGGTAGTGCTGGGACCAGGTTGCAATTCCATCATGCATACAAGCCCTATGGTGCCAGCTACACCGACGGGCTACGTGTGGAGATCAGCACCAATTGCGGTGCGAACTGGACACAACTCTATTACGCTGAAGCATTGGCCTTGGGCACCACCACCGTGGGTACGAGCCCGTGGGAACCCACAGCGGCCAACCAATGGATGCTGCACGACATCGACCTGAGCGCTTACGATGGACAGAGCGTGGTGCTGCGTTTCACCGGTGTGTGCGACTATGGGGACCGGTTGTTCCTGGACAACATCAGCGTCCTCAACAACGGCTTGCGGCTCGCCTTGAAGTTGATGCTTGAAGGGCCCTACGACAGTGGCACGTTGAAGATGCGCGACGACCTGCGCACCGCCACGCTGATCCCGAACACCGAACCGAACACCGCCGCCGGTTTCGTGCAGGCGGGCGATGGTGGAGGTGAAGTGTTGCAGGGCGGTGCCACGTCCGCCAGCGGCGACAATGCCGTAGTGGATTGGGTGCAGGTGGAACTGCGCAGCAACAGCAACCCTGCGACGATCGTGGCCACACGTTCCGCATTGGTGCAACGCGATGGCGACGTGGTGGCCGAGGACGGGATCTCACAGATATCGATGCTGGCTCCTGCGGCCACATACCGCGTGGCGGTGCGCCATCGCAATCACCTGGGTTGCATGACTTCCACAGGCTCGCAGCTCACCACCGCGACGACCACGCTGGACTTCACCAACGGCAGCGTGCCCACTTATGGCACCGACGCACAGAAGATCATCGGTGGAAAGCAACTGCTGTGGATGGGCAACGCCGTGCGCGATAACCTGATCAAGTACACCGGCACCAACAACGACCGTGATCCGATCCTTACGCGCGTCGGCGGGACGGTTCCAACTGCAACACTGAACGGCTACTGGCCCGAGGATCATACCCTCGACGGTGTGGTGAAGTACACGGGCACCAACAATGATCGTGATCCGATCCTGGTGAACGTTGGGGGCACGGTGCCGACTGCAACCCGCACGGAACAATTGCCGTGATGCTCCGGCCTCGAACGACAAAGCCCCGCGACTTGTCGGGGGGCTTTGTCGTTGAAGGAGGTGTTGATCAGTGGGTAACTACAAGTGCGCGCGCAGCGCTGGCGCCGCTGTTGCTGAGCAACTGGTAACTGTACATGCCGTTCGGTAGTTGTGCCGTTTCGATCACCGCCTGTGCGCTGCGGACAGCAATGCGTTGCTCGCATACCAACGCCCCGTGCGCGTCGTGAACACGGAGCACCGCACCCTCGGCAAGGCCGTTCAAGGGAACGATGGCCTGTGCATCGGCAGGAACAGGATAGGCACTGCCGAGCGCGGCGGCCATGGCCGCATCGAACTCTTCCATGCCGACAAGACCATGGAACCAGTCGTGGCTCAGGCGCACCATTTGTTCACCCGTGGTGGCATCGGCCAGTTGCTCGGGGCCGATACCGAAGTACACCACTTTGTAGTCGTTGGTCTGTGCGCGTAGCCCACCGATCTTGGCGGGTGTGTTGTAACGCAGGAGCGGTGTGGCCGGAGCGATCGGTGTGATCTGGTCGGGATACTGGTTCACACCGCCGAAGACGTTCGCGATGGCGCCATCGGCCAAGCCACCGAACACCCAGTCGGCGTTTTCGAAGTTGGCTTGGTTGTCGGCCGTGGAGCCGTCGTTCACGAAGGTCGCGTGCAGGTAGTCCGCATAGAAAGCCTGGGTGATCGCCGTGCCGTTGCTGCCCGCTTGCCCGCTTTGGTCCCAACCGATGTCCTGCCCTGCGATCATCAGGTTGCCACCGGCATCCATGAAGGCTTGCAGTTGTGCCACCATGGCATCAGTGAGGCAGGGGAAGGTCCAGCTCACGTTGTAGTAAAGGTTATCGACGCCGGTGAGCGCATTCGCTTCACCGAAGCTGATGAACGTGTTGCGGCCGGTGGTGGCGCGGTTCGGTTGGCTGGCGGCAACCAGGCCGGCCTCGTAACGGGTAACGTAGGGCTCGGCCGTGGGGTTGTTGATGATGAGGTCGGTAACGCCGCTGATCACGTGGAACTCCTGTTCGATGGCCGGTGCACCCGGGTAGCTCGTGCTACGTACGCTCAGCATGTAATCGCCGATGCCCGGTGTAGCGTCGGGCGAAATGCTTACTGCGATCGCTTCGGCCACTCCATCGGGCAGTGCAACATTGGCCACTTGGATGTAGTCGTTGCCTTGAACGGTGAAGAATGAAGACCAGCCGGTAGGTGCGTTGATGGCCGTGAGCTCGATGATGAAATCGTTCGGCGCGCCGAGCGCGTTGGTGAATTCGGTCTCGAAGAGCGTCGCGCTGCCATTGCTGCCCGCTGCGTGATCGCTGGCCGAGGTGAGGGTCACATCGCCGATGATCAAGGTGCTACCACCATCTGCCGCCACTTCACGGGCTTGGTAGACCTCGGTCTGGTACTCGCCGGCGTGCGCCACCACTTCGCAGCTCGCGATGTTGAATTCGATGGGCACGTTCCAGGTATAGGTGCGTGTAACCGTGGTGCCCTGCGTGGTGGTGGTCACTTCATCGCCCCACACATCGGTGAGGTAGTGGCGCAGCACATCGGTGTGGTTGTAATTGGGGTTGTCGCCGTTGCCGTAATCCGTTTGCCAGCCGACGATGTTGCTCTCCTTCAGGAACACACCGATGTAGTCGTTGCCACCGGGGCTATTGGCCGTGTAATAGAGCACCACGGTAACGGTGAGGTCGCGTGTGATCCCGTCGAAACTGCTTTCCACGCCCACGTTCACCGGGCTGCTCATGGCCAACGCCTCCGTGGTGGCGGCGTCCCACAAGCCACGGCCCAAGGAGGTGCCATCGGCGAAGGTGTGCCGGTCGATCACCCCGTTCGGGTAACCGCTGGGTGCGAAGTGCGCATCGATAGCGGTGGCCTCCGGTGTACGGAAGTCGGGCTCGGTGCCGCTGGGAACCGCGAAGACACCAGCATGCACACCGACGAACACGAATTGATCCTTGTGCATGTCCTCGAGGTTGTCGCCGATCACATGGCCCTCCGGGCAGTAGCCACAGTGGATGCCGGTGAAATCCTCGAGCAGTACGGTGCGCAATTGCGGATCGGTGCTCACAAGGCTTTGGGCCATGGCCAGCGCAGGGCTCATGGCGATCAGGGTAAGGATCTGCTTCATATGGTGCATGGTTATTCCGGACGGCAAAGTACCGGGCCAGCAAATGCCCATCCGCACCACGAAGGGGAAGGCTTGGAACGCTGTCGCAACCGATGGCCCCTGCGGACCAGCACTTCTATCTTGCCACGCTTCCACCCACGAGCACATGAGATCGATCTTTCTTCCCATGGCAGTGACCTGCCTTACCGCTGCGGTCCTTTCCGGCTGTGCCTCCGTGCTCGGCACGGCCGAGAACAACACCACGGTTGATAGTACACCCAGCGGCGCAATGTTCCTGCTGAACGGCGAAGAGGTGGGTACTGCGCCGTACACCTACACCTACAACTCTATGGATGGTGAGGAGCTCGTGTTCGAAGTGCGGAAGACCGGTTATGTGAATGGCAAGACCGAGCTGCGGATACAACGCAATAACGGTATCCTATTAGCCGACGCCATGTTGTTCCACATCCCGTACGCGTTCGACAAGAACCATCCGAACATGTACCGTTTTCCGAAACGAACGGTGATGGTGGATCTGCTGAAAGAGATGCCCACCGACCTGGAGAAATTCCTGTTACCTGTGACCGGCTTGGAGAACAAAACCGGTGAACACGCTCCCGCAGGTATCTTCAATAGAACGAAGATCACCACCGGTAACCCGGATGTTTTCTCCCCGCTCAAGTATCCTGAGGAGCTGGCCGGCAGTGTGGTGCGTGGTCTTCGCGATACATGGGTGGACGCCAATTTCATGCGGCGTGGCAGCACCGTGGGCGATGAGGCAGTTCGTCGCGCGAAGATCTTCCTGTACCCTGCCTTGCTCAGCGTAACGGCGGATCTTCGCGGTCTTCGCAACAATTGCATAGGCACACTGGCCGTGGAAGTGGATTGGCGGTTCTACAGCGCTGCAGTTCCGGACAGCCTTCTGCACAGCTTCGCCACCACCACGACCTACAATGCGAGCGCCGAACGTACTGACGATCTTCTTGACCGAGCGCTTATCCTGGCATCAAGGCGCATGCTCGATAGTGAGGGCTTGTATGAACGGTTAAGGGGCTTTCGCGAAGACGGTGTGATCCTCGACAAGGGCGTATCGATCAACCTTCCCATACCGACGCCGATCGCTTTCACGGGCCGCAAAGACATGCTCAGCGAGTTGCTGAAAGCAGTGGCCACCGTTGAGACCAGCGATGGACACGGCAGCGGCTTCCTCATCACCAACAATGGCTACATCATCACCAACGAACATGTGGTGGGTATTGAGAAGAGCGTGAAGGTGCGCTTCAGCCAGGGCTTCACCCTCGGTGCCGAGGTGGTGAAGGTGAACAAGGACTTCGATCTGGTATTGCTGAAGGCTAACGTGGACGACATGCCCGCGCTCAGCATCGGTGCGGACAGCGCGTTGCTGGTGGGCGAGGAGATCTTCGCTATCGGAACACCGCTGGACAAGGAGCTTGGCCAGACCGTGAGCCGCGGCATCCTAAGCGGCAAGCGTGAGTTCGATGGCCACCACTACCTGCAGACCGATGTGAGCATCAACCCCGGCAACAGTGGGGGACCTTTCATTGACGAGACCGGCAAAGTGGTGGGGGTGGCAACGCTGAAATTGAGCGGCAAGGGCTTGGAGGGTCTCGGCTTCGGCGTGCCCATCAGTAACGCGCTGGAGATGCTCAACATCACCATGAAAAAATGAAGCCGGCGATCGGTCGCCGGTTGACCGCTACTATTTGTGCTGCATTGGCCCTCGGCGCTTTGCCGACGCGTGCGCAGGTAAGCATTGCGGTCATCCCGGTTTCGTTCGATCAGCTGACCAATGTGGAACTACCCTTTAAATACGAGTTCTGTTTCGGCCATTCCATGTTCAGCCGGTCGACCACTTCGCCCGATAGTTCGAGATCTCCTCGGGGGTGAAGAAGTGCTGCATGTACCTGGATCCGTATACGGCATCGAGTTCAGCAGGTGAGAAACGGATCTCGGCCGCCAGGGACTTGAGTTTGTCGCGGCTCAACTTCTCCTCCCCGATGTTGGCCAGCTCCAGACGGGACAGGTCGAGACCGATGAATTCGCGCATGGCGGCTGCGTAGCAGTCGTTCAGCTTCTCGAGCTTCAGAACGAGTATGTCGAAGCGCTCGGTGCGATGAATGCTGAAGCCACGTTCGCGATCGAAGGGCAGTGTGAAGATGTCGATGCCCGTCCAAGCCTTGAATTCATCATCGAACCACGTGAGCGTGTGATGGAAGTTGCGGCCCTTGAGGTCGGCGATCAGTTCGGCATTGGTCTTTGCCTCGAAGGGTACATCGCCGAACCGTCCGCGCCAGGTCTGGAACATCGCGCTCACATCGCGCTGCACGGGCTCACGCACCATCGTGATGATCTTGATCCGTTTGCCGCGGTGCTTGTCGATGTCGGCCAGTATGCGTCGGCCCAGGGCGATATGCTTCCTGAAGTATTCGTTCGCCTGGGGAAGGCGCACTTCGAGGTATTCGCTGCTGAGGAAATGCACATGGTGCACCGGTACTCCGGGGAGATTCCTCTTCAGCGTGGCATAAATGGTACTGCTGCCCACCTTGCCCAAGGTGTACACGAGGAAGAAGCTGTTGCGCTGCCGCCAGGCGTTGGGCATGCCCAGCACGCGGTGCTTGAACTTGCTGAGCGCGTGCTTCGCTTGAACGATGAATGACATGGACGACAGGGTGGGCGGCGAAAGTAGACGTGCGATCGGGCCTACGGCGTAGGGAAAAGTGATGATGCGCGTGCGCGCTCACTCGCACATCAAGAGTCCATGGGCAACGATGTGCTCATCCCGGCGAATGTTCATGGTATAGAGGCCCGGTACAAGGTGACCGATGTCCAGCCTTATGGGTCCCGATCGATCCGTGGCAAGCGCGTATTGCATAACGATCGCACCGGCCACATTGCACACCTCCAGGATCGCGTTCCCAATGCCCAAGTCCGTATCCGGGTGTACCGTTACCAGGCCATTGGCCGGTTGCGGAACGCAGGTCAACGCACCTGCGGACCAATGTGCGATCGTGAGCGGGACCGCATTGCTGAGACTGCTGTTCCCATCGGTATCCACCTGCCGCAGCCGGTAGTAGTTGATGCCCGGTGGCGGGGCAGGGTCCGCTGTTGCATAGTGTTGCTCACTGCTGCTGTTCAGCGCCCCGGGCACTTCGCCCACCACGCTCCATTGCGCCACGTCGCGGGAACGCTCCACCACGAAACGGGCGTTATCGGTCTCCGATGCCGTTGTCCATTGCAGCAAGGCGGTACGGCCGTCCGGGCTCGTCGCTGTGAAGCCGATGAGCTCGATGGGTAACGAAGTCACGAGCGTCAAGCTCATGTCGTCGATGTAGTAGTACGGCAATGCGGGCCCGCTCCCGAAGGACTGGTATGTGGTGGCCGCGTGGGCCACGAAGTTGCCGAAGCACATATGAGTGAAAGCCTGAGTGGCCGTGAAGGTCACCGACACGAATTGCCAATTGGTGGAATGAAGCACGACAGGGATCTCCACGGTTGGTGAAGTGATGATCGGCAGCCCGCACGATTGCGCAATGGGGGAAGTGGAGAACACGAAACCATTGTGGTTGGTGCCCCCATTGTATGCGCTGGCGGTGCCGTTGCTGATCCACGTTCCCACCTCGTATTGCGCGCCAACAATAAGGGGTGTGGTCAGCACTGTGCTCACGTATTCGCGGTAGCCGGTGTTCAGCAATTGGAACGGCCCCACGCCCATCATGCCTTGCCCGCTGTGCGGGGTGCAGGTACCCCACTGCAACACCGCAGGACTGATGGTTGCCGACGGGGAGAGCATATGGTAATAATCCGGGCTGCCGCAGCCGGGGGGCACGGAGGGAATACATGTGCCAGCAGGAGTGGCCCAACCCGCAGCATTGCACGGTTGTGCAGAGATGGTCGGCAGTGCGGTATAGGTTTCGAAGCCCGGGTTGAAGATCAGGTTCTGGCCGGCTGCGAAGAGCGGCGGTAGCGCCGTTGAGAGGGCGACAAAGAAACGCTGTGGACGCATCACGGGATTGAAAGTATTCGCTCTTGGGGTCAGCCTACGGGCGGTTGTCGCCGGGCCGGGCAAAGTCACTGACGAGGCTACCTTGGCCGCCTCCGGAACGGAACCCAACACATCATGTACGGCGCCCTCCAAAAGCATCTGCAACAGGAACTCGATCGCATCCGCGAAGCGGGCCTGTTCAAACGCGAGCGCATCATCTCTAGTGAGCAGGGTGCTGAGATCACCGTGAACGGCAAGCAGGTCCTCAACTTCTGCGCGAACAACTACCTGGGCCTTTCCTCCCATCCCGATGTGATCGCCGCCGCGCACCGCACCCTCGACTCCCACGGCTATGGCATGAGCAGCGTGCGCTTCATCTGCGGTACGCAGGACATACACAAGGAACTGGAGGAGAAACTAGCACGCTTCCATGGCTGCGAGGACACGATCCTGTACGCGGCCTGTTTCGATGCGAACGGTGGCGTGTTCGAGCCCTTGCTCGGCGAACTCGACTGCGTGATCAGCGACGCATTGAACCATGCAAGCATCATCGATGGTGTGCGGTTGTGCAAAGCCGCGCGGTTCCGCTACGCGAACAACGACATGGCTGATCTGGAAATTCAGTTGAAAGCAGCGCAAGCCGCAGGTCATCGTTTCAAGATGATCGTCACCGACGGCGTGTTCAGCATGGACGGTATCGTGGCCGATCTGAAGGGCGTATGCGATCTGGCCGACAAGTACGATGCGTTGGTGATGGTGGACGAATGTCATGCGGCAGGCTTCATCGGAAAGGCGGGCCGCGGCGCTGTGGAGGCTTGTGGCGTGACAGGTCGCGTTGATATCATCACCGGTACGTTGGGCAAAGCGTTGGGCGGGGCCATGGGCGGCTACACCACGGGCCGCAAGGAGATCATCGAAATGCTGCGCCAGCGGTCGCGCCCCTATCTCTTCAGCAACTCGTTGGCGCCGAACATCGTGGGCGCATCCATTGCCGTGCTCGACCTGCTGAGCAAGAGCACCGTGTTGCGCGACCGGTTGGAAGCGAACGTTGCGCGGTTCAAGAGCGGCATCGAGAAGCTCGGCTTCAAGACGCGGGGGGATCGGAGCGCCATCGTGCCCGTGATGCTCGGCGATGCCAAGCTGAGCCAGGCGATGGCCGACAAGCTCCTGGAGGAAGGCATCTATGTGATCGGGTTCTTCTTCCCGGTGGTGCCGAAGGACACCGCGCGCATACGCGTGCAATTGAGCGCCGGTCATACTGACGCGCACATCGACAAGGCGCTGGCGGCTTTCGGGAAGGTGGGGAAAGAGTTGGGGGTGATCGGCTGATGGGCTCGCGCATACCTGCAAGCTCATTCCTTTGCCCGTACCTCGGTTGAAGTGGAACGATGGAGACCATGACGGAACGGATCACCGGAGCCTTTACTGTTTTTCTGTTGATGGCGAGCGCGCAAGCGTTGGTTCCGACCGTGCCTGCCCGCGTGGTCGGTTTTCTTGGAACGAACAACGCACCGGTGATCGCCGGTGATACCCTCTACTACACCACCGATGAAGATCTGGCCGCACAATTCTGTGTTGGCGCGATCGACGCGGATGGTGATACGATCGATGTGACCGGGCTCCTGAGCGGACCCTTCAACGGCAACGTGTCGGGCCTGTCCGACGGAGACACCTGCTTCACGTACGTGCCGAATGCGGACTTCTTCGGAAGTGACACGTTGATCATCACGGTCTGTGATAACCATGGTGGATGCGACCAAGCGGTGGTGGTGATCACGGTGGACCCCGTGAACGATGCGCCGATCATCCTCGATGGCATAGGCCTGCCCACCGATACGGTTGCCGTCTCGCTTGTGGAGGATGTGCCCACCACCTTTTGCCTCAACGCTTTTGATGCGGATGGTGATGCGTTGCAGGTGAGCGACTTCGCCAATGGCCCTTTCCATGGTTTCGTGAACGGCTTTGCCGATGGCGACACCTGCTTCACGTTCACTCCCACCGCTGACTACAATGGGGCCGATACAGTGGACATCATCGTGTGCGATGGCAATGCTGCTTGCGACACCGTGACCGTGGTGCTGGATGTAACGCCCGTGAACGATCCGCCGGTGATCGACGATGGTTTCGGAAATCCCATGGACACCTTGATCGTGACCACACCCATGGATACGCCGATCAACCTGTGCATCCCCGCCACCGATGCCGATGGCGATGCACTGGACTTCACCGGGTTCACCAACGGCCCTACGAACGGGAGCATATTCAACATCCTTGATGGCAACGCATGCTTCACCTATGCCCCCAACTCAGGATATGCTGGACCCGATAGCGTGAACATGGTGATGAGTGATGGCAATGGTGGGACGGACACGTTGGTGCTCATCATCAATGTACCTCCGTTCAATGTCCCACCGATCGCGGACGAGGATACCGTGCATGCCACCACGTCTGAGGACACATCGTTGTTGTTGTGCCTCGGCGCCAGCGATCCTGACGGCGACCCCATCGATATCACCGCGGGGATCAGCGGCCCGTTCCACGGTATCGTGCTCGATCTGCTCGATGATGATACCTGCTTCACCTACATGCCTGCGTCCGACTGGTTCGGTACCGATACCATGATCGTGCTGATCTGCGACCCGCTCAATGCCTGCGATACGGTGATGGTGATCATCGATGTGATACCGGTGAACGACGCCCCGATCATCACCGATGATGGCGGCGTGCCGATCGATACGTTGAACGCGAGCACGGATGAAGACACGCCCATCATCCTGTGCCTCGACGCGATCGATGCCGATGGTGACACGCTCGATATCGTGAACGTCTTCAATGGTCCCTTGAACGGACAGGCCACAGGCACATTGAGCGGCGACACCTGCTTCACCTATACGCCGAATGCCGATCTGAACGGCCCGGACACCATGAGCGTGGTGGTCTGCGACGGCAACGGCGGCTGCGACACCGTGGTGGTGATCGTGGATGTCGTTCCTGTGAACGATGCGCCGATAGCACTGGACGATAGCGCCGCGACGCTGTTGAACGTCAGTGTCGTTATTGCTGTGCAGGACAACGACAGCGACATTGATGGCGACCCGCTGACCACTTTCAGTGCCACGGCCGGCAACGGCAGTGTCACCGTCAACGGCGACGGCACGATCACCTATCTGCCCAATAGCGGGTGGTGCGGAACAGATACCATCACCTATGTCGTCAGCGATGGCAACGGTGGCATGGATACAGCGATCGTGGTTGTGGATGTGGCTTGCGTGAACAGCCCACCGGTCGCGGTGAACGACAATGTCACCACAGCACCGGGTACGAGCATCGCAATTGACGTGCTGATCAACGACAGCGATCCCGATGGCGATGTGATCGGGGTCATCAGTGTTTCGGCTCTCCATGGCTCGGCGATCCTCAACGGCGATACCTCCATCACCTATACGCCCGACTCCGGCTTCTGTGGTGTGGACACGGTCTCGTACACCATTGCCGATGGCAATGGCGGAACGGACGACGCCATCGTCATCGTGAATGTGCCATGTCCGAACGTACCGCCGACCGCGGTGAACGATACTGCGGGCGTGGAGATGGATGCTGAGGTGGTCATCGACATCTTGGACAACGACGGCGATCCGAACGGTGATCCGCTCACCGTTACCGATGCGAGCGCGAACAATGGAACTGTGTTCATCAACGGCGATGGCACGATCTCATACGCACCGCATGCAGGCTTCTGCGGGAACGATACCATCACGTACACGATCTGTGATCCCGGGCCGCTCTGCGATACGGCGTTCGTGATCGTCGAAGTCCTGTGCCCGGATGTCCTTCTGATCCCGGGAGGCTTCAGCCCGAACGGCGACAACATCGCGGATACGTGGGTGATCCAAGGCTTGGAGGAATTCCCGCAGGCCAGCGTCACCATCTTCAACCGGTGGGGCAATACGGTCTTCAGCGCGGATCCGTATGCGAACGACTGGACCGGCGTCAGCACACATGGCCTCGCCATCGGCGATGTCCTGCCGGCGGGCACGTACTGGTACCTGCTCGACCTCGGCGTGGAAGGCGAGGAAGTGCGCAGCGGATACATCTACCTCAACAAGTAGCGGTGATGCACGCAACACCCCGGATACCCAGGATCATGAGCGCATCACGCAGCGCCATCCTTGCGTCAGTGTTGATGGCGAGCCTCGTCACGCGGGCCCAGCAGGATCCCATGTACACCATGTACATGTGGAACAGCTTGAGCGTGAACCCCGGCTACGCAGGCAGTAGTGATCTGTTGACGATCACAGGCCTCGCGCGCCAGCAGTGGGTGGGACTGGATGGTGCACCGAAGACGCAGACCCTGACGTTGCACTCACCCTTGCACAACAACTCGCTAGGTGTTGGCTTTACCGCAGTGCACGATGAGGTGGGCCCCATCAACAACACATTGCTCTTCGCCGACTTCGCGTACCGGATCCGTGTCACACAGAACGCGCGTCTCGCATTCGGGTTGAAGGCCGGTGTGGATCTCTTTCATGCCGACCTGGCGAGCGTACCGGGCACCGACGCGAACGATCCGCTGTTCCAGCAGAACATCAGCAGCAGCACCAAGCCCAACTTCGGTTTCGGCGTGTACTACTGGAGCCCGAAAGGCTACCTCGGCATCGGCGCGCCCAAACTCGTGCAGCACGATATGCTCGGTGTGGACGATGGTACCGTGACCGTGAACGCCATCACACAGAAGCGGCACTACTTCCTGAGCGGTGGTTATGTGTTCACGCTTTCACCTGCGGTGAAGTTCCGTCCGAGCTTCCTGGTGAAGGCTGTGGACGGTGCCCCTTTGAACATCGACCTCACCGCCAATTTCCTGCTGGCCGAACGCCTTTGGTTGGGTGTTGCCTACCGCAACGAGGACAGCATGTCGGGTATTGTCGCCTACAACATCACCGAGCAGTTCCGTGCAGGCTATGCCTATGACTTCACGCTTACTGCATTGAGATCGGAGCAGAGCGGCACTCATGAACTGATGTTGCAATACGACCTGCGGTTCAACAAGGAGAAGGCCCTTTCGCCACGCTACTTCTGATGGCCATGAAGCACCGGTCCGTCCTCCTCGCGCTATGTACGCTCATCACTGGCGTCTGCTGCGCCCAAGGCTATTCGCTCAGGATGGGTGACAAGGCCTTTGCCGGCCTGGCGTATCACGATGCGATCGGCCACTATGAGGAAGCAATGAAGCACGGTGCCGATACGGGTGCGTTCATGACGCGTTTGGCCGAGAGCTACTTCAACGTGCGCGACTTCCACAACGCGGCGAAGTGGTACGCCAGAACCACGTCAGCCAGCAACGCCCGCCCGGTGGATCTGTACAATTACTCGCAGTGCCTGCGAGCCACCGGTCAATTCGAGGAGGCGGACCATTGGATGGCGAAGTACCACGAGATCGCTGCGGGCGATGGTCGCGCAACTGCGCAGTTGGGATCGGTGGCGTACGCCAATGCCTTGCTGGCCAAGCCTCTTCCGGGATGTATCGTGGAGAACGTGAAAGAGAACTGCACGCACAGCGACATGGGCTCTGCATATTGGGGCGATCGCCTCGTCTTCGCATCAGCTCGCAAGCCCGATGCGGCCGCACGCCGTCGCCATGCTTGGAACGGCGATCCCTTCCTTGATCTGTACACCGGGAAGATCGGCGCCGATGGCCAACTCACCGACATACAGCCGTTGAAGGACCTGAACACGAAGTTCCACGATAGCAACGCGGCCTTCAGTGCAAGCGGCCAGGAAGTGTGGTTCACGCGGAACAACTACAGCGATGGCAAGAAGGGCCGGACGGCAGATGGCGTGGTGAACCTGAAGATCTACAGCCGCATCCTGAGCGAAGGGCATTGGATGGTGGAGCGCTCGTTCCCTTTTAACAGTGAAGCATATTCCACGGGCCATCCTGCTTTGAGCGCCGATGGCAAGACCATTTACTTCACCAGCGATATGCCCGGTGGAAGGGGAGGCACTGATATATGGATGTGCGAACGAAAAAGCGAGAGCGAATGGTTGAAGCCCGTGAACCTCGGTCCCATGGTGAACACGGAAGGCGATGAGATGTTCCCCTTCGTTCAAAGCGATGGGACCCTCTACTTCTCCACCGACGGTCATCCGGGGTTGGGCGGCTTGGACATCTTCGTGAGCAAGGCCGGCCAGGAAGGGTTCACGCGGGCCATCAATGCGGGTGTCCCGATCAACAGCCACAGCGACGACTTCGCGATCCTGTTGGATGCGACCGGGCTCAAGGGCTACCTCACCAGCGATCGCAGCGGCGGTATGGGGGGCGATGACCTCTACAGCTTCACCCTCAGGAAGCCGCTCGGAGCTACAATGAAAGTGAGAGGTATGGTGCGCGACAAGGTCTCGCACGAGCCGGCAGTGAACGCGAAGATCCTGTTGAAGGATGCCGTAGGCAGCCCGCTGCGCGATGTGACCACCGGTCCCGATGGCGAGTACACCTTCGGGCTGGAGGAAGGTCATCACTATGAACTGGCGACCGATGAAGGGGCTTACCGGCGCACAAGCCAAGGGTTGGTGACAGGCCCGTTGGTCGACACCACGTTCGTTCGGGACATCGAATTAGCGAAGCTCAGCGATGTGTACTTGTGGATGATGGTGAGCGATGCAAAGACCAGGGCTCCTTTGTCGGGCGTGGATGTGCGCATCACGAACACACGCGATGCTGGCTCTACGACGATGGAAGGAGTTACTGAAGAGGGTGGTGAACTCTTCACCAACCTCAAGCCCATGAGCATCGGCGACTCACTGGTGTATCAAGTGGTCATCAGCAAGCAGGGCTACTTCCCCAAGACCAGCCTGTGGAAGCATCGTCTCGACAGGACCGGGAAAGTGGTGTTGAACGAGTACATCGATTGTTCCCTGTCAGCCATCGACGTGGGCATGGACATCGCCAAGGTCATCGACATCAAGCCCATCTACTTCGATCTGGGCAAGCATAAGATCCGCCAGGACGCGGCAGCCGAACTGGATAAGATCGTGCAGGTGATGAGCGAGAACCCGACCATGGTGATCGAACTGGGCAGCCACACCGACAGCCGGGGCAGCGACAAGAGCAACCTGGCGCTGAGCGACAAGCGCGCGAAGAGTTCAGCGGCTTACATCGTGAGCAAGGGCATCGCCCAAGACCGCATCACCGGCAAGGGTTATGGGGAAACCAAGCTCCTGAACAACTGCGGCAATGGGGCGAAGTGCTCCGATACCGAGCACCAGATGAACCGGCGAACGGAGTTCATTGTAGTTAGGATGTAGGGGCGCCTACCCTGGAAGGGGCACGGATGTATGACTGACCGGTCAGCCCCAGTTCACAACACCCTGCTCACAACGTTTGGCCGATCAGGTCTCCCAGCTATATTCGCGGCCCCTTTCCAACGGCAGTGCCTTTTCCGGTTTCCCGGTCGGCCTCCGCCCGGGGGAGGGACAAGGAACTCAAAACATACGTCCCAGTGGCATCTACCACCCATACAACGTCCATGGCCAACAGCACGACCATTCAGAAGGAATGGCTGTTGGTGGACGCCGAGAACCAGCCCGTAGGCCGTTTGGCCAGCGTGGTGGCCATGCTCGTGCGCGGCAAGCACAAGCCCACCTTCACCCCGCACGCCGACTGCGGTGACCATGTATTGGTGGTGAACGCCGAGAAGGTCCGCCTTACCGGTGCCAAGTGGGAGGACAAGGAATACCAGCGCTATAGCGGGTACCCCGGTGGCCGTAGCCTCGAGACCGCCAAGAACCTTGTGCGCCGCAAGCCCACCGCCATGGTGGAGATCGCGGTGAAGGGCATGCTGCCCAAGACCAAGCTCGGCCGCGCCCAGTTCAGCAACCTGCACGTAGTGTCGGGCACTTCGCACAAGCACGAAGCACAGAAGCCCCGCACCATCGACCTCAACAGCATCAAGTAAGATGGAGATCATCAACAGCCTCGGCCGTCGCAAGGCCAGCACCGCCCGGGTGTACCTCTCCGAGGGCAGCGGTACCATCACCGTGAACGGCAAAGAGGGCAAGGAGTACTTCCCCCTGGTGATCCAGCAGTTCAAGTTGGAACAGCCATTCAAGCTCACGAGCACGGTGGGCCAGTTCGACGTGGTGGCCAACGTCGAAGGCGGTGGCATCACCGGCCAGGTGGACGCCGTGCGTTTGGGCATTGCCCGCGCACTCGTGAAGCACAACGCCGAGTTGAAGCCCGCATTGAAGAAAGAAGGTCTTATGACCCGCGACCCCCGCGCCGTGGAGCGTAAGAAGTTCGGTAAGAAGAAGGCTCGTAAGAGCTACCAGTTCAGCAAGCGTTAAGGTCCCACGCTTGTTCAGGATCCAATCCTGGCGGACTCAGCTGCTCCGGTGGTTGGCTACCCTCAGGATGCCTGTATCAACGGGAACAAGGAAAGTGAACTAAAGAGACATGGCACGTACCAATTTCGAAGAGCTGCTGGAGAGCGGCGTGCACTTCGGCCACCTGCGCCGGAAGTGGAACCCCAACATGGCCCCCTACATCTTCGCTGAGAAGAAGGGGATCCACATCATCGACCTGAACAAGACGGTGGTGAAGTTGGATGAAGCCGCCAATGCGATGAAGAGCATCGCCCGCAGCGGCAAGAAGATCCTCTTCGTGGCTACGAAGAAGCAGGCCAAGGAACTCGTCGCCACCAAGGTGAAGGAGACCGGCATGCCTTACGTTACGGAACGCTGGAGCGGTGGCATGCTCACCAACTTCGGTACGATCCGCCGCGCGATCAAGAAGATGGCCACCATCGATCGCATGAAGATCGACGGCACCTTCGCCAACATGAGCAAGCGCGAGCGCCTGCAAGTGATGCGTCAGCGCGAGAAGATGGAGAAGAACCTTGGTTCGATCGCCGACCTCACCCGCCTGCCCGCCGCCGTGTTCATCGTGGACATCGTGAAGGAACACATCGCCCTGGCCGAAGCCCGCAAGCTGGGCATCCCCACGTTCGCCATGGTGGATACCAACAGCGACCCGAACCTGGTCGACTTCCCCATCCCTGCGAACGACGATGCCACCAAGAGCATCGAGAAGATCGTGGGTGTTATGCTGACCGCCGTGAACGAAGGCCTCGAGGAGCGCAAGAGCGACAAGAGCCTGGCCGATGCCGAGGGCGCCGAAGGTGCCGAAGGCGAGGAGAAGGAGGAAGGCGCCGAGGTGGAAGAAGGCACCGAGGAAAAACAGTAGGGGCCGTAGGGGCGAAAGCTCTTTCGCCCTTGTGGGTGTGTGGGCGAACCCCGTTTTGACAGGCACGACAACATCAGAATTTCACGAAAACAGACCAAGAAGTGAGCACGACCATGGCCATTACAGCCGCCGATGTGAACAAGCTGCGCCAGATCACCGGTGCGGGCATGATGGATTGCAAGAAGGCCCTGACCGAGGCCAATGGTGACTTCGATGCCGCTATCGATCTGCTGCGCAAGCAAGGCCAGAAGGTGGCCGCGAAACGCGCCGACCGCGACGCGACCGAAGGTCTGGTGATCGGGAAGGTGAGCGCCGATGGCAAGCACGGTGTGTTGATCTGCCTGAACTGCGAGACCGACTTCGTGGCCAAGAACGCCGACTTCGGTGCGGTGGCCGATCGCATGGCCACAGTGGCCTTGGAAAGTGGCGCCAGCAGTGTGGAGCAATTGAAAGCCGCCAAGTATGACGGCAACCTCACCGTTGCCGACAAGGTGATCGAGCAGACGGGTGTGATCGGCGAGAAGATCGACGTGAGCGTTTGCACCACGGTGGATGCCGAGTTCGTTTACGCATACAACCACCCCGGCAACAAGGTGGTGAGCCTCGTGGGCCTGAACAAGGCGGGCTTCGAGAGCGCGGCCAAGGACGTGGCCATGCAGATCGCCGCCATGGCGCCCGTTGCGCTCAACAAGGACAGCGTGCCGGCAGATGTGATCGCCAAGGAACTGGAGATCGGCAAGGAACTCGCCATCCAGGAGGGTAAGCCCGCAGAGATGGCCGAGAAGATCGCCGCTGGTCGCCTCAACAAATTCTTCAAGGAAAGCACCCTGCTCGCTCAGGAGTTCATCAAGGACAACAAGCTCAACGTGGAGCAATACCTGAAGAGCCAGGACAAGGACCTGAGCGCAACCGGCTTCAAGCGCCACTCGCTGATGCAGTGATGCTGTTGATGACCAAATAGGAGAGGGAGGCTGAGGCCTCCCTCTTTTTTTGACTTTTGACGCCACACCCGATGACCACCACCAACAGCCCCCGCACCTACAAGCGTATCCTCCTGAAACTTTCCGGCGAAAGCCTGATGGGCACACAGGACTACGGAATTGATAGCGTGCGTGTGAACCAGTACGCCGACGAGATCATATCGGTGGCGAAAAGCGGTATCCAGGTGGCCGTGGTGATCGGTGGCGGCAACATTTACCGCGGCATGCAGGCCGCGGGCAACGGCATCGATCGTGTACAGGGCGATCACATGGGCATGCTGGCCACCATGATCAACAGTCTGGCGTTGCAGAGCGCCATGGAAGCGAAGGGCTACAAGACCCGCTTGATGAGCGCCATCAAGATGGAGCAGGTCGCTGAGCCTTTCATCCGTCGTAGGGCGGTGCGCCACTTGGAGAAAGGCCGCATCGTGATCTTCGGTGCAGGCACCGGCAACCCCTATTTCACCACGGATACGGCAGCCAGCCTGCGCGCCATCGAGATCGAGGCCGACGTGATCCTCAAAGGCACCCGCGTGGACGGCATCTACACGGCCGATCCGGAGAAGGACAACACGGCCACCAAGTACGATCGCATCAGTTTCACCGAAGTGTATGAGAAGGGCCTGAACGTGATGGACCTCACCGCCTTCACGCTCTGCAACGAGAACAAGCTGCCCATCATCATCTTCGACATGAACAAGCCAGGCAATCTGGGTCGCTTGATGAAAGGCGAACAGGTGGGCACGTTGGTGGAGTTCTGAGCCCTGGATCCAACTCCCGGCTCCCGCGCCCTGTGTGGGCATACCCCGTTTACATTCGCATTCCTTATTTCAGCGATACCATGACCGATACCCGTTCCATCATCAGCCAGACGGAGGACCAAATGCGCAAGGCCGTTGCGCACCTCGAACAGGAACTCACCAAAGTGAGGGCCGGCGCCGCCAACCCCAGCATGCTGGACAGCGTGAAGGTGGACTACTACGGCAGCATGATGCCCCTCGCCCAAGTGGCCACGGTGAACAGCAGCGATGCGCGTACGCTCTTCGTGAAGCCGTGGGAAAAGAAGATGATCGACCCGATCGAGAAAGCGATCATCGCGGCCAACCTCGGCTTCAACCCGAGCAACAACGGCGAGAGCGTGATCATCAACGTGCCCATGCTCACCGAGGAGCGCCGCAAAACCCTGGTGAAAGCTGCGCACGCCGAAGGCGAACACGCACGGGTGAGCATCCGTGGCTTCCGTCAGAAAGCCATGGAATCGATCAAGGCCGCGCGCAAGGATGGCTTGCCGGAGGACGCGGCAAAGGATGCCGAGGACCAGGTGGAGAAGATCACCGGCAGCAGCAACAAGAAGGTCGAGGAGCACATCGCCGCGAAGGAGAAGGACATTATGAAGGTCTAAGCCCACACCGGGCTGCCCTCACTGCAATTCCTGCACATCTCCAAATTGCTCCGGCTCTGCAGCAACGCTCCGCGGAAGTCGCGGTAGGCCGTGCCGTTCCATACTTCCTTGAAGGTCTGCTTGCTGAGGTCGCCGAGCACGTGGTGCGCGTCCTTGTCGAAACAGCACGGCACCACACGGCCGTCCCATGTGATCACACAGCTGTGCCACATCTTCCAGCAATGGTCGTGCAGCGCGTTCTTCAATTGCCAAGTGCCATCGGGAGTGCGGCGGTAACGCGCGTACTTGTCCTGCGTGGGGATAAGTGGATGGTTCTCATGTGGGTCATAGACCTGAGCGGTCTTCAACCATAGATCGTCCACTCCGATCCGCTTGGCCAGTGCACGAGCGGCCGGGATCTGGTGCTCGTTCGGCTTCACCACCAGGAACTGGAACACGACGTGCGGTGTGCGGCTCTTCAATGTCCGTTTCCACTTCACGATGCGTTCCGCACCTTCTATCACTTTGCTCAACGTGCCCTCTTTGCGGTATGCTTCATAGGTCTTCTGATCGGTGCCGTCGAGCGAGATGATGAGGCGTGACAGACCGCTGCGCACGGTACGTTCCGCCACTTCTTCGGTCAAGAAGTGCGCATTGGTACTGGTGGCCGTGTAGATCCCGCGTCCACTGGCATGCTGCACCATGTCGAGGAAGGACGGGTTGATGTACGGTTCGCCCTGGAAATAGAACGTCAGGCTCAGCAGGTCGTCGGCGAGTTCATCGATCACCCGGGTGAAGAGCTGTTGCTTCAAATTCCCCGTGGGCCGCGTGAATGCGCGCAGGCCGCTGGGGCATTCCGGACAGCGCAGGTTGCAAGCCGTGGTGGGCTCAATGCTGATGTTGATCGGGAAACCCTTGATCACAGGCTCCTTGCTGCGCTTGGCGCGTTGGTAGCTGCTCCAGATGCGCCAGGCGTTGGCAGCGCGTTGCGCGGAGAGCCGCCGCGTCCATTCACGAGCATCGCGCATAGGTGCCAGGAGCATGCGTTTTCGTCCCGATCCGTCGGGTGGGGCAAGGTAGCCGCTGCTGATGCGCTGATCGGCCAGTTACTTTCTTCGGGGCCGCGGACATAAAGAACCGCGCGATCTTCCCCTTGCTGCGTTCAACGTTGATCCTTCTGTTCGGCTGCCTGTGCACGGCGGTCGTGGGACAGAATGTCGCGACAGGTCGCGTGGTGGATGAGCGCACGTCCGAAGCACTTCCGTTCGTGCATGTGTCCGTTCCGGGCGTAGGGCAAGGCACGCTCGCCGACGTGGAAGGGCGCTTCAGCATGCCGGTCCCAGCATTTCCCGTGCGTTTGCTCTTCACCTACGTCGGATACATGAGCGTGGAAGTGGAAGTAGTGGATGAGGAGGCGGTGATCGTGGGTATGGACGAAAAAAGCCGCGAGCTGCGCGAAGCCGTCGTACACCCGGGCTTGAACCCAGCGCATCGCATCATCGAAGCGGTGTTCCGCAATCGCAAACGGAACGACGGATTGAACGCGGGTAGCTTCCGTTACAAGAGCTACGCGAAGACCATCTTCACCATCGAGGCGGACAGCACAGTGATCCGCGATAGCACCCGGGTCGCAGCGCTGGATACGAACCAGCAGGAGATCCTCGACATCACGGCGCAACAGCATCTCCTGCTCATTGAAAGCGCGACGGAACGCAGCTTCCGTGGGCCCGGCCAGGATCACGAGGAAGTGCTTGCCATGCGCATGAGCGGGTTCAAGGATCCCGGCCTGATCGCCCTTGCCGCGTCCACGCGCACCTTCAGCATGTACGAGCCATTGATCCCGCTCGGCGAGAAGAGCTACATGAGCCCCATCGGCAGTGGCACCACGCGCAGCTATCTGTTCGTCCTCGAGGACACGTTGTACCAAGGTGCCGACACGGTCTTCGTGATCAGCTACCGCCCGCGCACCGGAAAGAACTTCGACGGGCTGGCGGGCACGCTTTGGGTGAACAGCGATGGCTATGCGCTGCAGAACGTGGTAGCGGGCCCGGTGAAGCGTGGCGAAGGCCAGGGATTGAAAGTGCAACAGGTCCATCGCAAGGTGAACGGCACCTGGTTCCCCGTGCAATTGAACACCACGTACTTCTTCGATGGCATCAGTCTCAACGGCTTCCAGCCCATCGGCATCGGCAAGGTGCAGCTGCGCGATATCGAAACCGGGATCGACGTGCCGCGGAAGGAGGTGAGGGGCGCCGAACTGGAAGTGGATGCCATGGCGCTCAAGCGCGATGAGGATTATTGGCGTGCCTTGCGCACCGACACCCTCGACGCGAAGGATCTGAAGACCTACCACGTCATCGACAGCGTGAGCAAGGCGGAGAACCTGGACAAGACATTGAAGGGGCTGGATGCCTTCCTCACCGGCCGCATCCCGTGGGGTCCTGTGGACATTGAACTGAAGCACCTGCTCTCCGCCAATGCGTACGAAGACATCCGGCTCGGTATCGGCCTCAGCACCAACGACCGCATCTCCCGTGTGGTGCGTGTCGGGGGTTGGTTCGGCTATGGCTTCGGTGACAAGGGATGGAAGTACGGCGGTGATCTTCGCATCAAGCCCATGCCTTCCCGAAGCCTTGAGCTGCGCGGCTACTACGCCAATGATCTGGTCGAGAGCGCTGGTGTCGCCTTCAAGGGTCCCCGCTCACTGCTGCTCAGCGATGATATCCGGCTGCTGTACATGGATCGCATGGACCGCGTGGAACGGTCCGGTGGTGAAGTGCACTTCAGGATCGGCGCAGCCCTTCGGGCATGGGTGGGCAGCGCGAGCGAACTGCGCATCAACGATCTCGGTTACCGGTATGTGCGGCCACTGGCCGAGAACGTTCAGCAGTTCATGGGCGACTTCCGCAGCGGCGAGCTGAGCGTTGATCTGCGCTATGCCTTCCGTGAGCAGCTGGCACAATTGCCTGATCGCCAGATCAGCCTCGGCACGAAATGGCCGGTGGTGCACCTCTCCGCAGCGGCTGGTATCAAAGGCCTTTGGGGCGGCGAACACGAATGGTGGAGGGCAAGCCTCATGACGGAGAAGTCTTTCCGCACCCGCCGCTTCGGCACGTCGAGTATGCGGATCATGGCCGGGATGGCCGACACCGAAGCCCCGTACCCCTTCCTCTTCAACATGCGCGGCACACGCGGCAAGGGCCTATGGGTGAACACGCCGTACGCCTTCGAGACCATGGCCCCCGGTGAGTTCCTGGCCGACCGCTTCGTTGTGCTGCACTACCGCCACAGCTTCGGCAAACTCTTGTTGAAGACCAAGAAATGGCAACCTGTACCGAGCATCGTCAGCAGTGCCGGTATCGGGGCCTTGGACCATCCGGAGAACCATATCGGCTATGACTTCCACAGCATGGAGAAAGGCCTGTTCGAGAGCGGGGTGGAGCTCTTGTTCAAGAACCAGCTTTCGGCCCTGGGCCTGGGTTTGTACTACCGCTACGGCGACTACGCGCTTCCTGAGGCCGTGGACAACCTCTACCTGAAGCTGGCGATCGGCATCGGCATTTAAGCGGGTCCATGCCTGTTGATCGACCCTTTATGACCCTCTCCCGCGGAGAGAGGGCAGGGTGAGGCCCCCCTTTTCGTTTCCTTTGGCCGAAGGCCACCCCGACTTGTCAGGGCGGCCGTTGCCTTGAAACATGTGGACCTGGCTCGCCGGTAAGATCCTGCGCAATCGCATCACCGTTCTGGTGATCACCGGTCTGCTCACCGTGGTGATGGGCTTCGAAGCCACCAAGGTGAAGATGAGCTATCGCCACGGCGGCTTGCTGCCGAAGACCGATAGCATGTATGTGGCCTATGAGCGGTTCACCCACCAGTTCAGCGAGGACGGGAACGTGATGGTGCTCGGCACCAGCGATCCGAAGCTCTACACCCCCGAACGGTTCAAGGCCTGGTGGGAGTTGGGCAACGACCTGAAAGAGATCGTGGGTGTCGACTCCGTGTTCAGCGAAGCGCACCTCTACGACTTGGTGCGCGATGATTCGCTGGTCACGTTCAAGCTGCGTCAGGTGGTGCCGTCGCCACCGACCACACAAGCGGAGATGGATTCGCTGAAGATGCGTATCCGTGCTTTGCCGTTCTACAACAAGCTGCTCTATAACGACAGCACAGGGGCCAGCCTCATGATGCTGTTCCTGGATGCCGGGATGTTCAACAGCGATCGTCGTGGGGACATGATCGAGCGGATCGTGTCGCGCGGGGAAGTGTTCGCGGCGGGTGGGGCCGAAGTGCACTACAGCGGGCTGCCATACATGCGCCTCATGCTCACCTCGTTGGTGAAGGGGGAGATGCCCTTGTTCATGGGCCTCAGCCTGCTGGTATGCGCCATACTCCTGCTCATCTTCTTCCGCAGCTGGCGTGTGATGTGGGTGTGTGTGCTCGTGGTCGCCATCAGTGTGGTCTGGAGCTTCGGGATCCTGGGCCTGCTGGATTATCGCATCACGCTGATCATGTCGGTGATCTCGCCTCTGGTGATCGTAACGGGTGTGCCCAATTGTGTCTTCCTGATCAACAGCTACCAGCTGGAGTTCGTCAAGCACGGCAACCAGATGAAGGCGCTGCAGCGCGTGATCACCAGGGTGGGTGCGGCGGCTTTCATGACCAATGCCACCACGGCCGTGGGCTTCGCCACGTTCATGGTCACCTACAGCGATTCGCTGCGCGAGTTCGGCCTGGTGGCCACGGCGGGCATCATGGTGCTATGGGCACTGAGCATGGTGTTGATCCCGGTCCTTTTCAGTTTCATGGCGCCGCCCACCGCCAAGCACTTGCGGCACCTGGACCGCCGGTGGATGGATGCCGTGGTGGACCGCATCGTGCGTATCAGCCACCGTCACCGCACATGGGTGTATGCGCTCACGATCCTGGTGTTCAGCATCACGTTGGTCGGTATGGCGAAACTCAAGGACGAGAGCCGCGTGGTGGATGACCTGCCGGAGGACAACCCGGTGCTCGTGCACATGCGCTGGTTCGAGACCAATTACCACGGCGTGATCCCCCTGGAGGTTGTCATCGATACGAAGAAGAACGGGGGAGCCCTGAAGGACGCGACATTGAAGCGCATCGATCGCCTGTGCGACACGCTGGCCACCTACCCGGAATTCAGCCGGCCGATCAGCATCGTGGACGCGGTGAAGTTCACCAAGCAGGCCTTCTATGGCGGCAACCCGGAGAAGTACGCGCTGCTCACCGGGCCGGAGAAGAACTTCATTCTGCCATACCTGCAAGGTGCCGGTGAGAAGAAGAGCATGGGCAAGGCCTTCCTGGATACCGCCCGACAGGTCACGCGGCTGACCGTGCAGATGGCCGATATCGGTACCACGCGTATGGACACGTTGATGGCGCACCTGAGGCCGCAGGTGGACAGCATCTTCGATCCCGCGAAGTATGATGTCCGCTTCACCGGCAACAGCGTCGTGTTCCTGAAGGGGAACGGGTACTTGATCGACAACCTGGTCACGAGCCTCTTCTGGGCGATCGTGCTGATCGTCATCCTCATGGCCGTGCTCTTCGGTTCATTGCGCATCCTCATCGTGTCGTTGATCCCCAATCTGGTGCCGCTCGTTGTCACGGCCGGCCTCATGGGCTTCTTCCACATACCGATCAAGCCGAGCACAATCCTGGTCTTCGGTATTGCACTGGGTATAGCGGTGGACAATGCGATCCACTTCCTGGCCCGTTACCGTTTGGAATTGAAGCTCACCAACAACGACATCAAGCGATCGGTGGATCTGGCCACGCGCGAGGTGAGCGTGGGCATCATCTATACCAGCGCCGTACTGTTCTTCGGTTTCATCATTTTCGCCTTCAGCAAGTTCGGTGGTATCCAGGCGCTGGGTATCCTCACGAGCATCACACTGCTGGTGGCCATGTTCACCAACCTGCTGGTGCTGCCCGCCTTGTTGCTCACCTTCCACCGCAACCTCATCACACGTGCCTTCAAGGAGCCGTTGATCGTGATCCTCGATGAAGAGGAAGACATCGATCTTGCCGAATTGAAAGTGGAGAGCACTCCATCCCCAGCGCAACCGAAATGAAAGGCATCATCCTGGCCGGTGGCTCCGGCACCCGATTGCATCCCCTCACGCTGGCCGTCAGCAAGCAGTTGATGCCCGTGTACGACAAGCCGATGATCTATTACCCGCTGAGCACCCTCATGGCAGCGGGCATCCGCGAGGTGCTCATCATCAGCACACCGCACGACCTGCCGCACTTCCGCAAGCTCCTCGGCGATGGTGGAAGTCTCGGCTGCGCCTTCACTTATGCGGCGCAGCAGGTGCCCAATGGATTGGCGCAGGCCTTCGTGATCGGCCGTGATTTCGTCGGCGTCGACAGTGTGGCCCTGATACTCGGCGATAACATCTTCCACGGGAGTGGATTGGGTACACGGCTCATGGAGCACCGCACGGTGAACGGCGGACTGGTGTTCGCCTATCGCGTGAGCGATCCCGAGCGTTACGGCGTGGTGGAATTCGATGCGGACTACAACGCATTGAGCATTGAGGAGAAGCCTGCGAAGCCCAAGAGCAACTACGCCGTTCCCGGTCTGTACTTCTATGACAACAGTGTGTTGGACATCGCCCGAGACCTGAAGCCGAGTGCCCGTGGTGAGTACGAGATCACCGACGTGAACAAGGAATACCTACGACGCGGAACGCTGAAGGTGAACGTGCTGGACCGCGGCACGGCGTGGCTGGATACTGGAACCTTCACCTCGTTGATGCAAGCTGGCCAGTATGTACAGGTGATCGAAGAGCGGCAGGGCCGCCGCATCGGCTGCATCGAGGAGGTGGCCTTCCGTCGCAACTTCATCAACGCGGATCAGCTGAGGATCCTGGCCGAGCCCTTGCGCAAGAGCGGTTATGGTGAGTATTTGTTGAAGGTGGCCGAAGGCAGCGTGTAATGACCGATCATCGTGGCCTCATCGAAGCGCGCATCGCGGAATGGTGCGCTGCCTTGCCCGACGATGGATTGTATGCGCCCATGGCCTACCTCATGGGTCTGCCGGCCAAGCGTGTGCGCCCGGCCTTGGTGCTCATGGGTTGCGAGCTCTTCGACGGCAAGCCGGCCGATGCTCTGGATGAAGCACTGGGCATCGAGCTCTTCCACAACTTCACCTTGATGCACGACGATATCATGGATGCCGCGCCGTTGCGCAGGGGGCAGCCGACGGTGCACGCGAAATGGAACATGAACACCGGGATCCTCAGCGGCGATGCGATGCTCGTGAAGGCATACCAATTGATGGGGAAACACGCCGGAGTGCTCGACCTCTTCAGCCGTTACGCGCTGATGGTATGCGAAGGCCAGCAGCGCGACATGGAATTCGAGCAGCGCGATGACGTGAGCGTAGCCGAGTACCTGGAAATGATCCGGCTGAAGACCGCCGTCCTGCTGTCGTGTGCGCTGCAAGTGGGCGCGGCGGTTGCAGGTGCTTCAGCGACGGACCGGGAGCGTGTTGGTTCGTTCGGGGAGCATCTCGGGCTGGCGTTCCAGCTGCGCGATGATCTTCTGGACACCTTCGGTGATCCAGTGAAGACCGGCAAACAACAAGGCGGTGATCTACGGGCGGGCAAGAAGACCTTCCTATTGATCCGCGGGTTGGAGCGTGCGGCGCAAGAGCGCTGGGGCGCCCTTCGCGAAGAGCTGTTGAAGCCGGTGGAAAAAAGGGACGTCGCGCGCATGCGCGATGCGATCGAGCGATTGGGCGTACGTGCCGAGGCGGAAGCTGAAGTGCTGAAACACGACCGCGCGGCGATGGACGCACTCTCGGCGATCGCGGTTCCCGATGAGCGCAAGCAGCCGTTGCGCGCGTTGGCCACCAAGCTGCTCGAGCGGGCGCACTGATCCCGACGTCATCGCGAGGCCGTTCACATGGCCGAAGCGATCCCAGCAAGGTTGGCCCGGAGAGCTGACCTTATTGCGACCCATGATGGAGCCTGGATCGTTCTCTCGAGGACTCGCTCGCGATGACGAGGTACGATACTAGGCTCTTGTCAGATCATCCAAGGCTGATGCAAGTCCGTCGAACCGGAATATGAACCCTGATTCCTGCGCCCGTGCGTTGCTCGCGCGACTTCCCTCGGTGATCAACGCACTCCTCTCGCCCATGGCCCAGCGCAAGGCGAACGACGGAACTGCGATCGGGAACAGCGGTCTGTGGGCGGCCCGCGCGATCGCATGCGCGAATTCACGTTGCTGTGGTTGTTCACCGGCGCAAGCGTTGTAGGCCCCGCTCATGCTCGCGTTCTCCATCGCATGGCTGTACAAGCGCACGAGATCATCGATGTGTACCCACGGCATCCATTGTTTGCCGGAACCAAGAGGAGCGAGGATGCACCAGTTCGCCAACCGGGTCAATTGCGCCAAGCCGCCGCCTTCGCGTGCCAGCACCATGGGCGTGCGCAGCTTCACCACGCGGGTGATGACGCCCCATGCATCCACGGCATCCTCCCAGGCGCGCGTCAACCGGCCGATAACATCCGGTGCGTTCGTATCGCTCTCGGTGTGAACATGGTCCGTTGTGATGGCGCCGTAGTAGCCGATGCCGCTCGCGCTGATGAAGCTCTTCGGTCGCGCTCCGGTCTCTATTGCCGCGCGCAACAGCAACCGGGCGGACTCCGTGCGGCTCTCCTGGCAGAGCTTCAACCCCTCAGGGGTCCAACGCTTGCCCATGATGTTCTCACCTGCGAGATGAATGATGTGCTCGACACCCTCGAGCGCAGCAAGATCCATTTTCCCTGAAGGGATGTCCCAGAGGTATGTGCGCACCGGACCGACCTTCCTGTAGGCGCGTGACAACTGACGCACCTCGTGATCGTGCGCGAGCAGTGCCGCAGTGAGCGCACTGCCGATCAAACCGCTGCCGCCAGTGATCAGGATCGTGGACATACGCGCAAGGAACACCGGTTACGGTCCCGAGGCCGGATCATTCACACTGCTTTGGATCCGGGATCATCGGACCAAGGTGAACGGCAACCGCAATTCCGTTCCTGAACCGTTGTGCAACACCAGTGCGTATCGCCCGCTCTTCATCGGTTGAGGCAATTGCAGTTGCGTACTCCCGCCGATCGGGAGCACAGTGCCGTGCCATTGCGAACGGCCCGATGCATCGAACACCTCCGCTGTGAAGCGCTCGTCGATCATACCGCTGAGGAACAAGGTGCCGTTGCTGGGCTCCGGATCGAGGCTTGGACTTATCGCACCAACTGCACTGATCCCCATGCTGTTGCAATCAGGATCGGTGGAAGGCAACACGGTGATAGAAAGGCAGGAGGTCGCATTGGCACATGGTGGAACACCTTGGACGGTGTAGCAATACACACCCGGCGGACTCGTGCCCGGAACGAAGATCCCGTTCTGCCCGATGCCATTGAACGTCCAAGTGCCGGTTGCTTGTGGTGTGCCGGCGAGTTCATCGAAGAGGATGAAGGGGTCCGCGTTCTCGCAGACCTCGATCGCAGCATCGATCCCGGCGTCAGGGGCCTGGTTGATGATGACGGTCAACCGGGCTGTATCATTCTCACAGGGCGGAGTGCCATAGACCACGTAGCAAAACACGTTCGCGCCGCATTGGCTCCATGTACCGCCTATATCAGGGTTGCCACCGAGGTGGGAGAAGTAGTCGATGGGCACGCCGTTGCTGCAAACCACCACGTAAGCATTGGTGCCGGCATTCGGTGCGGTGGTCACCATTACGGTCAGGCACGCGGTGTCGTTACCGACCACATAGCAGTAAGTGCCTGCAGGATCAACCCCGGGAACGAACCCCGGAGAATGCTGCGTGCCGCCGGGAGCGCTCCAGGTTCCACCCGGTTGCGGCGAACCCAGCAATGAATCGATCATCAGGAAGGCTGGGGCGGTCGAGCAAACAGCAATGGCATTGTCGTCACCGGCATTCCCACCGCCACCGGATGCGACGATGGAAGCGAAGCAATTGCTGCAAAGGAGCAGCGCGGAGATGGCGGAGGGTCGGAGGAGCATGTGGCAGGGGAGGAGCTGGAAGGCAAGGTAGCGATGCATTGCCCAGACCTTGCTCATATGCGGATGTACGCCGCACGGCGCGCATTAACTGATCGGGATCCCCCCGAACGCCCTTTGGAACATTGCCGAATTCACCCCAAGCCGGAGACTTATGCGGTTCTGGTCGGTAAACATCGGCTCGTCACTGATGGGAATGGAATACGAGTACTCAATTGTAATGATGCCCAACAGGGTTGGCCCGACACTGAATGCCAATCGCGGATCCTGAGGCCAACGGTAGGACGAGAAGTTGTCGAGCGCGACTTTGGTCGTAATGCCCAGTACTCCACCGTACAACAAAGACTGGCGCACACCGAGGCTCTGTGCGTGAAGGAAGTGGTCACCAAAGTGACCTCCTGCGGTCAGTTCAGCGCCTACCGCGTAGAGGAGCTTCGCTTTGCCATCGTATGCCCACGTGTAGTCCCCGAACAGCTCAAGTCCGTGAATGCCCTGGTATGAATAGATCACGCCCGCACCACCTCCCCTCAACCACGTGGAGTCCTGCGAGGCTCGCTGGCCATGGGCTGATAGGGTCGCTGCGCCAAGTGCCAGTGCCAGAATGGTCCGCATGCCTACCGCGACCGCTCCAGCGTCAGGAGGTCCTCCTCGATGAAGCCCTCCTTCTTACCGAAGAGCGCAGCGTCATCGGCCAAATACATCAACTCACCTGTTCCGGCATTGAACACGCGCTTGAAGCAGTGGCGTGTCTTGTGCTCGCCGGTCATCACCACATCGCTGATGCACACCTCCTTGTTCTGTGCTTCAACAGCGGCCACCGCCTGCTTCTTGGCCACGAACTGCATCGTGCCTTTCACGTAACTCACCTTCACCGTAGCGGCATCCGGGATGCTCTTGTCCATGTCCTCCTTGGCCAGCCAGAGTTCGTGGTTGTCGCGCACCAAGCGGTTGCGTGAGGCATAGAACCGGTCGGCCGTGCTCTTGTCGGTGAACTTGCCGGCCTCCACCTGCTTCAGGTAATCCTGGATGTTCTTCACGTACAGATCCAACAGTAGCGAGGAGTTGTTGGCGGCCATCGTATTGGGGTCGATCATCAGGAAGGCGATCTCCTGTGCTTCGGGGATGTTCGTGAACCCATTGTCCTGCGTTTGCAGCGCTTCGCCCTTCTTCTGTTTCCAGCCCTGCACGAGCGTCAGGAAGAACGCGCCGTGCTTCTCTGGATCGACTTTCCACGTCTTCAACAGGTAGGTCTTCAACGGGTCCAAGGGCTGCATGGCCATGTCGGTCACGCTCATCACATCGTAGCCCCCGGTGAATTTCCAGTGCGCCTTCATGGCATCCATGATCGCGCGGTTGTACGGCGTATCACCCGCGTCGAGCACCAGCATCGTGGTGGTGGTGCTCGCTGTGGCAATGGCCTTCTTGTCGAAGCTGCCATACTGGGCGGTGGAAGCGATGGTGAGGACGAGGGCAACGGGAAGAAGAAGTGCGCGCATGATCTCCGTGGACTTGTGTGTGGATGCTACCGGCCAAACATAGTGCCACCGCCTGCCGACCTTCGTCCCACTTTTCCACATGGCCAACGAAGACGTGTCAAGAACGGGTGAGGGCTTGCGCAAGCGCCTGGATGAAGCCGAGGTGCTCTTTGGAACCGTTGCCCAACTCCGCAAGGATCTCGGCGACGTGGAGATCGGACTGCCACCGGTGGGCGATGGCGCCTTCGAGGCGTTGCGCACCGGCGTGAAAGGTTGTTTGGAAGACTGGCAACGCACCGGTTCCGTGCAGCTTTCAAGGGCGATCAACCGCGTTGACCTGACGGAGCGCATGGTGGATGATGCCATGACACGCGGAGGCCTGCACGAACTGGCCGGGACCATGGTGCTACGCTGCCTCCAGAAGGTGTTGTTGCGCAAGCGTTTCGCGGGGCTGGGATAGGCCGACCGGCTTTTCCACAAGACCCCCGGAACATCCGGTTCCCATGGCCGTCGCTGGGGTCAACAGCCTTCTACCTTCGCCAACCGAATGGACAAGTATTCCTACCTCAGCAACGTCGACAGTGCCTGGCTCGACGACCTGTACCAGCAATACCTGAAGGATCCCGCCAGTGTTGAAACGGGTTGGGCACGCTTCTTCGAAGGCTTCGATTTTGCCAAGTCCTTGGACGGCGATGGCAGCTTGAGTTCATCGAAAGGTGCCACGGCCGCGGTGGGGAACGAGCGGTTCCAGAAGGAGTTCCGGGTGATCGAGCTGATCAACGCCTACCGCCAGCGCGGGCACCTCTTCACGAAGACGAACCCGGTGCGCGACCGACGCCCCTACAAGCCCACGCTCGACCTGGCCAATTTCGAGCTGTCCGATGCCGATCTGGACACCGTTTTCGCTGCGGGCAATGAAGTGGGCATGGGCCCTGCCCGGTTACGCGAGATCATCGCGCTGCTCCAGCAGACCTACTGTGAAGGCATCGGTGTTGAGTTCATGTACATCCGTTTCCCGGAGAAGCGCCGTTGGCTGCTGGACCGCATGGAAGGTTCGCGCAACCGGCCCGACTTCAGCATAGAACAGAAGAAGGAGATCCTGGAGAAGCTGAACGAAGCGGTGGTCTTCGAGAAATTCCTTGGCAAGAAGTTCATCGGTGCCAAGCGTTTCAGCATCGAAGGCGCTGAAGCCTTGATTCCAGCACTCGATACCGTGATCGAGCACGGTGCGGAGCTGGGCATCACCGAATACGTGATCGGCATGGCGCACCGCGGCCGCTTGAACGTGCTGGCCAACACCATGCGCAAGAGCTACGACCAGATCTTCAGCGAATTCGAAGGCAAGGATTACGAGGATGCTTTGGTGGAAGGCGATGTGAAGTACCACATGGGCTACAGCAGCCTGGTGAAGACGAACACCGGCAAGGAAGTGCGCCTCACGCTCGCGCCGAACCCCAGCCACCTGGAAGCGGTCGGCCCCGTGATGGAAGGGATATCGCGCGCCATCATCGAGCACGACGATCACTTCGCCAAAGGCATCACCGCGCCGATCCTGATCCACGGCGATGCCGCCGTGGCGGCACAGGGCGTCGTGTACGAAGTGGTGCAGATGGCCGCATTGAAAGCGTATGAGGTGGGCGGCACCATCCACATCGTGGTGAACAACCAGGTCGGCTTCACCACGAACTACATCGACGCACGCACCAGCACCTATTGCACCGACATCGCGAAGACCACGCTGTGCCCGGTGTTCCATGTGAACGGCGACGATGCCGAAGCAGTTGCCTATGTCGTGAAGCTGGCCATGGATTACCGCCAGGCCTTCCAGCAGGACGTGTGGGTGGACATCCTGTGCTACCGCAAGCACGGCCACAACGAAGGCGACGAACCCAAGTTCACGCAGCCTGTCCTGTACAAGGCGATCGCGGCGCACCCCGATCCGCGGGAGATCTACACGCAGAAGCTCATCGACAGCGGTGTGGAAGGCGCCCGCGAAATGGCGGAGGAGATGGAACGATCGTTCAGTGCGATGCTCGATGACCGCTTGAGCGAAGCGAAGCAGGCGCGCGTGGGGAAGATCACCAACTTCATGGAGGAGCGCTGGAAGGGCTACAAGCGCGCCACAGCCGCCGACTTCTCGAAGTCGCCCGATACGGGGGTGAAGAAGGAGATCCTGAAGATGATCGGCGAGAAGCTTACAGTGCTTCATCCTGACGGCAAGAAGTTCTTCAGCAAACTGGAGAAGATCCTCAACGACCGGAAGAAGATGATGGCCGACGAGACCCTCGATTGGGGCATGGCCGAACTGCTGGCCTACGGCTCACTTTTGCTGGACGGACATCCGGTGCGCTTCACCGGCCAGGATGTGGAACGCGGCACCTTCAGCCACCGGCATGCGGTGGTGAAAGTCGAGGACAGCGAGGAGGAGTTCATCCACCTCAAGCACATCCGCGAGGGGCAGGCGCTGTTGCAGATCTACAACTCGCTCCTGAGCGAGTATGCCGTGCTCGGTTTTGAATACGGCTACGCCCTCACGAACCCCGAAGCACTGACGATCTGGGAAGCCCAGTTCGGCGACTTCGTCAACGGCGCGCAGATCATCCTGGACCAATACCTGTGCTGCGCCGAAGAGAAGTGGAACACCCAGAACGGCATCGTGCTGTTGCTGCCGCACGGCTACGAAGGCCAGGGTGCCGAACACAGCAGCGCGCGCATGGAACGCTTCCTCAGCAGTTGTGCCGATGGTAATATGGTGTTGTTGAACTGCACCACGCCCGCTAACTTCTTCCATGCCATGCGGCGCCAGCTGGCGTGGAACTTCCGCAAGCCCCTGGTGGTATTCACGCCGAAAAGTTTGTTGCGCCATGCGAAGTGCGTGAGCAAGTTGGATGACCTCGCGACAGGCGGCTTCCAGGAACTCATCGATGACGCCAGTGCCGATGCCAAGAACGTGAAGACGGTGATCTTCACCCAAGGCAAGGTGCACTACGACCTGGCCGAGCACCGCGAGAAGAACGGCATCACCGATACGGCGCTCGTGCGGATCGAACAACTGCATCCATTGCCAGCCGAACAGATGCGCGCGGTGATCAAGAAGTACGCGAAGGCGGAACGCCATCTCTGGGTACAGGAAGAACCGCAGAACATGGGTGCATGGAGCTACATGGCCCTCAACTTCACCGATGTGAAGTGGGAGCCGATCGCGCGACCCGCCAGCGGCGCTCCCGCCACCGGCAGCAGCAAGCGCAGCGCCAACCAGCAGATCGCGATCATCGAGAAAGCGTTCTCCAAGTCAACGAACAAGGTCAAGGCCAACGCGTGAGGAAGCTTCAAGACACAAGTCTCAAGTCACAAGCTTCAACATGATAGACCCTCACAACTTGACACTTGACACTTGAAGCTTGAGCCTTGAGACTTAAAGTTCCCATTCCTCAGGCTTCCCCTCCTCAACAACTGCACACATGGCTACAGTAGATGTAAAGGTTCCGAGCCCCGGCGAAAGCATCAGCGAGGTGCGCATTGCACAATGGCTGGTGAAGGATGGTGATGTTGTTGCCAAGGACCAGGTGCTGGCCGAGATCGACAGTGACAAGGCCACGCTGGAGCTGAGCGCCGAAGCCGGTGGGCAGATCAAGATCCTCGCTGCCGCCGACCAGACCGTGAACGTGGGCGATGTGGTGGCGAAGTTGGATACGAGCGTAGCCGCACCGGTGAAGACCGCTGCGGCCTCAGGCCCCAAGCCACAGGCCACAGGCGCTGAGAAGCCTGAAAGCGCAGCTGCGAGCTCTGCAAAGCCTGAAGCTGCAGCCGCGCCCGCCAGTAAGCCCGAAGCTCAAGGATCGAAGGTCGCGGCATCCGCCACGCCGGTGGCCAAAGCCATGCTCGATGAAAAAGGCGTGAGTGCCGACAAGGTGAAGGGCAGCGGCCCGAACGGCCGTGTGACCAAGAGCGATGTTGCCGCGTATGTCGCCGGTGGCGTGAAGAGCGATGCAGTGGCACTGAGCGGCTGGGGCGGCAACCGCGACCAGAACCGGGTGAAGTTGACCACGCTCCGTAAGAAGGTGGCCGAGCGACTTGTCGCCGTGAAGAACCAGACCGCCATGCTCACCACCTTCAACGAGGTGGACATGAGCGCGGTGATGGCGCTGCGTGACAAGTACAAGGACAAATTCAAGGAGCAGCACGGCGTGGGCCTGGGCTTCATGAGCTTCTTCACCAAGGCCGTTACCGAAGCGCTGCGCCTTTTCCCCCAAGTGAACGGACAGATAGACGGGGAAGAGATCATCATGCACGACTATGCCGACATCGGCATCGCTGTGAGCTCGCCGAAAGGACTGATGGTGCCCGTGCTGCGAAATGCCGAGAAGATGACTCTGGCGGAGATCGAGGGCAAGATCAAGGAACTGGCGGTGAAAGCGCGCGATGGCAAACTCTCATTGGACGAGATGACCGGCGGCACCTTCACGATCACCAACGGCGGCGTGTTCGGTAGCATGCTCAGCACGCCGATCCTCAATCCGCCGCAGAGCGCCATCCTTGGCATGCACAACATCGTGGAGCGCCCCGTTGCCGTGCATGGCAAGGTGGAGATCCGCCCCATCATGTACGTGGCGCTGAGCTACGACCACCGCATCATCGACGGCAAGGAGAGCGTGAGCTTCCTCATGGCGGTGAAGCAGATGATCGAGGACCCCAGCAAGATGGTCTTCGGCAACAAGGAGCCGGGGCAGGTGTTGCTGGGGTTGTAGAACTCTAGTGCGACGACCAACCAAATGAGAGTACCTCACGTTGTCATCGCTTGTATAGGTCTTGCATTGATGGCCCCTTCATGTGATGTTATTGAGTACCGCAATTCTGTTAAGCGCATGAACCAGCAGTGGTACGTGGATAGCTTTTATTCGAAGGAAATTGTGGGGATTCTCGATCGCATCATTGTGATAGGCGGTGATTCATCAAAGGTTGTCCTTGACATCAGCGCAGCTGATTCTAAGTTCAACACCACATACGGCTTCACGTGCGTGGATGAAGAATTCTACTCCATAGCGAAGGCCGAGTGTATCGTCCGGAAGCCCGGGATGAGTAGAACCATGCAATTCTGCCTGAAGCCGGATAGCTGTGGGACATATGAGATCAATTTCTGCGGCGCTTATGACTAGCCGCTTTCGTCTCTAGGTCGTTCAAGCAGTGTCAATAAGCCGCGTTCCGGCACGATGCTTGGCAGCGCACGCACATACTTTCATCCCATGAAGAAGCTGCTCATCGTTCCCCTGCTCGCGCTCACGTTGCCCAGCTGCGCGCAATTCCCCAAGGTGTTGAAGGACGCTGCCGAC
>JBATMK010000045.1:0-3664 GCA_049289815.1 Flavobacteriales bacterium
GTCCCAACGAATACACGATCGGCGAAGCTGCCGTAATTAACAGCCTCGGCCGTTCAATCCTGCTGGTCCGGGAGGTTCTTGGTGCGGTCCGCGTTCTTGCGCATGCGCAGGTTCAGCGCTTCCACCAACAGGCTGAAGCCCATACCGGCGTACACGTAGTTCTTGTTGATGTGCGTGCCCATGCCCTCGATCACGAGCACGATGCCCACCATGGCCAGGAACACCAAGGCCAGCACCTTCACACTGGCGTGCCGGTTGACGAACGCGCTGATCGGCTTGCTGGCGAACATCATGATCAGCACGGCCGTCACCACGGCGATCACCATGATGGGGATCTGGTTGCTCATGCCAAGGGCCGTGATCACCGAATCGAGGCTGAGCACGATATCGATCCAAACGATCTGCACGATCACCCACCCGAACGCGGCACCCTTCACGTGGTGCTCGTCGTCGCCTCGGCCCTCCACCAATTTGAAGACTTCCGCAGAGCTTTTGTAGATCAGGTAGAGCCCACCGAGCAACAATACAAGGTCGCGGCCACTGACCGGATGTCCGGCCAGGCTGAAGAGTTCGGCCTTGAGGCTCATGACCCAGCTGAGCGAAAGGAGCAGGCCGACACGGGTGAACATCGCGAGCGAGAGCCCCAGGATCCGCGCCTTGTCGCGCTGGTGAGGCGGAAGCTCGCCGCTGAGCAGGCTGATGAAGATGATGTTGTCGATGCCCAGTACGATCTCCAGTATGGAGAGCGTGAGCAGGGCGATCAACCCATCGGTGGTGAAGAGTACACTGATATCGAAATCCATGGTCGCGTACCGGTCGTAGGCGGTAAGAGCCGCAAAGAACGCACTACGAACGCTTCAGTACGGAAGTCCTTGTGGATACGAGGGCGTGTGCTTCGCGTCCACTTCCTGTGCACCGTTCATCATGACCCTCTGAAGCAGGTCATGGTCGGGGTTCAACGTTCAAGCGGTACACTGCGATCGTCTCGTTCCTGTTCACCGGGTTGAGCCAATGCACGATGCCGTCCACCAAGCCCGGCTCCGCTTCACCGATCAGTGTCAACGTGCCGAGCTGACGTTCCATGGCCATGCGCCGTTGGGCCAGGTCGTCGGTGCCGATGAAGCAGACCATGTTCGGCCTGCGCGCTGGATCGGTGCGCAGCAGGGCGGCGCGCTGGTCCATGGTATCGCTGTTGAAGTACAGCACCCCTGGCGTATAGTCCCCCAGATAGAACAAGGGTGCCTGCGGTGCCTCACCAACGCGGCTGTCTTCCATGATGATGCCCGTGATATCCGGCACTTGCCGCAGCAGGTACATCGCTTCGCAACGGCTGCGCTTGCTATAGGTGAACGTGAGGCCGATGAGCAGGATCGTGTTCACGGTCCACGTCCACCGGACGATGCCGTTCCACAAGGGCTGGTGCGACTTCCACCAGTTGCTCGCGAGGCGACGTTCCTCCCACGCACAATAACCGATGATGAAGAACAACGGCAGGATGGTAAGGATGAAGCGGTCCTGCTTGTTCGGATGCCAGCTGTGGAAGGTGATAAAGAGGAACACGGGCAGCCACAGGATCAAGTGCTTCCGCCATGCGGAGAAATAGCCTAGGAAGATGAGCACGCTCAACGGCGGGATGAAGACCCCTGCCAGCCACGGCAGGTAGAACCACCACGGTGCGTTGAAGTAGGTGACCGGGTTGGCCAGGTTGTAGCTCACATACTGGCTGATCTCGGCGAAAGGCTTTCCCCAGATGACCAGGTCGATACCGCCTTGCAAGAGCACCACCGGGATCAGAACACCAAGGCCGTACACCAACGCCTTGCGCCAATGGCCGAACAGCAGTACCAAGCCCGGTCCTACCGCGAAGAAGAGCGTTTGGAAACGGATGTTCACCGCAAGGCCGATCCATGTACCTGCGATCAGTACATCGGCCATCGTGGGTCCTTCGGCGCGTTTCACCAGTTGCCATGCACCCAGCATCAGGAAGGGCATGCAGGCAACTTCGAAGAGGTTGCGGACCGCCAGGAACGGCATGAAGAAGAAGAGCGCCAGGAACAGTCCGCAGCGCCAACCGATCGCCTCGCCGGCCATGCGCACGGCCATGCGATAACCCGTGCGCACCACCACCAAACTGAGCAGCGCGTGCAGCAAACGCACCACCAGCATCAACACCTTGGGGTCTTCCATGCCCATGGCATCCAGCGTGGAGAACAGCAGGTAGTGAGCGCCCACGTACACGAACCCGTGCCCACTGGGTGTGGGGTTGTCACCCTGGTTCCACGGCAACCAATCGTTGTAGTCGTAGCCCTTCACCCAGCTGTGCGCGGCCTCGATCACTAGGAAGTGGTCGTCGTGCGCGAAGTAGCCCTGGCTGAAGATGGCGGCGACAAGCCGAGGCACCAAGGCGATGATGGTGAGCCAAAGCAACGGCCGTGCTGGCGGCATTTTTGGAAGCAACACTGTTGTACCGGTACTTTTCCGTGGGCAAAGTAGGCAGCCACTTCAGGCTTGCGGCCGTCCTATGATCCCAACGACCCGATGCATCGGGACAACGAAACGCATGCGCCACCCCATCGCCGCCCTCACCTTTCTTGTGCCCTTCCTGAGCAGCGCCCAGCAAGCGATCCTCATCACCACGCCGCAACGCGAGGTGAGAGCTGCCATGACGGAGGTTGGGGAATTGGAGAGGAGAGGTGTGCACGTAGCCGTGGTGGTTGCTCCAGGCTGTTACATCGCAAGGGCAGATGCACCACTCTTGGATCTTGGACGGGGGTCCCTGCAAGCGCGGATGTTCAGTGAGCAGATCACGCAGCCGGAGATCGATGCCATGCCGGCTGAACACCGGATCGGTGCCCTCTACCTGAACAAGCTGAGCGAGGGCTTCTTTGATCTGAAGTCCACGGACCCTGTGATGGATCGCCACAGCCACCCCGGCGGCGACGAGCGCTTGCGGCCCGATGTCCCGCAGGTCGTTCCGGACCTGCTGAAGAGCGGCGATGAGGATGCGGCGGATTGGACCTGTACCATTGGCTACAACAGCGAACAGATGTTGGGCGTGGTGAACGCGGCGACCTTCTTCGTGGAGAGCGATGGGACCATCGACCCGGACCAATGGACCTGGACGCAGGCGGATATCGACAATGCGAAACTTCAAGTGATCGATGCGTGGAGCATTTGGAGCTATACGGCTTCGCTCAACGGCCGGAGCGTGACCGCCGTGATGGATTGGTACGAGCCGCTCACAGGCGGTGCACAGGGGTATGAGCCCACCTTGCACAGCGGCGGTGAGGACGGACTGTGGATCTCTGCGATCATGGAGAACCTGGGTTATGCGCAAAGTGGGCACTTCGCCCAGCTCGATGCCTTCAACCACGCGCGCCGCGGACAGGTGGGCGCCGATCGCGCATTCAGCTGCTTCATTGCCTACAACCCTTCGGGCGCTCCGACACAACTGACCGATGGCGGCATTGGTTACGCCTATCTCGGCGGGCCGTACACGCAGATCCTCTGGCGCGCCAACGGATGGAGCAGCAGCCAGATCAATCGCGTTTACGGGCATGAGGTCGGGCACATCTTCCACGCCTTCGATGAATACAGCAGCAGCACCTCGTCCAACTGTGTGCGCAGCTTCAATGGTCGTGTGAACGGCAATTACCAAGGCGCA
>JBATMK010000046.1:0-8184 GCA_049289815.1 Flavobacteriales bacterium
CCCCCCCACGACAGCGCCGTCAATGCAGCACCGTCACGTGCCCGCGCCTCAGGCGGCCTTCACTGCTGTGGAGCGGCCTGTAGTTCAGTTGCCAGATGTACACCCCGTCAGGGACCACCTTGCCCAATGACCCGCCTGCCCAGCGCTCGTACTGGTCGCCCGTCCGGAAGATCACCTCGCCCCAGCGATCGAAGATCAGCAGCTCCCATTCTTCGGCGGGGCAAGGCATGTATGGCGAGAAGTCATCGTTGATGCCGTCGCCATCACTGGTCATGGCGTTGGGTGCATAAAGCGGGCAATCGCAATCGATCTCGTTGAAGCGGAGTACCACCGTGTCGCTGCTGGTGCACGGGCCGAGCGTTACCACCACGGTGAACGTGTCCGGCCGTGTAGCCGCAATGCCGGCGCTGGTTTCCCCTGTGCTCCAGAGGAACGTAGCGCCGGGTGCATCGGCGAAGAGCAGCACTTGGTAACCGGGACAGATCAGCGTGTCGTTCCCGATGTCCACCAGGGCCGGTTGGCCAACGGTCAAGTACATGGTATCGCTCGCACTGCAACCAACGGCTGTGACTTCCACCGAATACGTTCCTGCCTGATCGGCTACGAAGAACGGAGCCATGCTGCCGTCCTGCCAACTGTATGCGGCAGCGTTCGCCTGCGTTGCGTCGAGCACAACAACCGCGCCTTCGCATACCGCCGTGTCCGGACCGATATCCACCAGCGGCAAGGGCAGCACCGATAGCAACATGGAGTCGCGCCTAGCGCAAGCACCGTTGTCCGCTTCAACCCAAACCATGGCCGAAGGGTAGGCGATCAAGGTGGCGCCGTTCGATCCATCGCTCCACAACAGGCTGCTGCCGGGTGCGTTCGCGGAAAGCAACAAGGAGTCGTACGGGCAGATCGCAGTATCGGCCCCCAGGTCCGGCGCTGGAGGGGCGATGAAACTGATGGTGATGGCATCGCTACCGGTGCACACGCTCTGCGACACGTCCACACTGTATGTGCCTGAACTGTCCACCATCAGTGTGCTGTTCGTGCTCCCGTCGTTCCACAGATAGGTGGCACCGGCCATCGTGGCGTCCAGGGTGATCGCACTGCCGATGCACAAGGTGCTGTCGTTGCCGAGATCCACCACCAGGGAAGCTTGGTAGGCCACGGTGATGCTGTCGATGTCGCTGCAGCTGCCTGCGGTGATCACCACCCAATAGGTGCCTGCCGCGTTTACGTTGAAGGTTGGCAAGATGCTTCCGTTCTGCCAGGCGTATGTGCAGCCGGCCTGTGTTGCATCCAGCGCCAAGATGCTTCCGGTGCACAACGTCGTATCGGGGCCGATATCGGCGATGGGTGGAGCCAAGAAGTTCACGTAGATCGTGTCGGCATACGTGCAACCACCGGCCTGCACATCCACCCAATAGCTTCCGGTGGTGGTAACGTTCAATGTTGGGTTGGTGCTGCCATCGCTCCAGGTGTAGGTACCTCCGGCAATGGTGGCATCGAGCAGCAACGATTGCCCGGTGCACAGCGTGGTGTCGTTGCCCAATGCGGCCGAAAGCGTGGACGCCACCGTGACGACGATCGTATCGGTGAAGGAACAGCTGCCGTTGGAAACCTGCGCCCAATATGTACCGCTCTGCGAAACGCTCAGCGTGGCATTGGTGCTGTTGTCACTCCACAAGTAGGTGGCGCCTGTTGAAGTGGCGTCCAACAACAGCGAGTTGCCGATGCAGATAGTGGTGTCGTTCCCCAGGTTGAAATTGACCGCGCATGCGGGGAAGTCGATGAAGTTCCAAGCCTCGAACGGGGCGAGGTTGCGCACCGTGATGTACTGCGCATTGAACGGTGCCGTGAAGGTGGTGCTACGCGCGATCCAAACCCCGTCCGGCGGTTGGGTGGCGCTGATCCGCACGCCGAAACTCCCGAGCACATCGCTCACGCCGATCTCCAGTGTATCCAGCGGGCGGAACTGCGTGTTGGCCTGTTCCAGCCAGCTGATGGTATAGGTATTCCCAGCGACGAACGGGGGTGCTACATCGAAGGCGACCTCATCGCCGGGCGAACCGAAGAGGGAGTTCGCCACCGAAATGAAATACTGCCCACTGGGTGTAGGTGAACCGTAGTTGCATCCGTTCTGTTGGATATCCACCTCATTGCCGCCGCCGTATGCCGTTACGTTGGGCATGAAGCCATTGAAGGAAGGATTGGGCAGGTTGTATTGGCAGGTGCCGGCGGTATTGTTCTCGCAGTCCCCGTTCACGAGGTTCTGTGCATCCACGGGCAAGGCCGCAGCGCACAACATCGCCCAGAGCGATACGGTCTGTCTCGTGCGATCCCGTTCCATTCTTCCTCCCAGACGCACAACCCCTGCCGCCCGTGGCCTGCAAACTATTGCTTCGTTGCCATGAACGACCGTGCGCTCGTCCCATCCTGAACGTGCACCGCATAAGTGCCCGGTGGAAGTCCGGTGGACGATGGGACAAAGATCACCTGATCATGCGCAGGTCTGCTCACTTGTCGTAACAGGATCCGCCCTGCCACATCGCTGAGTTCAACGACCACCTCCGCATGAGCGGCAAAGGGGCCCGCTATCGTGATCCCATCGCTGAAGGGGTTCGGAAAGGCGCTCCATTCCTCCCGGGCTGCTTCTTCCACGCCCACGTGCGAACAGCCACCGATGTTCTCCGGCCAATGCATGTCGAGCCATGCGTTCCGCAGCGCTATCCAATCCTTCAGCTCAACGATCTCGCCTGGGTAGTCCGCCGGAATGGGCGCGGGGTTCGGCCACACGTACGTGTTCAGGATCGGCCACACCTCGAAGTTGCGTTGCTGGCTCTCATCCAAGTACGCGGCCATCGTATCGCACCATGCCGTAAGAGAGTCGGTATTGAGCGGGCCATTCCGCAGTTCGTCCCAGCGGCAGCGCAAACTGTCGGTGAAGGATGGATCTTCCAACAAGCGCCACCACCAGAACGGCACCATCTTGCCTCCGGGGCAATCGTAGTTGAGGTCGTATGCCCAGCCACTGTAACTGCTGCCGTTGCAATAATCGGCGTCGTGCCATGCCAGGTCGAAGTCCCACAATGGGCCCATGGTGAGCTTGCCGTCCTTGCTGTCCTTGTCCTTGTACAGGAACGTGCTCAAACGGTATCCGTCCACATTGCGCCCCAGTTCGTTGATGATGAGGAAGTCGATGAAGGAGCGCTGGTCGATGAAACGGGCATAGCCTTGTGCGGGGTCGGTGAACAGCGGACCATCGAGCGCCGTCTCGAAACTGTCGATGTAGGCTTCGATGTACGCTTGCTGTTGCGGTTCCGGTATTGCGGGGTATTCATAAAGGAACTCGATGACCTCATTGCCCGGTGCGTTCGGCGGCGGGTAGGGTGAGGTCCAGCTGAGGGTGTTGTTGCCTTGCTGCCAATCGATCTTCACGATGTAGCCTCCGGTGAGGCTGTCCCCCGCGAGGTCATCGGCGTCCAACTTGGCAATGTCAACCCGATCGCCGTCCCGTTTGATCTTCTCGGTGAAGACGTACGTGCCCAAGTATTGGCCGTCCATCACCAGTTCCACATGTTGTGTGCGCGGCGCCCAATGCCCCATCCGACGGCCCAGGTAATACGTGAGCGGATTGTTGAGCAGCGATTTGTCGGAGTAATTCGCGCTCAGGACCCAATCGCTTTCAGCCGGCATGCCCAGCAACGCCACGCTCGTATCGTTGTCGTTGGCGTCCCACAACTCCAGGCCGTAGCCTTTCTTGGGGAAGATCAGCGAACTGTTGCCCCGCAGTTCGATCCCGATCCGTCCGTTGTAGTCGGTGAAGGGATCGGTGAATTCATTGCGCACCCCGGGCGGGTTGTTGATGATGCCCATCGTTGCCGGGACCTTCGGCTCGTTCGGGATGGCGCTCTGTGTGGTGATGACCACGATCGGCAGGTTGCTCGAGTGCAGGAAGAAATAGGTGGCTGGCGCAGTACCGAAGCTGATGCTCCAATCGAACAGTTCCCCGGTATCGGCGAACGGCCAGGTGTCCAGGATCCGCAGCCTCCAGGTGCCGTTGGGGTCCTGTCCGTTGTTCACTACGCCCATTTGCTGCATGGGCCGCCAATCGCCGGTGTAGGGTTGCGTGCCCGCTGTGATCACATCCGTCGCATCAGCCCGGAAGCAGGTGTTGGTGTAAAAGTCCTGGTCGCCGCCGTTCCCACCGACCAGCAGGGCCGTTGTCCCATCCGGGGCTATGATGCTGATGTCCAGATCCGAAAGCCACGTATGCTCCAGGTTGATGCACACCTGCTCCAGCCCGAAGGTCAAGGTGTCGATGATCGTTGGCAGACCCGTCACGTCGATCCCGAACTCCACCCAGCTTCCATCATCCGGTATGGGACCACCCGTGCTGGTGAAGGATTGCGCAATGCCAGCAAGAGAAGTCGCCAGCAAGCACGGTGGAACGATGATCTTTGCCAACATGCCCGCAAATTAGACCCGGGCCCACCCTCCGTACAGTTCATCGCAAACGCCCATCCACCATGACCCGTTCATTCCTCCCGCACGCCGCCCTCATCCTGTTACTGTGTTCCGCCACCGGCTCGTCGGCCCAGCAGGCACCCGCCGGCTTTACACCGCAGCAGTTCGCAGCTGCCACCAACAAGGCCGACTACCTGCTGCTCGATGTGCGCACCCCGGAGGAATGGAAAACCGGCCATTTGAAGGATGCCGTTCACATCGACTGGTACGCGGACGACTTCACTGAGCGCGTAACGAAGCTGGACAAGTTGAAGCCCGTGCTGGTCTATTGCGCTTCGGGCGGTCGCAGCGCCGAGGCACAGGATGCCATGCGCGATCTGGGGTTCAAGCAGGTGGTCAACCTGAAAGGTGGCATCACGGCGTGGCGCAATGCAGGCCTGCCCGTGGTGAAATAGGAGCGACGGCCATCACGGACCGATCGCCCTCTCTTGCCTCTTCCAATACCGCGCATCGGCCCAGAACGTGCCGAACGGGAGCAGGCTCGCAACGAAGGCAATGCCCACTTGGGACAAGGGCCATTGCGCCACCATGCGCATGCGCGCCACCGCCACCATGAAGAGGATGAAGAGCAGCCCATGCACCCAGCCGACATACTTCACGGCAAGCGGCATTGCGAAACCGTACTTCAACGGCATGGCGATGAAGAAAAGAACGATGGCGGATATCCCTTCGATGAAGCCGGTGCGGCGCACGAAGCGGATGGCGGAGAGGTGTTGGTGCATGGTTGTCTTCAACGCGCATCCATAACTGGAACGCGGACCGCAAAGGAACCATCGACGGTGATCGCTTGGACGATGTACATGCCTCTCGATGCTGGTTGGACCTCTATGCGCGCGCCATCACTCAGCATGACCTGATGCGCAGCAACGGTCTGGCCCAAGCTGTTGAATACCACGAGCGCAGTGATCGCTGACCGTGTCGAGAGTGTGATGATATTGCCGTGTACTGTTGCGTTGAACGGCGGTACCGTGGGCTCCTTCATCCCCGTGCCCATATCCGCCTCCCATGTGAAGATCCGCAAACCACCTTCGTCCGCATAGAACGGCTGAGGTGGGAAGCCGACCAGGCTGTTGTCGATATAGCCCAGCACCACCAGGCTGTCGCGAACGTCCACGCCCCAGGTCACGGCGCTGTCGTTCGGTGAGATCACCCCGCCCACCAGCACAGGTTGGGTGAGCGCGCTGATATCGTAGATCATCAATTCGGTATCGGCACCACCGAGGAACAACAGGCTATCGCCCATCGCCGTCACCAGTTCGTTGGTATGGCCATCGCTGCCGAACCACGAAAGGCCGTTGCAGTTCCATGGGTTCACCCACGCTTCCTGTTGCATGTTGGCCGCATCGCCGATGTCCACCACTTCGAATCCGCAGAAGTCGGTGGCGATGATGGCGTGATCGCCCACAAGGACGATGTTGTTATAAGCGATGGCCGTGTTCGCAGGCTGCAGCGGATTGTAGTAGTGCCCGATCTCGGTCATGGCCGACGGGTCGCTGATGTCGATGGCACGCAGGCAGCCGGCGTCGTAAGCGAGGTAGAGCGTGTCATCGCGCAAGGCCATGCCACGCGCGTTGGGAGGGTAGCTCACGATGCCCGGCCACAGCGGGTCGGGTTGGTAGACCCCCACGAAACCGATGTTGGCCGGATCGCTCACGTCCAGTGCGATGATGCCTTCTTCCATGGCGCCGAGGTAAGCGATCCCGTTCTGCACGCGCACAATGGCCGAACCCGTCGTGAACGCGGCGCTGTCCCACTGATCCAGGATCACGGCATTGGCCGGGTCGCTCACATCAAGGATCGCCAGCCCTGCGTTCTGCGTAACGCCATGGAAGCCGCCCAGACTTATGTACAGCAGGCCGCTCTCTTGAAAAAGGTTGGTGGGTTTCAGGCCACCGAAGGATGGGGGTGCGAAGTCGAGGACGTCGGCTGGGGCACTCACGTCGGTGATATCGAACACGCGCAGGCCGTACTCCAGGTTCGCCGTGTACACATACGGCAGGCCATTGCGATCGATCACCGAGGCATAGGTGCTGTACACGAACGGATGATGGACGAATGCACGCTCAGCAAGCAGCACCGTATCGATGGGCTGCGCCGTGCAGATCGGGGAGGCGATCCAGCACAACGACACCAATGCAAGCGATCGAACGAGAAACCTCATGATGGAAAGGTATTCCTACTGGACATCCCCCTACGCACATTTGCCAACCGAAACCGACGACGATGCCCGCGATCATCCGTTCCGCCCGAGCTGAAGACATGGAGGAACTCATCGCCCTGTGCGTTGAGCACGCGGCGTACGAACGAACGGACTATTCACCCGAAGGCAAGACTGAAGCGCTGTCAGCAATGCTTTTTGCCGCCGATGCGCGGCTCTTATGTCTCGTAGCCGAGGAAGATGGAGCGTTGCTCGGTTACGCGACGTTCTCGGTGGAAGTCTCCACGTGGGATGCCGATCGCTACATGCATATGGATTGCCTCTTCCTGCGCCCCGCAGCGCGCAACAAAGGGATCGGCCGGAAACTGATGCAGGCCATTGCACAGCATGCGCTCAAGAAGGGTGTCAAGCGCATGCAATGGCAAACCCCTGCCTTCAATACCGATGCGATCCGGTTCTATGACCGGATGAAGCCCGTGAAAAAGGAAAAGGTGCGGCTGTTCCTCGAAGAAGCCGAGGTGATGACACTGGCTGGCGAATAGCGATCAACGATCCGCCCAGCAACACCGCACGGAGCCGGATCCGGTTGTTGTCCGATATCGGACCGTGTAACACCCCGGCGCGGGTGGCTTGGTACTGTCGGTTGCTCTTCCCGAAGCATCGAACACGTCGAAGGAGACCACCGATGGACCGGATATGAAGCCGTATTCGTTGAGGACGACCGGGTGCGGTGATGGTTCCAACAGACCGGTCGGGCACAATTCGTAAGCCCCGGCATCGAGCGTGGCTTGCTGGCAGCGCAGTTGGGTGCCCACGGGGTATGCATACTCGTAGTACGCGCTCAGGTCGAAGGAGCCGTACATCCCCGGCGGGTAACCGATGCTCTGTGCAGGACTTGCGCTGGTCAACGACAGGTCGAGCGTAGCGATGTTGGTGAACTGCGCGAGCGTAGCATCGGTGAGCAGGAGGTTGCCCATGGTATCAACCGCAGCAGGGGCGGGGCCGACAAGCAACGTGGACGACCCTGTGAACAGGTTGCTATAGCACTTCAGCAGATCCACGCCTGCGGGCAGTTGAAGGAAGTTGCCGGTGGAGCGCTGGTTGAGGAAGGTGTTGTTGACCAGCACCAGATCATGCGGGGCAGGATTCGTGAGGCCCTCCAATCCGAACGCCACCATATTGCCGTTCTCGCCCAAGGGCCCTTGCTGCAGCACGTTGCCGATGATGAAGGCTTGCCCGCCGTTGGGCAGGTCGATCTCCCGGCTCGCATCGCCATCGGCTTCGTTGCTGAAGCGGTTGTAACGGATCACATTCACTTTCGCGCGGCTCTTCAGCTCGTGCCCGATGTGCGCACGATGGCTGTAGTTGCCTTCGAAGATCAACGAGTCCACGCTGTTGATGTAGAGGTTGTGCGAGAAGCCATCGCCGAACCCGTTGTGATCGAATTCGGAGTTCGTGATGCGGATCGTGCTTCCGGCCACGGCGTTCGCCAGGATCCCATCCTCGTTCTC
>JBATMK010000047.1:0-3935 GCA_049289815.1 Flavobacteriales bacterium
CCACTGGGTCGACCCGACAGGTTGTTGCACCGACCCAATAGGCGTCAACACCAGGATCCCATGCAGATGATCCGGCATGATCTGCGTTTGATCCAACCGTGCGTGCGGGAAATGATCCGGGATCGCACGCCAACATTCATCCACGACGTGGCCGGCGTCGTTCAATTCTATCAATGCATCTGTTCCAGCGCCCAAAATGCGCCCGAAGAATTCCTGCCGCTGCATGGTGCACAACGTCACGAAATACGCGCCCTGCCGGTAATCGTTCCCGCGCAGACGAATGTGTTTGTGGTATTTCGGCGGTTGCCCCATTGCATCACGGGTCGACCCAGTGGGTCGACGCTACGGCGGCGTTGATCAGGATCGGCGTTCCATCAATCGGGTGATGATCCCCTTCGCCGCTGCCGGTATCCGCGTCCCCGGCCCGTACACATCGAAGCAGCCGGCCTGCTTCAGGAAGTCGTAGTCGTTCGGCGGGATCACGCCGCCGGCCACCACCAGGATGTCGCCGCGGTCGTAGGTCTCGCGCAGTTCCTTGATCACCTCGGGTACCAAGGTCTTGTGGCCACCGGCGAGGCTGCTGATGCCCAGCACGTGCACATCGTTCTCGATCGCCTGCCGCGCCACTTCCTGCGGCGTCTGGAACAGCGGACCGATGTCCACGTCGAAGCCGATATCGGCGAAACTGGTCGCGATCACTTTCGCGCCGCGGTCGTGCCCGTCCTGGCCCATCTTGGCCACGAGGATGCGCGGGCGACGGCCCTCGACTTTCGCGAATTCATCGGCGAGGCGCATGGCCTCCTTCATCTCGGGGTCTTGCATGCTTTCCGCTGAGTAAACACCGCTGATGCTGCGGATCGTGGCGCTATAACGGCCGAAGGTTTTTTCGAGGGCATCACTGATCTCACCCAAGGTGGCTCTATGCCGCGCTGCGGTTACTGCGAGCTCGAGCAAATTGGCTTCAGGCCTCAGGCTCCAGGCCTCAGGCTTGTCAGTGCTCGAGCCTGTGGCCTGTGGCCTGTGGCCTGCACTCTCTTGCGAATTGAAGCCTGTGGTCTGAGGCCTGAGGCCTGCAGCCGCACTCAACGCTTGCAAAGCTGCTTGCACCGCCCCCTCATCCCGGCTCGCACGGATCTGCTGCAATCGAGCAACCTGCGACTCGCGCACCGAAGTATTGTCCACCTCCAGCAGTTCCATTTTCGTTTCGGCATCCGTCACGAAGGCGTTCACGCCGATGATGTGGTCCTTGCCGGTGTCGATGCGGGCCTGGCGTTTCGCGGCGGCTTCCTCGATGCGCATCTTCGGCAAGCCCGTATCGATGGCCTTGCTCATGCCGCCGAGTTCCTCTACTTCGGTGATGCGTGCCCAGGCCTTGTGCACCAGTTCGTGGGTGAGGCTTTCCACGTAGTAGCTGCCGCCGAGCGGGTCGACGAACTTGGTGATGCCGCTGTTCTTCTGCAGGTAGAGCTGCGTGTCGCGCGCGATCTTGGCGCTGAAGTCGGTGGGCAGTGCGATGGCCTCGTCCAGCGAGTTGGTGTGCAGCGATTGCGTTCCGCCGAGAACTGCTGCGAGTGCTTCAACCGTGGTGCGCGCGATGTTGTTGAATGGATCCTGCGCGGTGAGGCTCCAGCCGCTGGTCTGGCAGTGGGTGCGCAACGCGAGGCTCTTCGCATCCTTCGCGCCGACCTCTTGCAGCATCTTGGCCCAGAGTAAACGCCCCGCGCGCATCTTGGCCACCTCCATGAAGAGGTCCATGCCGATGCCCCAGAAGAAGCTGAGGCGCCCGGCGAACTCATCCACCTTCATGCCTGCAGCGATGCCAGTGCGCACGTACTCGATGCCATCGGCCAGCGTGTAGGCCAGCTCAAGATCGGCGGGCGCGCCGGCCTCGTGCATGTGGTATCCACTGATACTGATGCTGTTGAACTTGGGCATCTTCTTCGCACAATAGCTGAAGATGTCGCCCACGATGCGCATGCTCGGTCCCGGCGGATAGATGTAGGTGTTGCGCACCATGAACTCCTTAAGGATGTCGTTCTGGATGGTGCCTTGCAGTTCCTCCGGTTTCACGCCTTGCTCTTCCGCAGCAACAATGAAGAAGGCCATGATGGGCAGCACGGCGCCGTTCATGGTCATGCTCACGCTCATCTTGTCCAGCGGGATGCTGTCGAAGAGGATCTTCATGTCCTCCACGCTGCTGATCGCCACACCGGCTTTCCCAACATCACCTTTCACGCGCGGATGGTCGCTATCGTAGCCGCGGTGCGTGGCCAGATCGAAGGCGACGCTCAATCCCATCTGTCCAGCGGCGAGGTTGCGGAGGTAGAAGGCGTTGCTCGCTTCCGCCGTGCTGAAGCCCGCGTACTGCCTGATCGTCCACGGACGGATCGCGTACATGCTGCCGTAGGGCCCACGTAAGTATGGTGGAGCGCCCGCACCGAACTTCAGGTGTTCGAATTGCTCGGTGTCGACCCGCGTGTAGAAGGATTTGAGGGGGATCTCTTCTCTGTTGGGAATGCCGGCCTCAGGCTTCAGGCCCCAGGCCTCAGGCTTGTCGGCGTCATGGCCTGTGGCCTGTGGCCTGTGGCCTGAAGCCATTGCACTCGAGAGTTCCTCAACCGTGTAAGAGCCCCCAAGAGGATCGGCAACCCGCGACAGGAAGGACTCATCCCGCAGCAGGTTGTGGATGTTGCGCGCAACGCGGCGCCCGAGCACATCGCCTTCGGGCAGGGCAGGAGTGGGGATCGTGAGCCCATCGCAGCCACCGGTGATCGCGCTGATGGCTTGGAGCGTGGCGCGGATCACATTGTCATACGGTGACGTCTCGACTCCGCTCGACGTGACAGCCGGGCGGTAGGTGACCACCGCTTGGATCCAGCAGTTATGCGAACCATGATGTCCCGTGATCCGGCTGACTTCCGTAGCCCATTCCTCGCGCAGTGCGCGGAGACGGGCGGCTTCAACAAAGAGATCATCGCCCAGGCGAACGATGAACTGGATGCAACGGGCAGCACGTTCCGGCGCGAAGCCCATCGCTATAAGCCGCTGTAGCTGCGCTACGCCTTGTTGAACATCACGCACTTCGAACAAACGGACCGAAGGGAAGTCGGTGATGAGTTCCTTCAGGTCGGAGACATCCTGGTCGTGAGGCAGGCCTATGCAGAGACTTATCTCGTTGGGCTGCGCAGCCTGGCGTTCCGCTTCCTTCCGCAGCCAGCGCATTGCGGCCGGTGTGCCATCGGTGAGTTGCAGGTCGACGCCTGCGAGCAATACGTCCTTCAAGACTTCGGGCAGGGCCCCCACATCACCGTTCACGCGCACACCATCCGCGCCGCCCATGAGGCCTTCGAGCAAGAGGTCGTTCGCATCCGGATCGAAGGCATCAACTTCGATGGTGGCACGCCAGGGATTGCCTGCACGCTTCACCCCGCGACGGAACTCACCAATGCTTGCGACAGCATCCCGTGTGGCGAAGGGCCTCAGCTCCGGCAGCCCTGGGACTTTCACCGCGATCGTCGCAGGGTCGGCGCCCTTCAGCTCTTTTCGGATAAGTGCTTCCCACGCTGTGGCATCCAGCGCAGGAAAGGCGTCGAACAACTTCTCCATAGTGCCAAATGTCGGCAGCATGTTGCTCGCACTGGCTGCCCTTCCAACAGTTGCCTTATCCACAGCATCCGTTGACGCCGCCTATTATTTTCACCGCCCTTTCCCCACACCCTATGCGCATCAAGAAGAACTCGGTGGTTTCATTCCACTACACCCTCAGCGACAACGACGCCAAATTGCTCGATACGTCAGCCGGCAACGACCCCTTCGCCTACCTGCAAGGCGCGGGCATGATCGTGCCCGGCTTGGAACAACAGATGGAAGGCCGTGCCGCTGGCGACAAGTTCAAGGCGGTGGTGGAACCCGCCCACGGCTACGGCGAGTTCGAT
>JBATMK010000048.1:0-1552 GCA_049289815.1 Flavobacteriales bacterium
ATCCTGCACGTGGGCGCCAAGGACAAGACCACCGGCAAGGAGCAGAGCATCCGCATCGAGGCCAGCAGCGGCCTGAGCAAGGACGACATCGAGAAGATGAAGCGCGAAGCCACCGCCAATGCTGATACGGATCGCCAGGCGCGGGAAAAAGCGGACAAGTTGAACCAGGCCGACAGCCTCATCTTCCAGGTGGAGAAGCAGATGAAGGAGTTCGGGGACAAGCTGCCTGCGGACAAGAAGGGACCCATTGAAACCGCCCTCGCCGAATTGCGCAAAGCACACGGCGCACAGGACATGGCAGGTATCGATACGGCCATGAGCCAGTTGAACAACGTGTTCCAGACCGCAAGCCAGGAGATGTACGCCGCTGCGCAGCAAGCGCAGCAACCAGGCGCGAGCGCGAACGAGCAGAACACCTCCACCACCGACCAGGAAGTCACCGACGTGGACTTCGAGGAAGTGAAGGACGGGAAGAAGTAAGAGTGGATATCCAAGAATGAGCGAGCCCCGACAATGTCGGGGCTCGTTTGCTTTCAGGGGCTACCGTGGGTCAGAGTGCCGTGGTTGCGTGTACACGGCCGTCGACATATTCTTCTTCCGAGGTGGGCTTGCCTTGGGGATCGAAGTTGGTCCACTTGCCCACGCGTACACAATCCTGCCGATTGGGATCGAAGCGCGCCTTGCCGGACAACCGCACCGTTCCGTTGGGCCAATATTCCTTTTGCTCCACCTCGTTCTTCTTCTTGTCCACCACCATCAGGGTACTGATCGGGGTGCCATCGGGTTGGTAGAGGTTCATCTTCAGGTACCAGGGCTCGGTCTTGTGCTTCTCCTCCTCATACCGCACCTGGCCGTTGCCGTAGTGGTCGGTCCATTCCAATGCCACACCCTTGAAGTACTTCACTTGGGTACGGATGGTGCCGTTCGGGTGGTAAGTAAGCAGTACAGCCCTGAAGTTGTCCACGGTGCGGAACTCCCGTTCAAGTGTTCCGTTGCTGTGATAGTTCTTGTATACGAGCAACTGGCCGTTCTCATAAAAGCCCCGGTGCTTGAGCGTTCCATCGGTGTACTTGTCCTCCATCCAGCCGGTGCAGGCATAACCCTGGCACAGACGGATGCTATCGCGACCCAAGGCCTTGTTCAAGGCCTCATAGTCGTTGATCATGTTCGCCTCGTCCTCCAGCGGAGCTACCGCCGCCTTGAAGTCGTCGGCCAGGAGCATGTCCTCGGCCGGGGTTTGGGCGCTTGACCGCGGGGCGAAGAGAAGGGCAAGAGCAAGAATGTGGTAAGAAGAGGTCATAGGTGGCCTTGCAACGGATGGACGGGCAGTTGGGTTTCCGTCCAGAAGGGGCCGGTCGGTCATCCTGTGCGCAGAGCGCGAGCGAGCGGAGTTGAAGTTCCTGGCCTCGCGATCGGCCGATGTTCAGAGGCGGGAAAGGGGGCCATTCCGTGCTCGTTCGCGATTCACCCGTGCACGTTCGCTGATCCCCATGCGACCATTCAACACTTATATGCCATGGGATCGCAATTATGACCGCGATAGACCAAAAGA
>JBATMK010000049.1:0-14115 GCA_049289815.1 Flavobacteriales bacterium
AAGAACGACGATGTGGGCTGGGTAGCCTTCCACAACGATGCCATCATTCTCGGTCGACGCGATCAATGGACAACGGAACTCGGCCTTGAAGGCAGTTACACCTTTACACGGCGCATCTCGATGAACACGCGTATTCGGCACTACTGGAGCCGCGCCCACTATTTGGAATATCACGAGTTGTTGGAGAATGGAAAGACCACGACCACCGACTACACCGGGTTCTATGACGATGGAAGCTCTCGCCATGACGTGGATTTCGACGCCTTCACGCTGGACCTGTGGTTGCGCTGGAACTTCGCACCCGGCAGTGAACTCACGCTCGGCTGGAAGGACAACATCTTCACGCAGCAGAACACCGTTACGCAGAACTACTTCGACGACCTGAGCCATACATGGCAAGCACCCGGGGCGAACAGCTTCTCGCTGAAGGTGCTCTACTTCATCGACGTGCAGACGCTCGCCAAGCGGGCCAATTGACGTGCGGCGTTCGCGGGTATTTTCGGTGCATGCAACCCAGGTCCCTTTCAGCGCTCGCCTCGATGTGTGGCCTGTTTTTGCTCAGCTCCTGCAACCTGGTGAAGGTCAACGAGCGTTCCCAACTGCGTAAACTGAAGCGGCAGGATATCAACGCGCACAGCTTCACCGCTCCGGACGGTGTGCACTTCGCGTGGAGCAGCGATACGACCGGCAAACCGAAGCTGCTTTTGCTGCATGGCATCACCGGCAGTGGAATGACCCAATGGGCCGGGAATGCCAAGGAGCTCAGCACGTACTTCGACCTGATCATGCCCGATCTTCTCGGTCACGGCAAGAGCACATGGAACTGGAGCGGCAACAGCATCGATGCCCAGGTGGCGCACGTGGCTCTATTGCTCGACAGCCTTGGTGTGAAAGAACCTGTTTACGTAGTGGGCAACAGTTATGGCGGGGCGATCGCGGCCAGCTTCGCCGAACAGCATGCCGAGCGCACCCGCGTGCTGGTGATCTACGACGGGCCTGCAAGCGACTATCCAGTGCACATGGCGGATAGTGTCGCGCACGTCGCCGGTGCGAAGGGCATCCTCGATCTGCTCTCCCCTGCCGACGCCGAAGGCCAGCGCAAGGCATTGAACATTTCCGTCTACCACGACCCATGGATCCCGCGGTTCATCCTGAGGCAGGTGAACGACCGCTACATCAAACCCTACCACGACGCACAAGTAGCCCTGATGAAGGACGCGGTCCTGCGTGAACAGCAGTACACCACGAAGGTGTACACCTGGCCGATGCCGGTCTACGTCTTATGGGGCCGTGAGGACGAGTTGATCCCGTTGCTGGTGGGCGAAGGCATCCACCGTCGCAACAACCTGCCGCCTGATCATTTGGTGATCATTGAGGACGCTGGACATGTCGCGAACATCGAGCGGAAAAAGGAGTTCAATAGGATCGTGGTCCAGTTGCTCACAGGACACGCGCAGTGATCACCGCTTGAGGTAGCCCTCAATGAGCGCCTTGCGGTCGGTCTTGTGGCTTGTGTTCACCGGGAAGGCATCCACGAAAGCGATATCCCCTGGCACCATGTATTCCGGCAACTCCTTCTTGAGCCGCGCCAATATTCCCGCACGCACCTGTTCGTTGTCGGAACCGGGTTGTGCACGGACGAACCCGATAATGCGCTTCACCACTTCGCCGGCTTTCAGCGGCACTGCGATAGCGTCGGCAACCCCGGGTACAGCAAGCATCTGTGCAGTAATGTCCCCGAGTTCGATGCGGAAGCCGTTCAATTTCACCTGTTCATCGCGGCGCCCGTTGAAGAACAGGATGCCATCCTGGATATAGCCATAGTCGCCGGTGCGGAAAGCCCGTTGGCCATCCACCGTGAAGAATTTCCCGGCGTTCAGGTCAGCGTCCTTGAAGTACCCGATGCTCACGTGCGGGCCGATGATCTCGATCTCGCCCGGCTCGTCGCGGGTCCCCTCCGGATTGGTGCGCACATCACCTTCCGGCTTGGAATAACCGACGGGCATGTCCGGATACTTGGCCAGAAGATCGCGCGTGACATCGATCAATGTAGTGGCCACTGTTGCTTCAGTAGGACCGTAGGTGTTCAGGACCCGCGATGAGGGAAAGCGGTCGAGCAGGCGCTGCGCTGTCATCTTCGGCAGTGCTTCACCGCAGAAGAGGAAACTGTGGAGCGTTGGAAGCGTCCGTTCGACGAAGGCTGGCTCTGTGAGATAGAGGTAAGCGAACGTGGGCGTGCTCACCCAAACGGAACCACCGTAGTGCGCAAGGCGCGCCATGAAGCGCTGCGAATCCTTACAGGTAGCTGCATCGTTGAGCAAGAGTGTGCCGCCCAAATGCAGAGCGGTGAACAGCTCATACACACTGAGGTCGAAGCTGAACGGCGCTTGGTTGATGAAGACATCCTTAGCACCGAAACGGAAGTCATTGGTCATCCACCGGAGGAAAGAAGCTGCTGCTTCGCGCGTGATCTGTACGCCCTTTGGTTCGCCGGTGCTGCCACTGGTGAAGATGATGTAGCGGATCGGGTCGTCGCTGCGGAACGGGATGCTCTCGCTGAAGTCAGGTTGGCCGACACGTTGAACGATGCCTTCCGAGATCATGATGGCCGCATCGAGCGCCAAGGCTTCACCGGTACAGTTGATCAGCACTTGCGTCCTGGTGATGGCAAGGATGCGCTTGACGCGTTCCATCGGAACAACGGTATCCACCGGGATGTAGGGATGATCGTTGGAGATGCAAGCCAGTACGGCCACCACCATGGCCGCGCGTTTGTGACCATACACCATGATCGGATGGCCTTTGGGCAAAGCCAGATCCGTGATCAGGCTGGACAGTTGCTGCACTTCATCGCGCAATGCCGACCACGACAAGTCACGATCGCTCCCGGCCAGGGCCAACTTGCCCGTTGCCTGATCAAGCTCCTCGAACCGGCCGGTGACGATGTCGAAACGCATGGTTCAGTGCAAGTATGGGAAACGGCCACTGAAGATGTACAGGGCGAAACAGCAGAGATTGACCATGATCACGATGGAGATGAGCCTCACCGCCTTTTCAGGAAGGCTTCCCCAGAAGTTCCATTGGTGTTTACGGCTCAGGTGCTGGTAGCTGTTGTACACCACGGAGTACAGGCCGAACAGCGCGCCGCTGACGATGTAATGCGGCTCGATGCCGTTCCAGCAGCCCATGAGCAGGAAAGTGCTGAAGAGAGCGATGTTCTGGCGCAGCAAAGGCCACGTCCGCAGGCGTTGCACGCCGCTCAAATTCTTGTAGATCGGCCGGAAGAAATAATCACGCAGCCAATCGCCGAGGCTCACGTGCCATCGTTTCCAGAACTCCGGTGGGTTGCTCACCAGCCATGGCCTGTCGAAGTTGAACGGCAACGCAATGCCCATCATCCGGCCCAGGCCCATGGCCAGGAGTGAGTAGCCCGCGAAATCGAAGTAGAGGTAGACCGTGTACGCGTACATGCTGTTGGTCATGTCGATCACCGCAACGCTCTCGGCGGGGATCCGTGAAAGCCAGAAGCGATCGGCGAGTTCGGCGAGAACGAACTTGTGCAACAGGCCAAGGACCATCAGCTCCCACCCTGCCGTGAACGAGGCTTTGTTGAGGCGCGACCATCCGTCGTCGAGATCTGTCTTGAAACGTTCATAGCGATCGATCGGGCCAACGAGCAAGCTGGGCGTGAAGAGCAGGAAGGTGATGAACGCGCAGAACGTGAAACGCTCCCGCACCAGTTCCCCGTCCAGATACACCTGCACGCAACGGAAGGTGATGTAGCTGAGACCGGCGAACGAGAGGAGCTCTGTTTCCACGTTGAACTTCACCAACACCATGGGCAGCGCGAGGAGCAGGCTGCCCAACAGCTTGTGCAACCGCTGCCACTTGAACAACAGGAACCAGCAGAACAGGCATTGGTACGCCGTGAAGGCGAGCAACTGGATCGGCTTCGGATAGTAGACGATCGCAAAACCAAGGCTCACCACCAATAGCGCTGAACCCAACTTCACCCTGCTTCCGATCACGGCCTTCACCAGGAACAGCGCGGCCACCACCAACGCGAACAGCATGTAGAACTCGACGGTGGCGAAGGGCAACATGCGCTAGAACTGCTGGTACACGAACTTCACGGCACTGGCCGCTGCTTCCATGGAAACCTCGAAAGGGTTGTGCAACCACCACAGCCCGATCGCAAGCGCCGTGTAGATCACGGTCCACTTCACGGTACGCCAAGGGTTGATCGCGCGCTTCATTGGAAATGGGCCAGGATCATGCTGTCCACGCGGTACCAACCCAATGGGCCGAGGTGCATCACATCGGTAAGAACACCGGGTTCGAACCGGGCCGTGTCGCTGATCCATAGATCCAGATACGCGAAGTCGCGTTCATCCAACGCCTTCCTGATGGCATCGATCGTCGGGTCGATCTCATTCAGATCCGTGTATACGAAGGGATTGAGGGGCTGGATGATGAACACCGGGCGCGCGCCTTTCGCCCGAAGGTGATCGAGCAGCCCGATGAAGTCGGCGTATTCGCGGTTGGCTTCCAGTTGCACAGGTTCGATCCGGCGGGTGGCCCCGTTCACGTGCTCGGTGTAATAAGCATCGTTGACGAATGCCTTGTTGTTGGTGCATACGGCCAGATGCTCTGCACGCGCTTTTGCATAGAGGCTGTCCCAATCCGGAGCCGCTTCGGGTGGAGCGACCGGCACCAATGGCTTCGGTGTTGGTCGGGCTGAAGCCAACATGGTTGCGCTGGTCCTGTCCACCAGGAGCGAGTTCCACGGCAGGCTGAACCAGTAACGCGCGAGCTCCGTGGTGGAGCCCCCTTGGATCATGTGCTTAACGATCGGTTGCGCGTCGCCGAGTTCATGATGATGCTCCACGAGGAATCCGCGCACGGCAAGGCCGGCGGTATCGCCCTTGGAAAGTCCCGTGTTCACACGGTAGAGCGATGGTGCCGGGTTGTACTCCAGGAAACAACTCAGGCTGGTGCCCTCCATCCCGGCCCGGTCCACGAACCAACTGGGCGAGATGAGGATGGCGATGCGCGCGTTGTGCAGATCCGCCCCGCTGCTGATCAACTGGCTGTGGATGGCGAAGCTCTGGCTGCCTGCATGCCCAATGGCCAGCAATGGCATACCTAAGGTGTTGTTGAAGAAGTTGAAGGGCTTGGCCGGATGATCGGTGGTAGTGAGTTCCGATGAACCGAAGAGCACGATGCTCGAACCATCGGAAAACGCGGGTGCCAGGATCGAAGACAGGTATGGCTCGGTCTTGTAGTTGTCCAGATAGCCGCACAACGGCCACGTCATTCGTGTCGCAGCCCGGGCTTCGATCACCGTGTCGACTGGGCCTGGCGTAACAATGCTGAAAGCAACGCTGAACACCAGCGCGCCGGCGATCAACAGGGCCACGGCATGATCCCACCGCCCGCCTGGGGTTTGCGTTTCAGGCGCAGTGGTCAAACCCTTTTCTTTTGAACGTAGTCCAACAAGGTGAGCACGCTGTGGAAATGCTGCTTGTTGATGTCAACGAAAGGAATGCTGATGCCGAAGGCACCTTCGAGCGCCACCGCCAGATCAACAGCCCCAACGCTATCGAGGATGTTCTGCTCCAACAGGGCATCGCTCTCGCTCACGCTACGGAAGGCAACGTTCCGAACTTCCTGCTGTATGACCTCTTTGATCCGTTGCTCGTCCATTCCGCCTGTTCAGCCCATTGTGCAAGGCCTGCGCGAATGTACCCGCGACCGCGCACGGCGCTCGACGCACGGGCTCACTCCCGATGCACGCTCCTCTCCCCTTTCGGCAATTCCAACCGATCGTTCTCCCGCTGCACATCGGCCAGGCGCAAGGTGGGATCAACAGCCACGCTCAATACGCTCCGCTTCTTGGGCAGGGCCACGCTGAAGGAGCAGGTGGGATGTGTCCATTTCCATGGCCCCACGGTAACGAAGGCGAAGGCCTCTGAACCGTTGGTTTTTTCGCCCAGCATCAGCGACATCGGCACCTGCACCACGATCCTGCTGCTGTCGTCGAAGAGCACTTCCACATCCACGGGCATCAATTGCTCACCGATACGTGCGAGGGTCACCCGCACGCTGTCCTTGGTCTGCTCGATCCCGGTGACAGCGTAGTCCAGCGTTCGTGTGGTGTTGATCCACTCATCGAAGTACCAATCGAGTTCGATACCGCTGCGCTTTTCCATCACACGCTTCACATCCACGGGCTCCGGATGCTTGAACGCGCAGGCTTTCCAGAGGTCCAGCAAGCCCGCATGCACGGTTCTGTCGCCGATCACGGAACCCAATTGGCTAAGGAACATTTCGCCCTTGGTATAAGCGCTGGTGCCGTACGCATGGTTGGTGAGGAACTGGTCCGCATGCACGCTGAGCGGTTCGTCGTTCCCGCTTTTCACCAGATCGTAATACCCCTGATAGCTCCCGATGTGCGTGTCGCCGGTGCCACCGAAGAGATGCTGCATCACTTCGCTGCTGGCGTACTCCGTGAAGCCCTCGTCCATCCAGGCGAAGCGGCCTTCGTTGCTGGCGAGCGCGCCGTAGTACCAGCTGTGTATGCTCTCGTGCACACTCACACCAACGAGGCTGCCGAGGCGGCGGTTCCCGGTGATCAGCGTCAGCATGGGATATTCCATGCCACCATCGCCACCTTGCACGAAGCTGTACTGCGGCCAGGGATACTTGCCGAAATGCTCGCCCATGTAGGCAAAGCTCTTGGCCATGTAGCCGGGGAGCTGTTGCCATGCGTCCATTTGTTCCGCTTCGCCTGGCTGGAAGAAGAAATGGAGCAAAGGGCCATCGGTCATCTGCAGCGTGCGGTGCACGTAGTCGGGATCGGCGCTCCATGCGAAATCATGGACGTTGATGGCTTTGAAATGCCATGTGAGCTTGGCACCGATGGAACTCAGGCCCCGGTCCTTCGCGGCGTAGCCGTGGCCAATGGTCTCCGGGTTCTGTAGCACACCGCTCGCAGCAACGGTGAACGCACTATCGAGGGTGAGCTTCACATCGAAATCGCCCCAAACGCCAAAAAACTCGCGGCCCACGTAGGGTATCGCATTCCATCCTTGGGCATCGTATTCGGCGAGCTTCGGATACCACTGCGTCATGCTGTAGCTGATTCCCTCGGCATTGTCCCTTCCGCTGCGGCGGATCTGTTTGGGGACCTGTCCGTTGAAGGTGAGATCGAACGTTGTCGAGGTCGCCGGGGGGATCGGCTTTGCCAGCTTCACCTTCAGAACGGTGCCCCGCGGATCGAGGATCACAGCGGAATTGTCCTGCGTCATGGCGGTAACGGAGAGCCGGCCTTCTTCAGTGGCGGTCAACTTGTTGATCCGATCACCAACGCGCGGGTCGGGATCGGCGATGGTGCGCGAGCGCATATCCATCTCGCTGTTCGGCTGGAAGGCGTTGAAATAGAGATGGAAGAACACCTCACGCAAGGTGTCGGGGCTGTTGTTCGAGTAGACGATCCGCTCGGTGCCGTTGAAACCATGTGTCTTCGTGTCCAACGCCACCTCCATGGTGTACTGCACGCGTTGCTGCCATCGATCGCACTGTGCGGTGGCGGGTTGCGCGACGAAGAAAATGCCGATCAGGGCGAAGAACGCTGGAGCACAGCGTTCCAGGGGGGAACAACGGGTCATACGGAAAGCGTTGGCGGGCAAAGATGCCTAACACGGTGCCCCGACGGCAGTTACCGGGCCAAGGGAATGAATAGGTGATGGAAAGCGCTCAGGAGAGCAGCGCTTGTCGCAGGGCGAACTCCAATTGGGAATTGGCTTCGGTCAGGCGCGCCGCGTGTTCATCCTGGTCGCGCTCGCAGCGGACCTCCGTGAAGGCCTTCTGGACGGCGGCAAGCACCTGTTCCGGTTGCCACGGCTTGCTGATGTAGCGCATGACACCGCCATTGTTGATGGCATCGATCACCGCCTGGATGTCGCTGTAGCCGGTTACCAACATGCGGCGGATGCGGGGATAGCGATCCCGCACAAGGGTCAGTAATTCGGTGCCCAAGGTGCCGGGCATACGTTGGTCCGCCATTACCACATGGACGTCGTGTTTGCTCAAGAGTTCCCAAGCCTCCTGGAGCGATCCGGCCAGGAGCACCTGGAAGTTCTTGCGGAAAGCCGCCATGAAGGCTTGCAGGTTGCTCGCCTCATCATCCACATAGAGCACGCAGGGTGTAAGTGCCGTGGCGTGCAGGTTGACCGGTATGCCCATGGGTCCTTTCTTGCCGCCCCAATACGTGGGTCTGGTCGATCGGGTTTCGCGACTCGTCACAGATCGTGGAAAAAATGTTGATAACTCGAGAGCCGTTTTTAGCTTTCGCAACCAAACGGAACTCCTGGTCGCCCGCCGGAAGCCCGCATGATCAAGACCCTTAACGCGCTCAAGTCTGCGTCCCTGCTTGCTGCCGATCGGTGGCAGCCGGACTTCATCCGACTTTCGGATGAGGCGGCGCGTTCGCGGATGGCCAGCCTGGTGGTCCAGCCGGGTCTGAGTGTTCACGACACCATCGGGAGCCAGCTGAAAGAGTTGGTCCGCGCGCTCAACCCTTCGGTCAAATTCACGCCGGAAGCCTTGGAGGCTGCTGCGCTGGGGCATATCGGCACAATACCATTGGACGAATACGGGGTTTGGGTCCATTACACCTGGAGCAACCGGCTGGTGCACCTGCTCGACGAGGTAGAATTCGTGCTGGTACGGACGGACCGCAACCGCAACAAGATCACACGCGAAGAGCAGGCGGTTCTGGCCACAAAGCGCATCGGCGTCATCGGACTGAGCGTTGGCCAGAGCATCGCCCTTACCATGGCCATGGAACGGAGCTTCGGTGAGCTGCGCCTCGCCGACCATGATACCCTGGACCTCAGCAACCTGAACCGCATCCGCAGCGGGGTCCACCATTTGGGCCTGAAAAAGGTGGTGAACGTTGCCCGCGAGATCATGGAGATCGATCCCTTCCTGAAGGTGACGCTCTTTCCGGAGGGCATCAACCGTGGGAACATCGAACAGTTCTGCACCGATGGCGGCAAACTGGACGTCCTGGTGGATGAATGCGACAGCGTTGACGTGAAGATCTTCTCGCGACAAACCGCCAAGGGGTTGGGGATCCCGGTGGTGATGGACACCAGCGACCGCGGCATGATCGATGTGGAACGCTTCGACCTGGAACCGGAACGGCCCATCCTGCACGGGTTGATCGAGCACTTGGATGTGACCTTGGCAGCACAAGCCAAAACGAACGAGGAAAAGCTCCCCTTTCTTGCCCCCATGGCCGCCCTTGACGATCTGAGCCCGAGGATGAAAGCCTCGATGCTGGACTTGGGGACGTCAATCGTAACATGGCCACAACTGGGAAGTGCCGTTGCCCTTGGTGGGGCTGTTGTTGCAGAGCTAGTGCGCTGGATATTGCTCGGACACGATCTTCCCTCCCAACGACGATACGTGGATATCGAAAGCGCGTTCCGGCCTAGGAGCGCGGCGAACAGGGCGGATAGCATTGCCTCCGAGGCGAGGCCTGCTGCGCCAGGACTTCACGAGATGATCAGTGCCTTGAGCCTGGTCACCGGCGTTAAGGGCGGCTTGGATGAGAAAACAGCTGTTGAGATCGTTAAAGCCGGTGCTCTTGCACCATCCGCAGGGAATTCGCAGCCTTGGAAGTTTGTTTTCCACGATGGATCAATAGCGCTTTTCCACGACACATCAAGGTCATACTCCGCCCTCGATTCGCGGGGTCTCACAGGACTGCTGAGTTTGGGTGCATGCATTGAGAACATGCAGGTAAAGTCATCCGCCTTGGGGGTTGGCATAGCTTTGCGAACCTTGCCTTTGGGCGAAGAGCACCGTTTGGTCGCATTGATCGAGGGTGCTCCCAGTTTGGCTGGATCCTGCGATGATGAGTTGGCTGGAGAGATCGGTAAGCGGCACACAACACGGAGGTACTCGGAGAATGAACGCCTATCGGTACTCGAGCGAAGTGCATTGCTTAGCATGATCGGTGGAGAAGGCGGTGTTTCGCTGACCCTCGTGGAAGACAGGAGAGAACTCGAGGCTATCGGCGACCTGTGTGGGCGAGCCGAGCGATTGCGCGTGATCAACGAACACGGTCACACGGAGTTCTTTGAGCACGAAGTGAGATGGTCGCCGGAAGAGGTGGACCGTACGCGGGACGGCCTCGACATACGGACCCTTGAATTGTCGGATGTGGACATGACCGGCCTGCGGCTCGCCTCCGATCGGGCGGCCATGCGCCTCGTGCGATCATGGGATACCGGTACAGGTCTCGAGAAAATGGCCCGCTCACAGGTGCCATCGTCAATGGCTGTTGGGTTGGTTTCGGCCAATAGCCACGATGCGCACGCGATACTACAGACCGGACGGGCGATGGAACGATTGTGGTTGCAGGCCTCGCGAATGGGTTTAGGCATTCACCCTGTCTCAGCACCATTGTTCCTTTCATTCGAGCATACCTACGGCGTCGGCGCCGCATGGTGCGGCCCACAATTGGCCGCACTTCGATCAGTTTCAGATGAGGTGCTTGCCAGGTTCGGACAGAACGGAACGGTTCCCTTGTTCCTCTTCCGGATCCTGAGGGGCGATGAGGTTACCAATAGATCGCTGCGGTTGCCATTCGAGCAGATCTTCAGCAAACACACCAGCACAACAGTCAACGCATGGAACGCATAACGATCCACGCCGTAAGGGCAGTTGATGAGCCTTGGACATGCGCTGAGTTCGCAATACAGCATGCCAAGGTTCTCAAGGACTTCGGCATTGAGACCGTAGCCGAACAGGGCCGTTGGCATCGCGACAACAACATCGTGGTGCTTTGGGCGGAACACGCTGAACTGGGTATGGTCGGCGGCTGCCGATTGCATCTTGCTCGGACCCCTGGCGACCGTTTGCCCGTTGAAACATCGGTGGGCGCCATGGATCCGGAGGTCCGGAGGTTCATAGAGGACCAACTCCCTTCTGGAGTTCTGGAGATCGGCGGGCTGTGGAACGCAAACAGGTTCGGCGGACGCGGCATCCCACATGTGCTGGTCATGGCCGGGATCGCGATGGCCAGCAACCTGAACGCCAATACCGTCATCGGGGTAGCAGCGAAATACACGTTGCGCTACGCGCTGCGTTTGGGCCTACATGTTGTGGAACGCGTTGGTGAAAAGGGGTGGTTCGATTATCCCAAACCGGGTTTCTACGGCATCCTGACAGGGACAACAAATGCCATAGCCATGGATGGCGCGCGGCTGGATCTTCGAAAGCGGATCCTGAGTTTGAGGTACAAGCCCATGCAGCGGTGCATCGAGAACACCGGCACAGCGCTGCTCGATATCCAGTACCTTCTGTCATTGAGCAACAATGTTGAGCGATCATCGGTGCTCTGGCCTACGCTCAGGCACTCTGCCTAGCGGGTGTGAACCATAGGGGGTGCTCTGGCGTATGAGGCCGCCATGCTCCGTCCACTATTCATGGCCATCGGCTTGGTTCTGGTCGTAAGCCGACCCGCTTCCGCGCAAAATGTATTGCTGGTCACCGATAGCTCACCTATGCAACCCCTCGGTGAGTATATGAGCATCGCAGAGGACAGTTCGGGAACCGCCGGGCTGCATATGGTCGCGGCAGGTCAAGCGTTCCACAGCACGAATGAACCGGTGCCCAATTTCGGCTTGACCACAAGTGCGATGTGGGTACGGGTCAATATCAGGAACGGTACCTCATCGCCCCGATTGTTCGCCTACATACCGCATCCGGAACTGGAACGGATACAAGCTTTTGTGGTCCAGGAAGGCCGCGTTAGCGAAAGCGCTCAGATAGGGCAAGCGGTAGCCGCAGGTTCAGCCCCGATCCCGGATATTGATCCTGCATTCCCATTGGACATTGCACCGGGTAGCACAGCCCAACTGTACCTGCGGCTCAGCAGTGAAAAGCAACTCCAGCTTCCACTGTCCATCGGCTCCCAGGCCACATATGCCGAACAACTGTCGTGGCGCAATTCCATCCTTGGTGCCTACATGGGTGTACTCGCGGTACTGCTTCTCTACAACTTGTTCATCTTCATCAGCATGCGCGACCGGGGCTACGGCATGTACGTGGTTTACATCACGTTGGTCGCATTCACACAAGCCACGTTCCTTGGACTAGGGAAGTACTTCTTGTGGACCGACAATCTCTGGTGGTCCGTGAATGCCTCGATGGTCCTGACCGTCATGACAGCGGTGGCTGCGAACGAATTCATGTACACGTTCATGCACGTGCGCGAAAATCTGCCGCGCCTCTATCGTTTGCGGTATTGGTTCTACGCGATCCTAGGGACAGGTCTTCTCGCACGGTTGACCTACTGGCCACTCGAGGGATATAACCTTTTGCAAATGGCTGTGGGACCGTTGGCACTCTATCAACTCGTCGTTTCGATCGCCATGGTGAGGCGCGGTTCGCGTGCCGGTCGATACTTCCTCATCGCGTGGACTGTTTTCCTGATCGGGGTGGTGGTTTTCATCCTCAAGGACTTCAACGTACTTCCGTACAACGGGTGGACAAAATACACGATGCCCTTGGGCTCTGCCGTTGAGGGCATCTTGCTCTCCTTCGGTCTGGCCGATAAGATCAACATCCTGCGTCGCGAGAAGGAACGCTCGCAAGCCGAAGCACTGGCCGCACTGCAGGAGAACGAACGCATCATCCGTGATCAGAACGCCATCCTGGAGCAGAAAGTGACCGAGCGTACACACGAACTCGTTGAAGCCAACGAAGAGATCAAACGCACGCAAGTGCAACTCGTGAACGCGGAGAAGATGGCCGGCCTCGGTCAGTTGACCGCAGGCATTGCGCACGAGATCAACAATCCCATCAACTTCATCAACAGCAACATCCCCCCGTTGCGGAGGAACTTGCAGGATATCGTGCAAGTCCTTGCCGACTTCCGTAGTGTGAAGGAGGGTTCAAGCGGTGCCGACCTGAAAGCCGCCCACGAGAAGTGCGAGCAACTGGGACTGGATGAATCCATCAACGAACTGGACGGCATGATCGCCAGCATCGATGAGGGTGCACGCCGCACGGCCGAGATCGTGAAAGGCCTGCGCAACTTCAGCCGGTTGGACGAGGATGCCGTGAAAAAGGCGGACATCAACGAGGGTATCCGCTCCACCATCGGCTTGTTGAGCCCGCAGATCAAGGGTCGCGTGGAGATCCATACGGCGCTGGCCGAACTGCCCCAGGCCGACTGCCACCCGGGTAAACTGAACCAGGCTGTCATGAACCTGTTGACCAACGCAGCCCAAGCCGTACGCGCCAAGCACGGCGATGGCGGCGACGGCGCTGTGAGCATCCGCAGTTGGCACGAGAACGGGATCATCACCATCGCCGTGCAGGACAACGGCTGCGGGATGGACGAAACCGTGAAGTCCCGCGTCTTCGAACCGTTCTTCACAACGAAGGGTGTTGGTGAAGGCACAGGCCTCGGGCTTTCCATCACCTATAGCATCGTACAAAAGCACAATGGCACCATCGCCGTTGAAAGCACCCCCGGGCAGGGATCGGAATTCCGCATCAGCATTCCCGTGGTGCAACAAGAGGATAACATCGCCCTTCGCGCATGACCGCTGGAGCAGAACGCATCACCGTCCTGTACGTGGACGATGAACCGGGCAACCTGTCGGGTTTCAAAAGCAATTTCCGCAGAGAGTTCAATGTGCTGATCGCCAACAGCGGTACTGAAGCGCTGGAACTGCTGGCAAAACACGATGTGCATGTGGTGATCAGCGATCAGCGCATGCCCGGTATGGAAGGCGCCGACCTGCTGGCCATTGTGAAAGACCGTCACCCACAGGCCGTACGGATGCTCATGACGGCTTACGCCGATGTGCAAGCCGTGATCGACGCGGTGAACAAGGGGAACATCTTCGGCTACGCCACCAAGCCATACGACCCCGCCGACCTGAGGATCCGCATCGAACAAGCGGCTTCATTGGCTACTGCGCGGCGCGATCGCGACCGTACGCACGCGCGCTACAAACAGGTGTTCGAGAATGCCGGCGATCCCATTGTGATCGTGGATGACAAAGCAGCGATCGTGCAGGCCAACCC